>JAURVQ010000105.1 GCA_030655395.1 Gammaproteobacteria bacterium | reverse complement strand
AGTGATTCATCCTGCAACAGGGCGGAACCCGCCATCACGTTGCACACCTTCTTGGCCGGACAGCCCATGTTGATGTCGATGATCTGCGCGCCGTTGTCCGCGTTGTATTTTGCGGCCTCGGCCATGAGCCTGGGGTCGGCGCCCGCGATCTGTACCGCGCGTGGCTCGGTCTCGCCGTCGTGGTTGGCGCGCCGCCGCGTCTTTTCGCTGCCCCACAGCAGCGAGTTCGATGACACCATTTCGGAGACCGCCATGCCCGCGCCCAGATTTTTGCAAAGCTGGCGGAATGGGCGATCGGTGACGCCGGCCATGGGCGCGAGCACCAGATTGTTATTGAGTGTGTAAGGTCCGATCTGCATATGGAAAATTTTGGGATGAAGCTGCCCGACGCCTATCCCTGTTCTGACTGGTTGCCTGTTTAGTTAACGGTAGTCTCGATGGAGTCCTGGCCGCCCTGGTTGTCCAGCCAGCTGAGCGTGATGGCGTCGCCCTTTTTGCCGCCGCTGAAGCTGAACGCGATGTACGGATTTTTCGAGACGGCGATACCCCACTCGGCAGAGAGCACCACTTTTCCGTTATGCGCGCAGGTGACTTCCTGAATATAGTGCGCCGGGATCAGTTCGCCGGTGGTTCTGTTCTTGAACAGGCCGGTCTCCATAATATGGATGATCTGCGCCTTGACCGTGGTGATTTCACCTTCCAGCGTCGCGCGTATTTTGATGGTGTCCGCCATAACGTTACCTTAAGTTTACCCCCGCAGTCTTGCTGCGGGCACAACACAATGGGGTTTCCAAAGGGGAGAGGCGTAGCTATCACCTTTGGTCGCCCCACGGGATTTCACATCCCGTGGGGCGAAATCTAACTGGTTCAGCCGCCGCAGCCGTTCAACACGACCTTCACCTTCTTTTTCGTGCTGTAGAGCTTGTCGCCGGCCTTGGCGACGGCGATGACGTGAGAGGTCTCCGCCATCTTGATATTGGTTTTAATGAACGGCCTGACGTTCGGCGCAAGATTAAAACGCGCCACCAAGGCGCTCGGATTCTTGTCCACGAAGATGATGATCGAGTCCACATTGGCGAGGCGGCTTTCGATGGTGACCGGCACCACGGCGCCGTTTTCCGCGAGGTCGGTCACGGTGAGCCGCACCTCGTCGGTCGCCGTTGTCAGGTTTGCGTTGCCCAGCAGTTCCTTGAGCGCGCCCGGCACGGTCTTGTGGCGGAAGGCAGCCGCGGGCCAGGCCGCAGCCGCCATGCGTGGAAGGGCCATGAGCAGCCCCCACAAGGCGCCCGCCAGGGTAACTTTTAAAAAGCGTCGGCGTGTATGGCTCGTCACGGGTGTTCCTGATGCAAGGGGAAATCTGCCTGCGGAATAGAGGGGCTATTGTAGCCGATACCGCGCCCCGCAGTCATCTGGCATCAGTGCTTGGACTCCAGCGCGGCCTGATCCTGCAACTCTTTCAGCCGCGCTTCCATTTGCGAGGCGCGGTAGAAATCGGCATCGGAGGCCTTGATGCCGCTCTGGAGCTGCTCGATGGCGGCCATGGTCTGGCCATTGAGGTAATAGTGCTCCGCCAGCGCCTGGTGCGCCGCCGCCTTCTGGCCTGCCGCGATTTCGGCATCGGCGAGCAGCTTGTACAGCCCCGGCTCCGGCGCCTGCCGCCGCACGTATTCCTCCAGCAGGCGCCGCGCCTTGTCCGCCTGTCCGTTCTGCAGCAGGGCGCGGCTGTAGCCGAGGGTGAGCACCGGGTTGCCGGGAAACAGCTTCAAGGCATCCTCATAGCTGCGCAGCGCGCGGGCCGCCTGGTTGTCGGCCAGGTCAACCTGGGCCAGGGCGCTGATATAGGCGATGCGCTCCTTGTCGGCGGTCTGCAATGCGCGTAACTCGCCGCGCGCTGCGGCGTAATCCCCGTTACCGAGCAGCGCGAGCGCGTAGCCGTAATGTTCGGCGGCCTGGTTGCGGTACTGGCCGGACTTCAGCGCCGCGGCGAAACGCACCACGGCCTGCCTCGGACTGCCCTCTTGCATCACGCGCAGCTTGGCGCGTATCAGGTGATAATTCAGGTTATCGCTGATCTGACGGTAGGGGTATTGCTCGGCGCGGTTGCGCGTGTCGGCGATGCGTGACTCGGTCACCGGGTGGGTGCGCAGAAACTCCGGCGCACTCGCGCCCGCGTAGCGGCTGGACTTCTGCAGGCGCTCGAAGAACACCGGCATGCTGCGCGGATCGAAGTCGGCGCGTGCCAGCGTCTGCAAGCCCACGCGGTCGGCCTCCTCTTCGTTGGCGCGCGTGAAATTGATCTGCACCTGCGCGGTGCCGGCCTGGGCCGTTGCCAGCGCGGCCTGGCCCAGTTGGCTGTTGCGTGTGCCGATGATGATGGCGGCCAGCATCGCCGCCGTGGCGGGGATATTCAGCTTGTCGGCCTTTTCGATCGTGCGCGCGAGATGGCGCTGCGTCACGTGCCCGATTTCGTGTGCCAGCACCGAGGCGAGCTCGCTTTCCGATTCGGTGGCCAGTATCAGGCCGCTGTTGACGCCGATAAACCCGCCGGGCCCGGCAAAGGCGTTGATGTCACGGTTCTCGACCACGAAGAAGGAGAAACCGAGCGACTGATTATCGCTGTGCGCCGCCAGTTGATAGCCGAGCGAGCGCATGTACTCGTTGATCTCCGCATCGTCCATCACCTTGAGCGACTGGCGTATCTCGCGCATGAACGCCTCGCCGTACTTGCGTTCCTCCGCAGGCGAGATCGTGCCGCCCGCCGTGTCGCCGATGTCAGGCAGATCGAGATTGAGCGTGGCGGCCTGCGCCGGCTGCAATAATGCACCGGCGATAAAAATCAGGCTGCACAGGAAGGAGGGCTTCAATCGGTAGTCCCGGTTAGAAAAGCGATGCTGCATAGCGATAAGACCGCAAACATACCGCATCGGTTCAGATGCGGAGGCCGCTGGGTCTCATATATACTGCCCCAGTTTACCGCAACCCGCCGGAAGGAAATATGTTCGCCGACTTATTTGCTCGCATTCCGACCCGTGTCTGGACACTGGTCACGCTCGTGGTATGGGGTGGACTCGCGCTGCTGCTGCTGCGCCAGGACGGCTACGGCCTGGAGGAGGGCGCCGCGCATGCGCTGCTGCTGAACTGGACCTTGGTCGATAACGTGGTGAGCCCCGTGTTTACCTTCGGCGTGCCGGACTTGCGCGCCGTGCTGTATATCCCGGTGGCCATTTACTGGTCCGGCAGCGTGCTCGCGGCCAAGGTGTTCACGCTGCTCATCACCTTCGGCACGGCGCTGCTGCTGTACCGCTGGACCAGCCGCGTGGCGAGCCGTGAGGCGGCGCTGATCGCCAGCGGCCTGTGGTTGATCGCGCCGCTCACGCTGCACATGGCCGACAGCCTCGGCGCCGGTGTCTACCTCGTGGCGATTTTCGCCCTTGGCGCATGGCTGGACGACGCCTACCGCGCCGAGCCGCGTCCGCTGGGCGGAAAATATTTCGCGCAGATGGTGCTGGCGGCCATCAGTGTGAGCCTGCACCCGGCGGGGCTCGCCTATCCGCTGGTGCTCGCCGTGCGCTGGTACAAAAATCCGGTTAGCCGCCGCGAACAGCGCCAGATATTTATCGGACTTGCGATCGCTGTGACGCTGATATTGCTCATGCGCCGTGGCTGGCACGGGCTCGAGTGGTGGAGCAATCCGCTGCCTGCGCTGGCCGCGCTGGTAAGCCGTCACGACCCGCTGGGGGGCGATGCGGCACAGTGGTTAGGGTTCGGCTCAGGTGCGCTCACGCTGTGGGTGCTGATCGCAAGCCGCAAGCAGTGGATGGCGGACACCACCGGCCTCATGCTGCTGGCAGGGCTGATAGCAGGCGCTGTCGCGGCGGATGCGTCCTGGGCGCTGCTTGCGCTCACGGCGCTGCTCTACTTCGGGGTGCCTAAACTGATTTCACTCAACGAGGCGGTGGGCGGCGCGGGCCTGCTGGGGCAGCGTGGCGGCGTGCTGGTGCTCGTGGTCGTGGTGGCTACGCTGTTCATGAGCCTGGACCGTCAGCACGCCGTACAGGCGAAGAGCGGTGTGCTGGAGGGGCAGGATCAGTTGCTACAGACGCTTGTGCTGGAGGCCGCCGACAGTAAGCAGCCGTTTCGTGCCGCAAGCCAGTGGCCGGCGCGCACCATGATCGTGACCCGGCGCGACGCGCTGCCCCTGCCGCCCGCCGCGCAGGACGGCGCGGCGCTGTTAAAAATGATGCCGGGCGTGACCCATCTCGTGTTTGACCCCTACCACATCGACCGTGAACTGACGCGCAACCTCGCCGAACTGGGCGGCGAGCTGGAAACCGTGGCGCGGCAGGAAGGCGGGGTGATTCTCAAGGTGCGCGCTACAGAAAAAACCAATCAGCCGGCACCTGTCGTGCCCTGAACAAATCAAGCACCCATTTTATGAATTTCCAGAGGGACAGGTATGCAAATTCATGTCTATGACACTTATGTCAAAGCCAAAGATGGTGGCACGATGCACTTTGACGTATTCACCGAGGTGAAAGACGATCAAAAAGCAGTTGAGTACGCCAAACAGTGGTTGATTTCAATCGGTGAGGGTGATGCAGTAATATCGAGCAAAGAATGCAGATTCTGCCACAGCCAGGGCGCGCCCGACAACGTCGTCGAAGCAATTAACAAAGACGGTTACTTCATCTACAAGATGGAAGGTTGTAAGTAATCATGGTTTGGCGCGCAAGAAAATGGATTATTGCGCACCGCGCGGCATGAGTTAAACCGAAGGCTCAAGTATCGCGTTTCGGGGCGGCCTCCATCATGGTCTTCTCGCGCTGGTACACCATCACCGAACCGATACGCAGCGCGCCCAGCACAAACAGCAGCGCGCTCAAGGCATAGATTTCATCCGTCGTGATCTTGTGCTCGAAAATCTTGATCATGATCTCGCGCAACACAAACACGATCCCGGCATCGACGATGAACGTCATGCGCAAACGGTGCGTAGTGAAGTAATCCACCAGCGAACGCGAGAGCTCGATCAGGATGAACAGCGTGAGCACGTCCGAGATAATGCGCTGATATTCCCGCGCCAGATCACTGGTACCGATCAAATTACCCAGGTTGAGAAACAGCATGCCCACGCCGATGATGATGCCGAGCGTAATGAACGCCAGCATCACACCGAGCACCGCGCCGGTGACTTTGTTGAATATTTTCAGGAGATCAATTTTCATCATGAGAAGCTGATCCTCGATTCGGTGCCATCCAGCAATTTGCGGATGTTACCGTGATGGCGCCAGAGAAGGAAGGTGGTCATGACCACCGTGACAATCAAAAACTCCACCGGTGCGCCGGCCCAGTGCAGATAAAGCGGCGCCATGAACGCGGCGGTGAGCGCAGCGAGCGACGAGAAGCGCGCTATCGCGGCCATCGCAAGCCAGGTGAGCACCACGCCCCCACCCACCCACCACGACAGCCCGAGCAACACGCCGAGAAAGGTCGCCACACCCTTGCCGCCCCGAAAGCCGAAAAACACCGGATACAGATGGCCGAGAAAGGCCGCCAACGCGACGCCCGCCAGCACCAGCGGCGGCAGCCCCAGATGTTTCGCCACCAGCACCGGCGCCAGCCCTTTCAGCATATCGCCCAGCAAGGTCAGCGCCGCCGCCTGACGCCCGCCCAAACGCAGCACATTGGTCGCACCCGGATTGCCGGAGCCGTTTGAGCGCGGATCGGGCAGGCCGAAGAGCTTGCTCACAAGAATCGCGCTGGAGAGCGAGCCCGCAAGATAGGCCGCAATCAGCAGGGCGACAGCGGTGAGAATAAAGACGGTGTCCGCAGGCATACGTTAATTGGAACCGGTTCCATGCCCAAGGTCAAGTCCGGCGACGGCCCTATGTTACTTGGATAGCGGCGTGAACGAGCAGCACGCTACATTCGCCTGCTTGCCGGTCATGGGAAGCAGGTATACAGTGCGGCGTAATAACTATGAATAAGCACCCTTGGATTAGACACCATTATGGGTGTATTAAAAGGCACCATTTAGGGGGTCTACTTCTAGTTAGGTTGCGATGACCATGGCAACACCTGAAAACCTTTCCTCCCTGCATATCCACGAAGAAGAGATTCGCGCTACGAGCCTCAAGCTCATAGACAACAATCCCGATTTACGGGAACACCTGTCCATGATTCATGGTGCAATGGCGATTATTTACACTATGGCACACGACCATGCCAGCGCCACTGATGACGAACTCACAGTTCAGTACCTGGGCTTGCGCTTATTCAATTCCGCCGCATCTTCCATAAAGCTAGGCCTTTCCGGTTATTACCAGTCCGCATTTGCCTTAGTCCGCGACGTGTTCGAGACAGTGGCGTTACTCGACTATATGAGAAGTAATCCAAACAAAATCGCTGTCTGGAAATCGAGCGACACGAAGCAGCGCATGGCTAACTTCGGGCCAGGGGCTATTCGAAAGGCTCTAAATGAACGCGATCATTTTTCAGGAAATAAGCGCAAGGAAACATACGACCGTCTATCTGAGTATGCTGCTCACGCCACTGCGCCAGGCTTTCAACTCTTGGCGTCAGACGGCCTTGGTCAAATCGGTCCTTTCTTAAGCGAAAAGTATTTGAAGGCGTGGATCGAAGAGACGGTAAAGTTCCTCGTGCACGGTGCGGTCATATTTATGGCTCACTTCAGCAAAGTCGAGCCTCCTCTGTTATTGGAAAAGGCAGGGTTTCTTGATCATGCAACGCAGTGGCAAAAAAAATACATGAGCTCCAACAAAGAGCCGACGTAACCTAACCCCGCAATGCAGCCGACTGTAACCTTCCCCCAAATTAGTTGACACCTCCCCCTAACCATACGGAGGTGTTTTATGGGCCAATCAAGCCTGCCAAAAGTGCATCGTTACAGCATGCAGTTCAAGGCAACAGCAGTACGTTTAAGTGAGCTTCCCGACATCCTGATTAAGGATGTTGCCGATGCACTAGACATCCATCCCTTCATGCTGTCACGCTGGCGGAAACAAGCCAGGGAGGGATTGATCGTGACCAAAGGTATCCAGCTGGATAACGAGACCACGGCCGAACTCCAGCGACTGCGTGATCTGGAGAAGAAATACAAAGTGCTGCAACAGGAGCATGAACTCCTAAAAAAAGCCATCCGGTTTGCTTCCGATCAAAAACGGAAATCTTCGAGTTCATCGAAGCAAACCGGGAAAACCACTCCATCGCGCTGATGTGTCGTGTGTATGGCATCACCCGTGCCGGGTTCTATGCCTGGCGCAATCGCGGCCCTAGCCTGCGTGCACAGCAGAACGAGACCCAAGTGCAACAGATCAGGCAGATTCATCGGGCCAGTCGCGGTGTTTATGGCAGCCCGAGGGTGTATCGCCAGTTGCAGGCGCAGGGTGTGGAGGTGAGTGAGAATCGCGTGGCTAGGCTGATGCGTAGCACCGGGATCAAGGCTCGGGTGGCAACACTGCGCTATACCTCACCCAACCTGAAGAAGTTCTTCGGCAGCCTGCCCAATCGACAGCATGAGCATCCGGCTGAAGCACCCGATCAAGTGTGGGTGGCCGACATCACGTATCTCAAGGTGGGTTCGATCTACCGCTATCTGGCGGTGGTGATGGACAGGTGTTCACGACGCATTATTGGTTGGGCCTTTGGTCAGCAGCGGAATGTCGCACTGACCTTGCGTGCGCTCAATCATGCGGTGGGCAAGCGTCGACCGCCACCGGGGCTGATTTTCCACACGGATCGCGGTATTGAATATGCCGCCAATGCCTTTCGTGAACGGCTGGCACAGTTACGTATCACCCAGAGCATGAACCGTCCGGGCAAGGTGACTGACAATGCCTTCATGGAATCCTTCTTTCACTCCATGAAGTCGGACGTGATTCACGGTTGTGTTTTTAAGGAGGACAGCCAAATGCTTTCTGTACTGCGCAGCTATATTCCTTTCTATAACCGCAGTAGAATCCATTCTTCGTTAAACTACGTATCGCCAGCAACGTATGAAAATCAGTTGGCTTAAACAGGTGTCAATTTTATTGGGGGAAGATTCCTGCGCAAAAGCGCGCAGCCCCTTAGCATCACGTTATACCACAAACATAT
>JAURVQ010000104.1 GCA_030655395.1 Gammaproteobacteria bacterium | reverse complement strand
CGCAGGCGGCGGCTCGCACCCTTCCCCTGATCGCTACGCGGTTCGGCAACTAGTTCAAAATCCATGGCCATGTGGTTTCTCCAAAATTACTCATGAGTTCATTATTAAAGCTGCACTCTCCGCTACGTCCCCGCCCCCTGTTTAAGGGGGCGGGACAGGGTGGGGGTAGAGTTAACAGGGTTTTTACTCAGGAGACACCCTGTCAGCAGTGTTTCCTGTGTTGTGTCTCCTGAGTAAATAAAACGCCTGCTCCGCGACCAGGGCAGGCGGGTTTAGAAAACGGGGTATTTTAGCCTATACGGCCGGTTTAATCCATGAACAACGAGCTTACGGACTCTTCCCGGCTGATGCGGTGCATGGTCTCGGCTAGCATCGCCGCGATGCTGAGCTGGCGGATGCGCGGGCAGGCGGCGGCCTCGGGACTCAGCGGGATGGTGTCGGTGACGACGAGCTCGTCCAGGTCGGAGTGCATGATGTTGTCCACCGCCGGGCCCGACAGCACCGGGTGGGTGCTATAGGCCACCACCTTGGCGGCGCCATGTTCCTTGAGCGCGCGTGCCGCGTGACACAGCGTGCCGGCGGTGTCCACCATGTCGTCCACCAGGATGCAGGAGCGGCCTTCCACGTCGCCGATCACGTTCATCACCTTGGCCTCGTTGGGGCGCGGGCGGCGCTTGTCGATGATGGCAAGGTCAGCGTCATCGAGATGTTTGGCTACCGCGCGCGCGCGCACCACGCCGCCGACGTCGGGCGACACCACGATCAAATTGGGGTATTTGTGTTTCCACACATCGCCGAGCAGCACCGGCGAGGCGTAGACGTTGTCCACCGGGATGTCGAAAAAGCCCTGAATCTGGTCGGCGTGCAGATCGACGGTGACCAGCCGGTCGGTGCCGACGCTTTCAATCATGTTGGCGACCACCTTGGCGGTGATCGGCACGCGCGCCGAGCGTGCGCGGCGGTCCTGGCGCGAATAGCCGAGGTAGGGGATGACCGCGGTCACGCGGTAGGCCGAGGAACGGCGCATCGCGTCCACCATCACCAGCAGCTCCATGAGGTTGGCGTCGGTGGGGGCGCAGGTCGGCTGCACGATGAAGACGTCCTTGCCGCGCACGTTTTCCATGATCTCGACCATCACCTCGCCGTCGCTGAAGCGGCCCACGATGGCCTTGCCGAGCGGCATGTTGAGATAATTGGCGACGTCTTCCGCGAGCGGACGGTTGGCGTTGCCGGAAAACACCATCATCTTACTGTCGGCCATGCGACCCCCTTGTGGCTGAAAAACAGAGAAAAGAGAAAAGCTATATCGGCCAGCCTGTTCTTTTCTCTCGCCTCTTGTATCTTTTCTCTGTTTTTAAATGGCTGGGGTGCCAGGATTACTCCGCACATCCTTGTGCTACGCCCCTGCGGGGCCAGCGTCGCTGCGCTCCGCTGTTCAAATTCGTTGATGCGCCGCCTTCCATGGCACGCACCCTTGCGGGCGCGCTACGCGCGTCCCATTTTGCTCCGGGCAAAATGGTCCCGGCGAATTTGTCGAACCTTCCAGGTTCTCATCCCGGCACCCTACTTAATGAAACTACAAATTGGCTGGGGTGCCAGGATTCGAACCTGGGAATGCCGGAATCAAAATCCGGTGCCTTACCGCTTGGCGACACCCCAATATAGATTTCGCTGCCGCGCGAAGTAAATTCGCGCGGGCGACCTAAGGGGAGAGCTGCGGGGCCCCCTCGCTACGCTCTCCCCCTTAGGGAACCCCATCGCTGTAATGTAGGTTGGGTTAGCGGCTTTATCGCGTAACCCAACAAACCCAATCTGCAACACCGGCGTGTGTTGGGTTACGGCGCAAAATCGCGCCTAACCCAACCTACATTTCATGCAGCGGCGACAGGTTTCTGCCTTGGGCCACGAATCCCCGCCAGCCCGGAAGCCGGTCGAGCGCGAGCCGTTCTAATGCTTGCCGCGCCTGCTGCTCATGCGCGAAGGCGACGAACACGCTGCTGCCGGTGCCGGTCATGCGCGCGGGCGCAAAGGCCGCGAGGCGGGCCAATGCCTCGGCCACCTCCGGATAACGGCGGCAGACCGCGGCCTCGCAGTCGTTACGGTACGCCGGCAACTGCTCGGCACGGAAGTCGCGCATTGTGAGCGGGGGGCTCGTGCGTGTCAAATCCGGGGCGCTGAATATCCCGGCGGTGGATATCCGGCACGGCGGGGTGACGACCACGTACCACGGTTCGGGTAATGTTACGGGCGCAAGCTCATCGCCGACGCCCTCCGCCCATGCCGCTGCACCGTGCACAAACACCGGTACATCCGCGCCCAGTTGCAGGCCGAGTTGCGCCAGTTCATCCGGCGCAAGCTGCGTTTGCCATATCCGGTTCAGCGCCACCAGCGTGGTGGCCGCGTCGGAACTGCCGCCGCCCAGCCCCGCGCCCAGCGGGATGTGTTTTTCGAGGCGGATGTCGGCGCCCTGGGCGGTGCCCGTCGCGCGCTGTAACAGACGCGCGGCGCGCACGGTGAGGTCCTGCTCTTCGCTTACGCCCGGCAGCGCATGCACGGCGCGGATCACGCCATCGGCGCGCGGTGTGAAGTGCAACGCGTCGCCGTAATCCAGAAACTGAAATACGGTTTGCAGGTTATGGTAACCGTCCGCGCGGCGCCCGGTGATGTGCAGAAACAGGTTGAGCTTGGCGGGCGCCGGCCAGGCACGCGTATTCATTGGAAACTATTTTACCAGAAAGACACGCACGCTGACCGAACGACTATTCACTCCAGTGTTCAATGACGAGACGGATTTCGAGCGTGGCATCAGTGCTGGCGCTGTTACCGGCGCTGTTATTGGTAAGGAAGATTTTATCCGGCAACTCCAATGGGCCAGCGGACGCGTAGCGTTTGAATTCAATGTCCCACCCCGCTTGCTGGAGGCGTGTGAGCCGGCCCGCTGCATCGAGGGTGTGGCCTTCAACCGGGGCACGCGTGTCGGGCAGCCCGCGCACCCAGTAGCGCAGGCCGCTCACCGGCAGGCGCCAGCCCAGACGCTGCTCCAGCAGATCCTCGGCGCTTTCGGCACTGAATTCGCCGTCGCCGGTGCGCAGCACCACACCGGCGCGGTTGCCGATGATTTCCGCCGCGCCCTGACCGAGCGGGGCGTCGAGGTGGATATGGTACCCACCGTCCTGCTCCATCCAGCGCACGCCCGCATGCCAGCCCTGCTGTGCGGTGAGCACGGCGATGCGTCCGTTCAGATTCCAGGATTGCAAGGCCGCCAGCGCCTGCTGGCGTTGTTGCCACAGGGTTTCTGCAGCGCCGTCCGCAGCAGACGCGGGCGGGACAGGCAGTGTGCTGCAAGCGCCGACAGCAAGCGCCAGGCCGATGAGGAGCCAATACTGCACTGCCTTCACTGTACGTTCTTCAGCGGCTGAAGCGTTTCATGGTGTTCAACAGCACCTCATTTTCGGCGTTGACCTTCAGCCCTTGCTCCCAGATTTTGAGCGCGCCTTTCTGGTCGCCCGTGACCCACATCACCTCGCCGAGGTGGGCGGCGATTTCCGGGTCGTCGGCAAGGTCGAGCGCCGCCTTCAGGTAACGCAGCGCCTCCTGATGGCGGCCGAGGCGGTAAAGCACCCAACCCATGCTGTCGATGATGGACGGCTCCTGCGGCCTGAGTTGCAGTGCGCGCTCGATATAGCCGAGCGCCTCCTGAGAACGCGTGGTGCGGTCGGCGAGGGTATAGCCGAGCGCGTTGAGGGCGGTGGCGTTTTCCGGCTCGCGTTCAATAACCGCGCGCAGGTCCTGTTCCAGCAGATCGAGCCGGTCCATCTTTTCCGCCAGCATCGCGCGCGCATAAAGCAGGCTGCTGTCGTTGGGCTGCTCGGTGAGCGCGGCGTTGTAGAGTTCCAGCGCCTCGGTATAGCGCTTTTGCTCACGCAGCAGGTCACCCTCGGCCATGATGATCTGGACTTGCTGCTGCGGATTTTGTATCTGGATGGCATGCAGGTAGGCGCGCCCCGCCGCGAGCCCGCTCTCCTTGGCGGTGAGGCGCGCGATGCGCAGTTGCGCGTCGAGCCAGGCATCGCCTTCGGTCACCTTTTTGTAGTGCTCGATGGCGGCGCGCGGACGCTTTTTGATTTCCGCAATCTGGCCGAGGTAATAGTGTGCCTCCGTCCCGCGTTTGCCGAGTTTGAGCACCTGGTTGAGGTAGCGCTCGGCATCGTCCTGCTGTTTGATTTGCATGGACACCAGGCCGAGGGCGAGCAGCACCTCGACGTTGTCCTTGGCCTGCTGCGCCATCACTCTGAATTGCGCACGCGCCTCTTTCATGCGATTGCTGTCCACCAGCATGCGTGCATAGGCGAGCCGTAGCGGCAGGTCTTTGGGGGACTGCTTTACCGCTGCGCCGAGTGCGGTGATGGCCGCGCCGGTATTGCCCTGCGCCTGCAGGATGCGAGCGCGCAGCACCAGCGCGCTCGGCCAGCGGGGCTTGCGTTGCAGTGCGGCGTCGGTGGCCGCTTGCGCGGTGGCGAGGTCGCCTGCGCTGAGGGCGAGATTGGCGTAGGCGAAGTGTGCCTCGGCATCGCTTTCGTGACGGGCGACGAAGCGCTGCATGAGACTGAGCGCGGCCTGCTTATCCTGCTCCGCGCCCAGCAGCGCGGCGATCTGCATGTAGCCCTGCGCGGAGGCTCCGAGATCAAGGCTGAGATCGTTCGCGGAGGGCGCGGGTTTGGGTGCGGGTGCGGCCCGCATAGCGGCGAGGACAGTGTCCAGATGCGGCAGGGCCTCTTCGGGCTGGCCGTTGCGCAGCAGGAACACCACCAGCCCCTGGCGCGCGTCCAGGCTGTCGGGGTCGACGTCTGCCCACAGGCGTGCGGCGGTGAGCGCCTTTTCCTTGTCGCGCATGAACACTGCGATTTGCATGGCGCGTTCGGCGGCGCGGCGGTCGCGTGTGCTGCGCGCCACCTGCAGGTAGTGATCGAACGCTACGGCGTAGTCCCCGCGCTGGCCTGCGATCTCCGCCACCAGCAGGTCATACATCGCATCGGCGCCGGGCGACGTTGGCGGGGGCGCGGCCTGTGCCTCGGCAGGGGGCTGTTTGTGTGGCAGCGCGCAGCCCGTCGCGAGTGCGGTGGTCAGCAGGGCCATGCACAGCGCCGGACACAGCGCGAGCAAGGGTTTGTGCGCCCGCAGTGCGGGGGAAGGCCACTTCATGGGGTGCTCCTAAACGTTGTGTGGCGAGAGGACGCTATTCAATAAGGCTACTATACCTAAAGTGGGTCAGCTTGGGGCCGGCGGCGGGCAAAACTTGTATTCCGGCGGCCCATCCCTCAGAATTTCCAAGCTTGAGTGTGCGGGTTTGAATCGGGATAAGTATCAGGGTATGCCGTTATTTTCAGTGGGAGTGAATCACAAGACCGCGCCGGTGGAGATACGCGAACGGGTGGCGTTTGTGCCCGCGCGCCTGCAACAGGCGCTGCGCGAGCTGACGGCGCAGCCCGGTGTGCACGAGGCGGCGATCCTCTCCACCTGCAACCGCACCGAGATATATTGCCACGCCGACGGCCCCGATGTCAGCGTCATCAGCGCCTGGCTTGCGCACCACCACCAGCTCGCGCCGGACGCGATTCTGCCCTATCTCTATACCTTTGACGACCAGTCCGCGGTGCGCCATATGCTGCGCGTGGCGAGCGGGCTCGACTCCATGGTGCTGGGCGAGCCGCAGATTCTGGGACAGATCAAGGTGGCCTACAAGGATGCGCAGGAGGCGGGCACGGTCGGCGCGTTGCTGAGCCGTTTGTTTCAGCACACCTTCGCCGCCGCCAAACAGGTGCGCACCGATACCGCCATCGGGGCGAGCCCGGTGTCGGTGGCATTTGCTGCAGTCACACTCGCGAAACAGATTTTTGCCGACTTGCCCAGCCGCACTGCGCTGTTGATCGGCGCGGGCGAGACGATTGAATTGGTCGCGCGCCATCTGCACGAGAGCGGCATCGGGCGCATGATCGTCGCCAACCGCACCGTGGATCGTGCCCATGCGCTGGCGAGCGAGTTCAACGGTTACGCCATTGCGCTGTCCGAAATGCCGGCGCACTTGAGCGAGGCGGACATCGTCATTTCCTCCACCGCGAGCCAGTTGCCCATACTCGGCAAGGGCAGCGTGGAGAGCGCACTCAAGACGCGCAAGCATCGCCCGATGTTCATGGTGGATATCGCCGTGCCGCGCGACATCGAGCCGGAGGTGGGCGAGCTTGCCGACGTGTATCTGTATACGGTGGATGATCTGCAAGAGGTGATTCAGGAAAGTCTCAAGTCGCGCAAGGCCGCCGCCGCGCAGGCCGAGGAGATCATCGACACCCAGGTCACGCACTTCATGGGCTGGCTGCAATCGCTCTCCGCCGTCTCCACCATTCGCGCCTACCGCAGCGGCGCCGAGCGTACGCGCGATGACGAGATAGACAATGCGCGGCGGCTGCTGGCGCAGGGGCGCGACCCCGAGCAGGTGATGTATCTGCTGGCGCGCTCGCTCACCAATAAACTCACGCACGCGCCCTGCATCCAGATGAAGCAGGCCGGTTTTGAAGGCCGCACGGAATTGCTGCTCGCCGCGCGCGAGCTGTTCAGCCTGAAAGACAGCGACGATAACCCCGGTACGTGAAGCCCTCAATCCGCAGCAAGCTGGAAAATCTCTCCGAACGCCTGCACGAAATAAGCGCCCTGCTCGCCGATCCCGGAGTGATCCGCGATCAGACACGTTTCCGCACCTACTCGATGGAGTACGCCGAGCTGCGCCCCATCGTGGAGTGCTTCCAGCGCTACCAGTCCACGCTGGCCGATCTCGACGCCGCGCAACAGATGCTGCGCGAGGAGGACGCCGAATTGCACGTACTGGCGGAGGAGGAAGTGAAACAGGCGCAGGCCAGACAGCAGGCGCTGGAAACCGAATTGCAGCGCCTGCTGTTGCCCACCGATCCGCACGATGCAGGCAACATCTTTCTTGAAATCCGCGCCGGCACTGGCGGCGACGAGGCTTCCTTGTTCGCCGGCGACCTGTTCCG
>JAURVQ010000097.1 GCA_030655395.1 Gammaproteobacteria bacterium | reverse complement strand
CCCTGGGGCCGCGCCTTGACCCCGGCGATGTACTGGTGCAGGTCGTTCATGTCACTGCCGCAGCCGTTCAGCACCGTGGCGAGCAGGACGACCAGGCCGCCGCGCAGGGAGGCCGCTTTCATTTTGCACCCGCCGCAGCCGGGGATGCGCTGCTTTTGTCTTTCGCGGCCACGTCGTCTTCGGCGAGGTAGCGGTAGGTCTTGGCGGTCAGCTCCATCACCAGGCGTTCATCCTTGTCCGAGACGGGGCCGATGGCGATGTCATGCAGGGTGACGATGCGCGGCAGGGCGGCAACGCCGCTCACGAAATTGCCGAACTTGTGATAGTCGCCGGTCACCTTGATCTTGATCGGGAGTTCGGCGTAGAAATCCTTCTGTACCTCGACCTCGGGCTTGAACAATGCAAACTCAAGCCCGCTGGCAAGCCCGGTCTGCGAGATATCGACCAGCAGATCGGCGACTTCGGCCTTGCTTGGCAACTGGCGCAGCATGGCACCGAAGGATTGTTTCATCTCTTCAAGCTGCTGTTGGTAGGCAGCGAGGTTCGCGGCCTTGGTCTGCTTGATCTCAAATGTCTGCTTGAGTTCATTCTCTTTGGTGCGCGCCTGTTGCAGGGTGTCCCATTGTGCCTTGGTATCGAACCAGAAGCCCGCACCCAGCAGGACAACGGACAGGAGCCCGATGGCCGCAGCCTTGACCGGCATGGGCCAGTTGCCGGCATTCTGGTAGTCGAGGGTTTGCAGGTCAGACAGCTTCATGGCTGCGCCCCCGCCTTGTTGTCCTTGTCCGCCGCTTCCGCGGCCGTCTTGCGGCTGCCGCTCTGCTTCTGGCTCACGCGCAGCACGAAGCGCGTGGTGCGGGTCTTGTCCTTTTCGGTGGTTTCGATCACGTCCAGCACCGGTTTTTCCAGCCCGGGAGAATTTTCCAGATTGCGCATCAGGGTGGAGACGCGCGCGTTGGATTGCGCAACGCCACCCACGGTAAGCCCCGCGCCCTGCTGCTTGATGGCCGTGTAGTGGACGCCCTCCGGCAGGGTCGTGGCCAGCTCACCGAACAGGTGCACGACCTCCGGGCGGCTCAATTGCAGGTCCTGGATCACATTCATGCGCGCGAGCAGACGCGATTTCTCTGCCTCCAGATTTTTGATCTCGCCGATCTCCTTGTCCAAGGCGGTGGTCTCCTGGGCAAGCAAGCTGTTGCGGGCCTCCTGGCTTTCGATCATGCCGCTGATCTGGATGTGGGCGTAAAATACGATCACGGCGGCGAGTGCCGCCGCTCCTCCCGCCATCACGGCAAATTCGCGTTCGCGCTCCTTGCGTCGCGCCTCACGCCAGGGCAGCAGGTTGATATGCGTCATGGCGGGTCGAAGCCACGCAGTGCAAGCCCGCAGGCGACCAGCAGTGAGGGCGCGTCGCTGGTGAGGGCTTGGGCATTGATGCGCGCGGCCATGCTCATGCCGACAAACGGATTGGCAATCGAGGTGGTAGCGCCGATCTCGGCCTCGATGAGCTTGGCGATGCCGGGGATAAGCGCATTGCCGCCCGCGAGCAGGATGTGGTCAACGCTGTTGTAGTGGCTGGAAGAGAAAAAGAACTGCAGCGAGCGGGCGATCTGTTGCGCCATGGCCTGTTTGAAGGGCGTGAGCACCTCTGCCTCATAGTTCTCGGGCAGTCCGCCTTGGCGCTTTGCGCGACCCGCATCTTCGTAAGACAGGCCGTAACGGTTCTGGATTTCCTCGGTCAGTTGCTTGCCGCCGAAGCCCTGTTCGCGCGTGTACACGATCTTGAGGTGGTCAAGCACGGTCATGCTGGTCATGGTGGCGCCGATGTCAAACACCGCAATGATCCGGTCGGCCTCCAGACCTTTCATCTGGCCCGCCATCAGCGCCACCGCCCTTTCCGCGGCATAGGCCTCCACGTCGACCACCTTGGCGGTGAGCCCGCCCAGTTCCACTGCGGCCGCGCGCGTGTCCACATTTTCGCTGCGCGAGGCGGCCAGCAGCACATCGACGCTGGCGGGGTCTTTCTCCGACGGACCGATGACCTCGAAGTCGAGATTGACCTCTTCCAGCGGATACGGGATGTACTGATCGGCTTCCAGCTCGATCTGGGTTGCCATGTCGTCATCGCTGAGGCTGGCGGGCAGGGTGATGATCTTGGTGATGACCGCGGAACCTGCCACTGCGACGGCGGCGAATTTGGCGCGTGTGCGCGAGCGGCGTACCGCCTGCCGGATGGCCGCCCCCACGCTCTCGACGTCGGCAATGGTCTTTTCCGCCACTGCGCCCGGCGCGATCGGCTCTACCGCGTAGCTCTCGATCCGGTAGCGGCCATTGCTCCTGCTCAACTCCAGCAGTTTGACCGACGTCGAGCTGATGTCGAGCCCGACCAGAGATGGCGTGCTAAAAAGCTGGAGCACGAAATTTCCCCTTTAGATATCCGTGGTTACGCAGCATACGTCGCTTAATTCATTAGATAATAGCCCGAACTATAGATCAACAGTATAAAAAATCAACATATTTCGCAATCCGCAACGGCAGTCTATACTGGCGTCTCGCGCGCCGTCGGCGGCTGGGCCTGGTCGCCGCACCACAAATCAAAATGAATCCACTCCTGAAGTTATTCGGCTTTGCGCTTGCGGCGGTGTTTGCGGGGCTCACGTTACTGGCGGCCGGGCTGATCGCGCTGTATCTCTATCTTGCGCCGCAGCTCCCCTCGAGCGAGAGTCTGCGCGATGTGCACCTGCAGGTGCCGCTGCGCGTCTATACGCAGGATGCTAGGCTGATCGGCGAGTTCGGCGAGATGCGGCGCATACCGCTCGAGTTCCGCCAGGTGCCGGCGCCCCTGGTGCACGCCGTGCTGGCTGCGGAGGACGACCGCTTCTACCAGCATCCCGGCGTCGACTATCAGGGCCTGCTGCGCGCCGCCCTCGCACTGGTGAAAACCGGCGAAAAGCGTCAGGGCGGCAGCACCATCACCATGCAGGTGGCGCGCAACTATTTCCTGTCCAGCGAAAAGACCTTTCTGCGCAAGCTCAAGGAGATACTGCTCGCGCTACGCATCGAGCGCGAATTCAGCAAGGACGAGATCCTCACCCTCTATCTCAACAAGATCTATTGCGGCAACCGCTCTTACGGTATCGCCGCCGCAGCGCAGTTTTATTACGGCAAGGGCGTTGACCAGTTGAGCGTGGCGCAGATGGCGATGATCGCCGGCCTGCCCAAGGCGCCGTCCAGATATAATCCTGTCGCCAATCTGGAGCGTGCTACCGAGCGCCGCAATTATGTGCTCGATCGCATGCATCTGCTGGGCTACCTCGACGCTGCGGATTACAAGGCCGCGCTGGCCGAGCCGGAGACGGCGCAGCGCCACGCGCTGGAGATCGAGGTCGAGGCCCAGCACGTGGCCGAGATGGTTCGCGCGGAGATGGTGAGCCGTTACGGCGAGGATGCCTACACCGGCGGCTACAAGGTCTACACCACGCTCGACACCCGGTTGCAGCCGGCGGCCAACCAGGCGCTGCGCGCGGGACTGCTGGAATACGACAAGCGCCACGGTTACCGCGGGCCGGAACGCCATATCGAACTCACGCTCCTGCTCCAGCCCGAGGACTGGACGCGCATTCTGGAGGGAAGTCCTGAGGTAGGGAGGGTGCAGGCCGCGCTGGTGCTCAAGGTCGCAGCCCAGAGTGTCACCGTATTCCAGCCGGCGCTCGGCACGCTGGAGCTGCCGTGGGCGGGATTGTCCTGGGCGCGGCCCTATATCGACGAAAACCATCGCGGCCCGGCGCCGAAGACTGCGCTGGAGTTTTTAAAGCCCGGTGACATTGTCCGCATCGAGCCGCTGCCCGGCAATCAAGCGGACCAGCAGTGGGGCCTGTCGCAACTGCCGGCGGTGGAGGGCGCGCTGGTCGCGCTCAACCCGAACGACGGCGCAATCATCGCGCTTGCGGGCGGCTTCGACTTTTATCAAAGCAATTTCAACCGCGTAGTGCAGGCCGAGCGGCAGCCGGGGTCGAGTTTCAAGCCGTTTTTCTACTCGGCAGCGCTGGAGAAGGGGTTCACCCCCGCCAGCCTGGTCAATGATGCGCCCATCGTGGTGGAGGGCGCGGACCTGGGCGAGGCCTGGCGCCCGGAGAATTTCGGCGGCAAGTTCATCGGCCCCATGCGGCTGCGCGAGGCGCTGGCCCAGTCGCGCAACCTGGTCTCGATCCGCGTGCTGCGCACCATCGGCATCGACTATGCCATTGATTACGTCACACGCTTCGGCTTCAGGCCGGAGCGGCTGCCCAAAGGCTTGTCGCTCGCGCTCGGCAGCGCGGTGGCGACGCCGATGGAAATGGTGCGCGGGTTTGCCGTGTTTGCCAATGGCGGTTATCAGGTGGAGCCGTATTTTATCAAGCGCATCGATGGCCCCGATGGCGGCACCCTGTATCGGGCCGATCCGGTGCAGGCCTGTCTCGACTGCGACACCGCAGCATCTGTCACGCCGGGCCTGGAAGGCGAGGTGCGGGCCGATATCGAGGCCGAACTGCGGCGCACGGCCAATTCCGCAGCGGAACCCGCCGCCGTGAGTGGTGGCAGTCCCGCGGGACGCGCCGCACTGCGTGTGATCACCGCGGAAAACGATTACCTCATGACCTCCATGATGCGCGACGTGATCCGCACCGGCACCGCGCGCCGCGCACTCGCGCTCGGACGCAGCGACCTGGCGGGCAAGACCGGCACCACCAATGACCAGCGCGATGCCTGGTTTTGCGGGTTTAACGCTGCGCTCGCCGCGACGGCCTGGATCGGCTTCGATAAACACCTGCCGCTCGGTGATCTGGAGACGGGCGGCCACGCCGCCTTGCCCATCTGGATGCGCTTCATGGAGGTGGCGCTGAAGGATCGTCCCGAGCAACTGCCGGAGCCGCCGCCGGGGATCGTCACCCTGCGCATCGACCCTGAGACCGGCGCGCTGGCGCGTGCAGACAACCGTCAGGCCATCAACGAGGTATTCAGTAGCGAACATCCGCCTAAGTCCGCCGCCGAGGTGGAATCGCTGGATGCCGGCCTCGGCGCGGGTGCGCCGCGCGCTTTAGAGCAGTTGTTTTAGTGCCCATGACCGCGCACACCGCCCGTGATAAACGCATGCGTCAGCGGATTGCCATGGAGGCCGCGCGGCTGATGGCGGAGCACGGCATCAGCGATTACTACGCCGCCAAGCGCAAGGCCGCGCACCAGCTCGGCGCGCCGGACACCCAAAACATGCCGCGCAATGAAGAGGTCGAACAGGAGCTGGGCGCCTATCAGCGCCTGTTCCAGGCCGAACTGCAACCGCGCCGGCTGCGCGAACTGCGCGAGGCGGCGGCCCAGGCGATGCGTCTGCTGGAGCCGTTTCAGCCGCGCCTGGTGGGCTCGGTGCTGAGCGGTACGGCGCACGCGCACTCCGACGTGAATCTGCATCTGTTTAGCGATGTGCCCGAAGAGGTGGGGGTATTTCTGCTGGAACGGGAGATTCCATATGAGACCCAGACACGGCACACACGCCGGGGGCAGGACGAGGCGCCGGAGCGCGTTCCGGTCTACCGCTTTGTCGCCGGCGATGTCGTGATCGACCTGACGGTGTTTCCGGTCGGCGGTCTGCACCAGGCGCCGCGCAGTCCGGTCGATGGCCGCCCCATGCGCCGTCTGGCGCTGAGCGGTTTGTTGCGCCTTTTGGCAGAAGAGTCTTGACTCCTTAAAAGCGCGCCCTCGCGCGGGTTCCACGTTGTTTCAGAGAGGTTTTGTACACACTCTAACATTGAGCCGGTTTTCAGCTGTGACGCAATCCTGCCAGAGCCCTTGGTCGCTCGTTTATCTATATGATTATATTTATATTTTTAATGTCAGGCTAAATTGTGTCCATTTTGTTTCAGGCCCAACAACAACGCGGTTTAAACCAATTCCGCTGCTGTCTATCCACAAAGTTATCCACAGATTTTGTGGATATCATGAATCCCGATTTTGTACAAAAACTTAGCGCACTTTGCAGAAGAATTTCTTAACCTTGGCTACCGGATCATTGACATAAGGAACCACCGGGCTGCCCACATGCCTTCCCTCGTATTACATGTCGCCGTTCCTTCGCCACTGCGCCGCAGCTTCGACTATCTGCCGCCACGGGGTTACGACGCCGCCCGCCTGGTGCCGGGCATGCGGGTGAAGGTGCCGTTTGGGCGCACGCAGACGGTGGGTGTGGTTCTGGAAGCCGCCGCACAGAGTCGCGTGGAACGTGTGCGGCTCAAGCCTGTGCTGGAGGTGCTGGACGAGGAGCCGCTGCTGTCTGCGGAGCTGCTGGCCCTGCTCAGCTGGGCCAGCGGCTATTACCATCATCCCATCGGCGAGGTGGTGGCTGCGGCCCTGCCGACCGCCCTGCGCCAGGGCCGCACGCCGCGCGTGCGCGCCGCCGCTGTTGCGCCCGTGTCATTGATCGTAGAAGTGCCACCGCTGTTGCATATGGCGCAGGAGCAGGCGGTGGAGGCCGTGGCCGCTGCACAGGGTTTTCAGGCCTTTCTGCTTGAGGGCATCACCGGCAGCGGCAAGACCGAGGTGTATCTGCGCCTCATCGAGCGGGTCATCGCCGCCGGACGTCAGGCACTGGTGCTGGTGCCGGAGATTGCGCTCACGCCACAGCTCATGGAGCGCTTTACGCAGCGCTTCAGCGTGCCGGTGGCGCTGCTGCATTCCGGTTTAAGCGACGGCGAACGTCTGCACGCCTGGCGCGCGGCGCGCTCGGGGCAGGCGCCGATCGTGATCGGCACGCGCTCGGCGGTGTTCACGCCGCTCGCGCGCCCTGGACTCATTGTGATCGACGAAGAACACGACCTCTCGTTCAAGCAGCAAGAGGGTTTCCGCTACCACGCGCGCGACGTCGCCATCATGCGCGCGCAGCGTGCCAGGGTGCCGGTGTTGCTGGGCTCGGCCACGCCCTCGCTGGAGAGTCTCTACAACGTGCGCGAGGGGCGTTACCGGCGCCTCGCACTGCCGCAGCGCGCGGGCCGCGCAAAGGCGCCGCAGGTCACGGTGCTGGACATGCGCAGCACGCCCACGGAAGGCCGCGTGTCGCGCCCGCTGCTCGCACTGATGGACGCCACCCTGAAGCGCTCGGAACAGGCGCTGGTGTTTCTCAATCGGCGCGGCTATGCGCCGACGCTGATCTGCAAGGAGTGCCATTGGGTGGCCACCTGCACGCGCTGCGATACGCGCATGGTGCTGTACCAGCGCGCGCAGCGCCTGTTGTGTCATCACTGCGGTGCGCAACGCGCGGCGGAGAAGGCCTGCCCGGCCTGCCACTCGCTGGCGCTGTACGCGCTGGGCCACGGCACCGAGCGTGTGGAAGAGACGCTGACGCGGCATTTTCCCGCGGCCGCCGTGGCGCGCATGGACCGCGACACCACGCGCGCCAAGGGCGCCCTGCAGGGACTGATTGACGATGTCCACGCCGGGCGCAGCCATATTATGGTCGGCACCCAGATGCTGGCCAAGGGGCACCACTTTCCCCAGGTCACGCTGGTGGGCATCCTCGATGCCGACCAGGGCCTGTTCGGTGTGGATTTCCGCGCGCCTGAGCGCATGGCGCAATTGATTGTGCAGGTGATGGGGCGTGCCGGGCGCGGTGACATCGCCGGGCAGGTGGTGATTCAGACCCATCATCCGGAGCACCCCCTGCTGCGCCTGCTGCTCACGCGCGGCTACGGCGCCTTTGCCGAGGCCGCCCTTGAAGAGCGCGCCCAGGCCGGTCTGCCGCCCTACAGTGCGCTGGCGCTGTTGCGCGCCGAGGCGGTCGACGCGCAGGCGCCGCTGGCCTTTCTGGAAGCGGCGTGCCGTCTGGCACAGGAGGCGGGGATGGCGGAGGTGCAACTGCTGGGGCCGGTGAACGCGCCGATGGAGCGCCGCGCCGGACGTCATCGCGCGCAGTTGCTGTTGCAGTCCGCGCGCCGCGCCGATCTGCACCGCTTGCTGGCGACCTGTCTGCCGCAGTGGGAAGGTCTCAAACTCGCGCGCCGGGTGCGCTGGTCGCTGGATGTCGATCCGATGGAGATGGATTGAAACAGATACAAGAGAAAAGAGGCAAGAGAAAAGGTAAAATGGCCGTTGATCCTTTTCTCTTTGCTCTTGCCTCTTTTCTCCGTCTTTATGAAATCCCATTTGTGTGAGTTGCTCCATGCGGCGCTGCAAGACTTGCAGACGCAAAATATATTGGCAGCGGGCGCGTTGCCTGAAATCGGCGTCGATCACGCGCGCGACCGGCAGCATGGCGATTTTGCCAGCAACATCGCGCTCACGCTGGCCAAGGCGGCGCAGCGCAAACCGCGCGAACTGGCGCAGCAGATCGTGGCGCACCTGCCGGCCTCGGACAAGGTCGCGCGCGTCGAGATCGCCGGCCCCGGCTTCATCAATTTTTTTCTCGCGCCTGCGGCGTGGCAGGAGGTCGTCAACACCATTCTCGACGCCGGCGCGGCGTATGGCAGGGCCGCGCAAACCAGTGCGCATCCGGTGCAGGTGGAATTTGTCTCCGCCAATCCCAACGGCCCGCTGCACGTGGGCCACGGACGCGGCGCGGCCATCGGCAGCGCGCTGGCCAATCTGCTGGAGGCCGCCGGTCTCAAGGTGCAGCGCGAATATTATGTGAACGACGCCGGGCGTCAGATGGACATCCTCGCCGCCAGCGTGTGGCTGCGCTATCTCGAATTGTGCGGCGAGCCGGTGGTATTTCCCGTCAACGGTTACAAGGGCGCTTATGTCTATGACATCGCGCGCGCATTGCAGCAGACACACGCTACGCGTCTGCGCCATGCATTGAGTGAGGTGATGCGGGATGTGCCTCCCGACGCCGCCGCCGATGACAGCGGTGACAAGGAGGCGCACATCGATGCCCTCATCGCGCGCATGAAGGCCTTGCTCGGCGCTGACGACTACCGTGCGGTGTTCGACCTCGGCCTCAGCACCATCCTCGCCGACATCCGCGATGATCTGGCCGAATTCGGCGTGCGTTACGATCACTGGTTTTCCGAGCGCTCGCTCACCGCATCGGGCGCCGTGCAGCGCGCCGTCGAGCGTCTCAAGCAAAGTGGATACTTATATGAAGCCGGCGGCGCGTGGTGGTTTCGTTCCACCGCGTTCGGTGACGAAAAAGACCGCGTGGTGGTGCGCGAAAACGGACAGCCGACCTATTTCGCCTCCGATATCGCCTACCATCTCGGCAAATATGAGCGCGGCTTCGAGCGCATCGTCAACGTCTGGGGCGCGGATCACCACGGCTACATCCCGCGCGTGAAGGCCGCGCTCAGCGCGCTGGGCGAAGATGCTGCGCGCCTGCACGTGGTGCTGGTGCAGTTCGCCATCCTGTTTCGCGGCAAGGAGCGCGCGCAGATGTCCACGCGCGCGGGCGCGTTCGTCACCTTGCGCTCGTTGCGCGCGGAGGTCGGCAATGACGCGGCGCGCTTTTTCTACGTGATGCGCAAGAGTGACCAGCATCTCGATTTCGATCTGGAGCTCGCTACCTCGCGCAGCAACGAAAACCCCGTATACTACGTGCAGTATGCGCACGCGCGCATTTGCAGCGTGCTGAAGCAGGGCGAGGACAAGGGCTGGGCATGGAGTTCCGCGCGCGGCCGCGCGCATCTCGATCTCCTGGTGGAGGGCCATGAATGGAAACTGCTCGCGACGCTGGCGCGTTATCCTGCACTAATCGAGGCGGCAGCGGCGCTCTACGAACCGCATCAAATAGCGTATTACCTCATGGACCTCGCCACTGATTTTCACACCTATTACAATGCACAGCCGTTTCTGGTGGCAGACGATAACCTGCGCGATGCGCGTCTCAGCCTGCTGGTCGCTACGCGTCAGGTGTTGCGCAATGGGCTGGATGTGCTGGGCGTGAGCGCTCCGACATCGATGCAGCGGGATGACAACGATGAAAAATAACCATCGCGCCAAATCCTCGCCAACGCCGGGCTGGGTGTGGCTGCTCACCGGGCTTGCGCTCGGCCTGTTTGTCGCGCTGCTCGTATATATCAGCGGGCGCGCGCCGGCGGTGAAGCCGGTGGCGTCCGCAATCCCGGCGGCGAGTGCACCCGCCACGACCGATACGCGCAGCGTGCGCAAGACGCCCGATACCGCTGCGGCCACATCGCCACCGCGCTTCGATTTTTACACCATCCTGCCGGAGATGGAGGTGGCGGTGCCGGAGCACGAAGCCAACGGCAAGCCGGGCAAGTATCTGCTGCAGGCGGGCTCCTTCAGAAGTTTTGAGGAGGCCGACCGGCTGAAGGCGAGCCTCGTGCTGCTCGGCCTGGAAGCGAACATCCAGACCGTCACGGTCAATAACAAGGAGACCTGGCATCGCGTGCACATCGGGCCTTACAAAAGCCTGGCCGAAGTCGATGCGGTGCGTGCGCGTCTCAAGGAAAACAGGATTGAGGCCGTGGTGTTGAAGGTCAAGGGCTGAGGACTTACTGTCACCTCCGGATTTCACTGTGGAGATAGGACGGGAGGTTAAAGATTCTGGGTGACATGCCGACTCATTGGAGACAATGAGCGCGCAAATCACACCAAGTGGACAGAATGCCGCCGACGCAGATGTACCTGTAGTGGCGGAGACAGGCGGGTCATCCCCTGACCAGCCCGCTTTTCGGGCGCACGTCAAATCGGCGCGAAATAAAATCGGCGCAGTACCACAGGAGGGCACCGTGGAGGGACTGACCAGCCAGGTATTCAGCCGCAACGTCCGTTTGCTGAAGTCGAGGGCGAGCCGCTACGCCGTCTACGGTACGCTGATTGCGCTCAGCGCCATCGTGCTGGGCACGCTGCTTGTTGCACGCTACCAGTATGGTGAGTTGAGCCTCGACAGCGTGATGCGCGCCCAGCAGGAAAATGCCGCGCTGTGGCTGCTCGACATCATGCCGTTTGTGTTTGCCTTCTGGGGCCAGTATGTCAGTTCGATCATGGCGTATGAGGCCGGCGCCATGGTGGTGGATCAGACCAGCGATCTGCGCGCCCAGACCACCGCGCTGGAGTACGAGACGATCCATGGCACCACGCATGACGCCCTGACCGATCTCCCCAACCGGGTGCTGTTGCGCGATCGCGTGGTGCAGGCGCTGATGATTGCGCAGCGTGAAAATACGCGCCTTGCCCTGCTGCTGATGGACCTGAACGAATTCAAGGAGGTCAACAACACCCTCGGCCATTACAACGGCGACCGCCTGCTGAAACAGGTCGCCACGCGGCTGCAGGGCGTAGTGCGTGAGCCCGCTACCGTGGCGCGCCTGGGCGGGGACGAGTTCGCCATCCTGTTGCCGAAGATTGCTGGCCCGGAGAGCGCGACCGACGTGGCGCGCAAGGTGCTGCGTGCGCTGGAGGCGCCCTTTACCCTCGAAGGGCTCACGCTCGGCATCCAGGCCAGTATCGGCATTACCCTGTTCCCCGAGCACGGCAACGATGTGGACGCGCTCCAGCAGCGCGCGGATGTCGCCATGTACATCGCCAAACGCGACAAGAGCGGGGTCGTGGTGTACTCGCCGAAACTCGATCAGCACAGCCCGCAACGGCTTACCCTGATGGGCGAGTTGCGCCACGCTATCAGCAATAACGAACTGGTGCTGCACTACCAACCCAAGATAGACACCCAGAACGCGCGTATCACCGAGGTCGAGGCCCTGGTGCGCTGGCAGCATCCGAGCCACGGGCTTATGAAGCCGGATGATTTTATCCCCCTCGCCGAACGCACCGGACTCATCAAGCCGCTCACACTGTGGGTGCTGAACGAGGGCCTGCGTCAATGTGCGTTATGGGAACGGAACGGGATCAAGCTGGGCATTTGCGTGAACCTCGCGGCGCCTGCGCTGCTGGACCCGGAGCTCTGCGACACCGTGGCCGGCATGCTGGCTGCGCATGAGGTGGCGCCGGAACGGCTGATTCTGGAGATTACCGAGAGCACCATCATGAGTGACCCGGCGCGCGCGCTGCAAATGCTGACCCGCCTCGCCGGCATCGGGGTGCGCCTCTCCATTGATGATTTCGGCACCGGCTATTCGTCGCTCAGTTATTTGAGCAAGCTGCCGGTGAGCGAGATCAAGATCGACAAGTCCTTCGTCATGGACATGATTACCAATGACAAGGATGCGATGATCGTGCGCACCACCATCGACCTCGGCCACAACCTCGGCCTCAAGGTGGTGGCCGAGGGGGTGGAGAGCGAGGAGATACTCGCACGGCTAAAGACGCTGGGCTGCGATGCCGCACAGGGCTATTACATCGGCTACCCGCTGTCCGAGACGAACTTCGCGAGCTGGGTCAAGCAGACAGGCTGGTCAACGTCCTGATAATACATAGCGCCCTAAATCTACTGCGCGTCTTTGATGCGAGTGCGTGCGGTGCTCGGAATCCTCATGTACTACTTGTACACTCCGGTTCCTGCGCTCCGCCGCCCCCGCCTGAAAGCCGCTCGCTACGATTTATGGCGCTATGTATAGCTCCGCGCCGGCCGCGCGCCGCGCGCACAGAATGCGCTTGAACACATCGGGGTTCTTGATGTGCGTGATTTCCCCTTTGCGCGGAAAGTGCAGGTCTTGCAGACGCGACAACCAGAAGCGCAGCGCCGCCGCGCGTAACATCACCGGCCATGCCACGGCTTCTCCACTCCGCAGCGGACGCTGGCCGAGATAGGCGGCCAGCAGGGCGGTGAGTTTCGCAGCGTCGAGTGAGCCGTCTTCGCGGCTGCACCAGTCGTTGACCGTTACCGCGAGATCGTAGAGCAGGAGATCGTTGCAGGCATAATAAAAATCAATCATGCCGGTGAGCGTGTCGCCCACAAACAGCACGTTGTCGCGGAACAGGTCGGCGTGGATCACGCCGCGCGGCATGGTGTCAGCCACGGCGTGGCGTGCTTGAAAGTCCAGTTCGTCACGCAGCAACGCCGCGTCATCGCCGCCGAGACAGGGCAATACCCTGGCGGCGATGGCCTCACGCCAGCGCGGGCCGCGGTCGTTTTCCCGCTGACCCGTGAACTCCTGCCCCACCGCGTGCAGATGGCCGAGTGCATCACCCACCGCGGCGCACTGCGCGGTGTTCGGCTGCTCCACGTTGCTCCCCTCCAGACGCCGCACCAGCGCCGCCGGACGCCCCTTCAGGACGCGCAGATAATGCCCTGCGTTATCGGCCAGCGGATGCGCGCTCGGCACGCCGTGTTCGGCGGTGAACGCCATCAGGTCGAGAAAGTAGGGCAGGTGTTCGGCGGGGGTGGATTCAAACAGGGTGAGGACGAATTTTCCGCGCGTGGTGGTGACGAAATAATTGGTATTTTCTATGCCGGCGCTGATGCCGGAAAATTCGGCAAGCGTGCCCAGAGAGTAGTTTGCAAGAAACTCCTCAAGCTCGCGTTGCTCGATGCGCGTGTACACAGACATGGCGTATAAAGGCAGAGAAAAGAGAAAAGTGACAAGAGAAAAGTAAAAAATACAGGAAACATTGAGCGGAAGGGAGGGTTTTAACTTTTCTCTTGCCTCTTGTATCTTTTCTCTGCCGTTACGTTATTCCCAACTGAACAACACCCACTGCGGCACCTTGCTGGAGCGCACGTCGTTCTGCCGCGTCTCCATCTGGCCGTCGCCGTCGGTGTCGATGAGGTAGTACGGTAAGCCAGCCGAAGGTGTGATCGTCACCATGTAGAGGCGGCCGCTGATGCGGTATTCCTGCACCGTGTCGGCGCCGCG
>JAURVQ010000096.1 GCA_030655395.1 Gammaproteobacteria bacterium | reverse complement strand
ATATTGCAGGATCAGCTCTCCACCTTCGTCGAGTTGAAGGGCAGCGAAGAAGTGCTGCCGGCCTCGATGCAGGCCGAGATCGACCCCATTCTGTTGCGCCCGGTGGACGATCTCGAGCTCACGGTGCGCTCCGCGAACTGCCTCAAGGCGGAAAACATTCACTACATCGGCGACCTGATTCAGCGTACCGAGAACGAACTGCTGAAGACGCCGAACCTCGGCAAGAAGTCACTCACCGAGATCAAGGATGTACTGGCCTCGCATGGCCTCTCGCTCGGTATGCGCCTGGAAAACTGGCCGCCCGCGCATCTGCGTGACAAAGAAAAAGCGTCTGCTTAACACCGCAAGGACTCAGGAACTGATATGCGCCACCGTAATGCAGGACGTCAATTAAGCCGCAACAGCTCACATCGCGGCGCCATGTTCAAAAACATGGCCGCAGCCCTGCTGCGCCACGAGGTGATCGAGACCACGCTGCCCAAGGCCAAAGATCTGAGGCGTGTGGTGGAGCCGCTGATCACGCTCGCCAAGATCGACAGCGTCTCCAAGCGCAGGCTTGCATTCGCGCGCATCCACGACCGCGAGATGGTCACCAAGCTGTTCAACGAAATCGGCCCGCGTTACAAGGCGCGTCCGGGCGGCTACTTGCGCATCCTGAAGTGCGGCTTCCGTGCCGGTGATGCCGCGCCGATGGCGCTGGTGGAGCTGGTGGATCGTCCTCAGCCGGTGGAAGTCAAAGCGGCTGCGAAGTAAGAGTTTTTCACAGCGTCACAAAAAAGCCGAGCTTGCTCGGCTTTTTGATTTTGAAGGGTTGGAAATACGCATGAAGCTCCTGCCGAAGATTTTACGCAACGCCATACTCGTTGTGCTCGCGAGTTGTTCGCAGTCATCGCTGGCGTTCGAGGTATTTTCGCCGCTACCACACAACGCACCGGTACCTACGGACAATCCGCAGACACCCACCAGGATTGCGCTGGGCAAGCAGTTGTATTTCGATGCCCGGCTCTCGGTCAAGAACACGATTTCCTGCAATACCTGCCACGATCTAAATAGGGGCGGCGCTGACGGGCGCGTACGTTCCATGGGAGCACTCGGCAAGAGCCCGCGCCGCTCCACGCCGACGGTGCTGAATGCCGCGTTCCAAAGTGTGCAATTCCGGGATGGGCGCGCGCCATCGTTGGAAGCGGCGGTCAAGGATCACCTGTTTGATCTCGATGTGCTGGCTAACCCGGACGAAGCCAGTCTGGTTAAACGCATCACGGCCATCAAAGGTTACCGTAGGCAATTTACGCGTGCGTTTGGCAAGGAGCAGTCAGTCTCTACTATCAATATCGCCAAGGCCGTGGCGGCATATGTGCGCACACTCATCACGCCAGAGAGCGCCTTTGACCGTTATCTGAAGGGCGATAAAAAAGCGTTATCTGAAAATGCGAGGCGCGGCTTTGGGGAATTTCAGAAAATCGGATGCTCGGCCTGTCACTTCGGCATCAACCTCTCTGGCCCGCCGGTGCCGATGGGTGATGGATTTTATGAGCTGTTCCCCAATTATCCCGGCAGCGAGTACGACCGGAAATATAATCTGGTCACGGATGATTTAGGGCGTTATGAAACGACCCAAGAAGACATACACAAGCGCCTGTTTCAGGTTCCGAGCCTGCGTAATATCGCGCAGACTGCGCCTTATTTTCATACCGGCAGTGTGCCGACGCTGGATGAGGCCGTGCGCGTAATGGCCAAGACGCAACTGCAACAAGACCTGAGCGATGAACAGGTTACACATCTGGTTGCGTTTCTAAACAGTCTGAGCGGTACACTGCCTGACTAGAGGGTTTGGATGGGTTAGACGCAAGTCGTATTCCGCCCTTGCGTTTGTTTGAAATTAAATATTGAAAGCTGCCCACCCCGCGCCTGCGCCCACAGCGATGGAGAGCATGCCCACGGCGGCCTTGCGCGACAGCGCCGCGCCGCCGATAAACAGCATCAGGCCGAATTTGAACGCAAGGTTGGCGACAAAGGCGAGGGTGATCGCCGTTACCACCGGACTTTCGGCCAGCTTGCCAAGCGCAAACAGGCGCAGGCTGGACAGCGTGATCGGATCCACGTCGGCGAGGCCGGACGCCAGCGCCACGGCATACAGCCCCTGATTGCCCGCGTAATCTGCCAACCAGGCAGCAGCGAACAGCACCGTCGCGTAGAGCAGGCCGAAGCCCAGTGCAGTGCGTATCTCGGTGGGATTGTTGAGTTCCAGGGCGGGCAACGCGGCATCACTGCGCAGGTCGCGCCAAAACAGGGCTGTACCGGCTAATCCTGCAAGCAGACCGCCACCCAGCACCGGCAGCAGCGCGGGCAGCAGGTTTGGTGATACTACGGCGGCAATGACCCCCAGCCGTACCAGCACCATCAGGTTGGCGAGCAGGATCACCACTGCGGCAATTGGAACCAATTCCACGTTGCCGCGCGCGTGGCGCGCGAACACCAGGGTGGTGGCGGTGCTCGACACCAGTCCGCCGAACAGTCCCAGAAGCGGTGCGCCGTGGCGCCGGCCGACGATACGGAGGGCGGCGTAACCCGCGAGGCTTATGCCGGAGATCAGCACCACCATCCACCATATCCGGTAGGGGTTGAGAGCCTGGTAGGGGCCGTAATTCTGATTCGGCAGGAGAGGCAGGATCACCAGCGACAACACCGCGAATTGCAGGAAAGAAATCAGATCGCGCCGGGTGAGGCTGCGGGTGATGCCGTGCAACTCGGTCTTGAAGTAGAGCAGCACGGTGGCCACGATGGCTATCATCACCGCGAGCTGATGATAGCCATACCACACCATCGCGCCCAGTCCGTAGCACAGCACGATGGCCGCTACCGTGGTGGTGCCCGGGTCGCCGCCCGCATCGGGAGGGGCGTGCGCGTAGGCCGCCACCATCATGCCGCCCACCACCAGCAGGCCACCGGCCAGCACCCAGGCAGCGCCGGTCTGCTCCGACAACAGCGCCGCCAGGGTGCCGAACAGCGCCACCAGAGTGAAAGTGCGCAGCCCCGCCTTGGCCGTCGGCGTGCGCTCCCGCTCCAGACCAATCAACATGCCGATGGCCAGACTGATGGCGAAGGCAGGCAGATATTCCAGACCGCCGTTGGTTATGAATTCGGTATTGATTTAAATCTCCTCGGCCCTGATCTCGTAGGGCAGGTTAGGCGCACGCCGTAACCCGCCGGGTGTGCGTTTCATGCGGCGCAATACGCTGTGCTATTGAGTATCAATCGACCCCGTTGATTGCAATTACAACAAGACTGGAGTGATGAGCAGGTGAAATATCTGGCTGCATTTCTCGCTAGCCTTACCGGAAAGTTCCCGAAGCAATCCGTAGCCAAGTTGACCGATTAAATTTACTACCGGTAGCTGATAAATTCTTCAACGGTAACCCCGATATCCTTGGCAATCTGGCGCAGCAGGAGCGGGGAGATATCACGGCTGGAGTGGAAGGGCACTGTAGTACCGCGTCCTTTGTCATCACGAAACTGCTTGTGGGAGCCCCTTTGCCGGATTTCGGTGAATCCCATGCGCTTGAGGATTGCAACAACTTCACTGGGCTTGAGGACAGGGATATTCCCCATCGTTTAGGCCACTGCGACAGTTTGCAACCCTACGAACTCGACTTCGAGTTTAGGCTCCCCATCTTCCAGAAGCATAGAGACTACTTCCTGCAGATTGCGCTGCAGTTCATCAAGCGATTCCGCTTGAGAATGTGCGCCTGGAAAACCGGGGATGAAACCGATATAAAACCCCGTGTCGGAACAACGCTCAATAATTGCCGTAAATGTCTTCATAAGCCCACCATCGCCAAGAAGTGTGGTTATTATCCGGCGAATATATCTAAATCGCAACAAAGACTGTCCATCTGTCGTCTCAGCCAAGCGGGGTGGGCACGCTGATTGTGCCCACGTGTTTGATTATTCACCAAACGTCCCTTCACCAGTGCTGTACAGCGTTTCCAATCAAATATCAATCGAGTCTGACCCTATTGGTTTCGTGTGTTTTTTACGCCTTACGCTTGATGGCCTCATTGATTTACTTAATCCGATCTCTTAATAGTGAACCCCCCATCATCTCGGTCGATTATTTGAATGTGGTCGATACCTCCAATAGCAGGTTCCATTTTTCCCATCTTCATCATGTCGAGTAAAGTGCGTAAGGGAGCATCGTTTTCATAGTATTCAGGTACTTTTAGAGCCAATGCTGGCCACGCACACGCAATAACCGATTCACCACACAGCGAATAATCAGTGTGTGCCTCACGTGTAGAGTTGTCAGCACAGACAATTCCACAAGCCGCAACCTGTTTCCCATCACGTGGCAAGTACACGAATCCACCGCTCATCCCAGGCTCAACTGGTATAGAAGTTGTAAAGCATTGCCATGGGTACTGACGAAATCCTTGCGGATATATCGCTGTTACGGTTCCGATGCGAATGCTGACGCGACGGCGCACCGTGAACTGTTGACCAATCCCCTTGGCGCCTGTTGGTGGCAAACGATCAGCATCAGTAATTTGCCTTCCACCTTGGGATACCATATGGACAACATCTCCAACAGAAGGCCTGGTTGTATCCAAAGGGATCTGAGCTGGTGCGAATTGTGTCGCGTATTCTTCCTGAGGAGTAAGAAGACAGCATGCAATATCTGACGAGTCGTGATAGGTCAAATGTCTCGCATATAGCAAGTCGCCGCTCTCATGTCCCATCCAAACGGCTCTTAGTTTTTCTTCATGCAATAAAGGGGTTTTAGCGCTAGCAGGTATAAACAATGCTGAAGGTGCGTGCCTCGGATCGGGCCGTTGAATTTTTAGCACACCTTCAGTAAGAACGTGTTTCGCCGTGATGACTAATGCAAGGTCAGCAATTGTTTTGTTGGGGGCAAAATTAAAGCTACTTGTAACGAAACCCGTGCCTGCAAGACCCGGTACTTGTCCATGATCAAATGCCAAGAAGCCAACTAAACAAGGACGAAACTCGTCTACAAGTTTCGGGTTGGCACTTGAAACATCAAGCCAGTCACGGTTCTTGGGGTCATTAGGAATCGGCATGGTTTCAACTGGCCTAGCTAGAATAGACACCCTACATACGGCTGATTAATTATATACCTTCTGCCTAGTGTCAGATTTGCCGGGAAGGCGGGCTGCTAGACGCGCTCTAACGCGGGCTTTAGATATTGACCCGTATAGGAATGGGGCTGTGCGGCGACTTGCTCAGGCGTGCCGGTGGCGATGACCCGGCCACCCTTGCCGCCGCCTTCGGGGCCGAGGTCTATGATCCAGTCGGCGGTTTTGATGACGTCGAGGTTGTGCTCGATGACGACCACGGTGTTGCCATGATCGCGCAGGTGGTGGAGCACGCGCAGCAGTTGTTCGATGTCGTGGAAATGCAGGCCGGTGGTGGGTTCGTCGAGAATGTACATCGTGTTGCCGGTGTCGCGGCGTGACAGTTCGCGCGCGAGCTTGACGCGCTGCGCTTCGCCGCCGGAGAGGGTGGTGGCGTTCTGGCCGAGTTTGATGTAGCCGAGGCCGACTTCCATCAGCATTTGCAGTTTGTGGGCGATGGCGGGCACGGGGTCGAAGAAGGCGCGCGCGTCTTCCACGGTCATCTCCAGTATTTCGTGAATGTTTTTGTGCTTGTAATGTACCTCTAAAGTTTCACGGTTGTAGCGCTTGCCTTTGCACACGTCGCAGGCGACGTAGATGTCGGGCAGGAAGTGCATTTCCACTTTAATCAGGCCGTCGCCCTGGCACGCCTCGCAGCGTCCGCCTTTGACGTTGAAGCTGAAGCGGCCCGGGTTATAGCCGCGTGAACGGGCCTCCGGCGTGCCGGAGAATAATTCACGGATGGGGGTGAAGAGGCCGGTGTAGGTGGCCGGATTGGAGCGCGGTGTGCGTCCGATCGGGCTTTGGTCGATGTTCACCACTTTGTCGAATAGCTCCATGCCTTCCACGGAGGCATAGGGTGCGGGTTCTTCGCCCGCGCCATGCAGCGCACGCGCGAGCAGGTGATACAGGGTGTCGTTGATGAGGGTGGACTTGCCTGATCCCGATACACCCGTGATGCAGGTCATGAGACCGGCGGGAATGGCAACATCTATATTCTTGAGATTATTGCCGCTCACGCCGCGCAGGTGCAGGCAGCGTTTTTCATTCAGCGGCTTGCGCTCGGCGGGCAGCGGGATTTTTCTGCGCCCGGAAAGATACTGGCCGGTGATGGAAGCGGGGTGGGCGATCACTTCGTGCGGCAGACCTTGCGCGACGATGTGGCCACCATGCACGCCCGCGCCGGGGCCGATGTCCACGACATAATCGGCGCTGCGGATCGCCTCTTCGTCGTGCTCCACCACGATTACGGTATTGCCGAGGTCGCGCAAATAGACCAGTGTATTCAGCAGGCGCTGATTGTCGCGCTGATGCAAGCCGATGGACGGCTCATCCAGAACGTACATCACGCCGACCAGCCCGGCGCCGATCTGGCTCGCGAGGCGGATGCGTTGCGCCTCACCGCCGGACAGGCTGTCGGCGCTGCGCTCCAGGGTGAGGTAATCGAGGCCCACGTTGACGAGGAATCCCAGCCGTTCGTTGACCTCTTTCAGAATCTTGGCAGCGATCTCGCCGCGCCGTCCGGGTAGCGTAAGCCCGGCAAAAAACTGCTGCGCCTGATCTACCGGCAGGGCGGTGATTTGCGACAGTGTTCTGTCTGCGACATAGACATGGCGTGCGGCCAGCGTGAGGCGCGCGCCGCTGCACTCCGGGCAGGGGCGTGCGCTCAGGTATTTCGCCAGCTCTTCGCGCACCATGCCGGACTCGGTATCGTGATAGCGCCGCTCGATGTTGGAAATCACGCCTTCAAAGGGGTGTTTCCGTTTGCTGTGCGAGCCGCGCTCGTTGTAATAATAAAAGAGTATCTCTTCCTCACCGCTGCCGTACAGCACGGCGTCCTGAATTTTCTTCGGCAGTTTTGCAAACGGTTTTTCCAGATCAAACGTGTAATGCTCGGCGAGCGAACGCAGCATCTGGAAATAATAGGCGTTGCGCTTGTCCCAGCCGCGCACCGCGCCTTCGGTCAGACTCAATTCGGGATGTGCGACCACCTTGGCCGGATCAAAGAATTGTTTGACGCCCAGCCCGTCACAGGTAGGGCAGGCGCCCGCGGGGTTGTTGAAGGAAAACAAACGCGGCTCGAGTTCGCTCAGACTGTAGCCGCACAGCGGGCAGGCAAATTTCGCCGAGAACATCAGGTCTGCGCGCTTCTTGTCTTCCATGAAGGCGATGCGCACGATGCCTTCGCTCAGGCGCAGCACGGTTTCCAGTGATTCGGCCAGACGCTGGCGCAGATCGGGGCGCACCTTGATGCGATCCACGACCGCTTCGATGGTGTGTTTTTTGCGCAGATCGAGCGCCGGAGCCTCGCTCAGTTCGACGATCTTGCCGTCCACGCGCGCGCGCAGAAAGCCCTGACTGCGCAGTTCGCTCAGCACGTTGAAGTGTTCGCCCTTGCGCCCTTCGATGACCGGTGCGAGCAGCATCAGGGCGGTGCCTTCGGGTAGCGTCAGGATATGGTCCACCATCTGGCTCACGGTCTGTGCGTCGAGTGCCGTGCCGTGCTCCGGGCAATGTGGCACGCCGACGCGTGCGAACAGCAGGCGCAGATAATCGTAAATTTCGGTGACGGTGCCGACCGTGGAGCGTGGGTTGTGCGAGGTGGATTTCTGTTCGATGGAAATCGCGGGCGACAGGCCCTCGATGTGATCCACGTCCGGCTTTTCCATCACCGACAGGAATTGCCGCGCGTAGCTCGACAGCGACTCGACGTAGCGGCGCTGGCCCTCGGCGTAGATGGTGTCGAAGGCGAGCGAGGACTTGCCGGAGCCCGACAGGCCGGTGATGACGATCAGTTTGTCGCGCGGCAGGTCGAGGTCGATATTTTGCAGATTATGCGTGCGCGCACCGCGAATACGGATGTAATTCATGGGTTCCGGCGGCTGAATTAAACCTGTTAATATACGTGTTTAGCGAAGCAAAAGGAAACCTGTCTGATGCATCAGAATGGCATGACCCCGGGGGAGCGCCGGGCCACGTTTTCACTCGCCGCCATTTATGCCTTACGTATGCTGGGACTGTTTTTGATCCTGCCGGTATTCGCACTCTACGCCCACGATCACCTCCCCGGCTCCACACCCATGCTGATCGGGCTTGCCATCGGGGCCTATGGTCTCTCCCAGGCCGTGTTGCAGATACCATTCGGGATGCTGTCCGACCGTATCGGGCGCAAGCCGGTGATTATCGCGGGCCTGCTGATCTTCGCCGTGGGCAGTGTGGTGGCCGCACTCGCGGACTCCATCACCGGCGTGATTGTCGGACGCGCGCTGCAAGGCAGCGGGGCGATTGCCGCCGCCGTGATGGCGCTCGCTGCCGACCTGACGCGTGAGGAGCACCGCACCAAGGCGATGGGGGTGATCGGCATGACGATTGGCGTTTCGTTCGCGCTGGCGCTGATTGCGGGCCCGGTGCTGAGCGGCTGGATTGGTGTGCCGGGCATTTTCTGGTTGACCGCCGTGCTCGCGCTCGGAGGTATCGCGGTGCTCAGGTTTGGCGTGCCGCAGCCGGTGGAGAGTCACTTTCACCGCGATACCGAGGCGATGCCGGTCAAGTTTATGGGCGTGCTGAAGGACGTCGAATTGCTGCGGCTCAATTTCGGCATTCTGGTGTTGCACGCGATGCTGACGGCAAGCTTTGTCGCGCTGCCGTTTGCGCTGCGCGACCAGGCCGGTCTGGCGGCGGGCCAGCACTGGCAGGTCTATTTTCCGGTGCTGGTGATCGCGCTTGTCCTGATGGTGCCGTTTATCATCGTGGCCGAGAAAAAGCGCCGCATGAAGGAGGTATTTGTCGGCGCCATAGTGCTGCTGGGCCTGTCGCAACTGACCTTGCTGCTGCTGTATGACTCCGTCGCGGGCATTACGCTCGCCCTGCTCATGTTTTTCATCAGCTTCAATGTGCTGGAGGCGAGCCTGCCGTCGCTCATCTCCAAGGCCGCCCCCGTGGACGGGAAGGGTACGGCGCTCGGCATCTACTCCACCAGCCAGTTCCTCGGGGCCTTCATCGGCGGCATAGCGGGCGGTACGCTGTACGGGGCCTATGGCTTCATCGGCGTTTTCACGCTGTGCGCCGTGCTGGCGGGCGCATGGGCCGCCGTGGCCTCCGCCATGGCGAGCCCGCGCTACCTCAAAAGCCATTTGCTTAAGGTGGGCTCGATGGATGACAATCAGGCACGTGTGCTGACGGAACGCATCCGGCAGGTTCCGGGGGTGGTAGAGGTGGTGGTGGCGGAAGGTACGGCCTACCTCAGGGTGGACGCCCAGTTGCTGGATGAGGCGGCGTTGAGCGAGTTTTCCAAATAGGCGAGGAGAGACGACATGGCAAGAGGCGTGAACAAGGTGATACTGGTCGGCAACCTGGGCAAAGACCCGGAGGTGCGTTACATGCCGAGCGGCGGGGCGGTGGCGAATGTGACCATCGCGACCAGCGAATCATGGAAGGACAAGACCACCGGCGAGCAGCAGGAGCGCACGGAATGGCACAACGTGGTGTTTTACAACCGCTTGGCCGAGATTGCCGGCGAATACCTCAAGAAGGGCTCGCAGGTGTACGTGGAGGGCAGCCTGCGCACACGCAAGTGGCAGGACAAGACCACCGGTACCGACCGCTACACTACCGAGATCATCGCCAACGAGATGCAGATGCTGGGCAGCAAGGGCGGGGGTTCAGCGCCGTACGCAGAGAAGGCGGCGGGCGGGAAGGGCGCGCCCCAGTCCGCAGCCAAAGGCTCACACGAAGAGGCTGAGCACGCGCCGGGCGGGAAGGGCGACAACTTTGATGATGATATCCCATTCTGAGTGATGATGTTAATGATAAAAATATATAATAATTATGATATTATGAACTATACTTCATAATATGGATTACTCAGGAGTCACAAGGTTTTGGGCTACAACGTTAATAATGTGACTCCTGAGTAAATACACTGTTTACTCTACCCCCACCCTGCCCCGCCCCCTTGATAGGGGGCGGGGACGTAGCGGGAAGTGTGGTCTTACTTACTGACTTAGCGGGTGAATTTTGTCGCAGGCGAGCCGCAAAAAATCAGACGGTCTTTTTCAGGGGCGCGGTCGCCCCTGGGCGCATACCGTCGCCTATGGCCTGCACGAGCTGGGGCTGATCGCCTGCCTTGCGTTGGCCATTTATCTGCTGATGTCGCTGGCCAGCTATCAGCCCTCTGACCCCGGCTGGTCGCACAGTGCCGTCACCGACAAAATAGCCAACCGGGGCGGCCTGCTCGGTGCCTGGCTGGCCGATGTGTTCCTCTACCTGTTCGGCGTCCTGTCGTACCTGTTCCCCCTCATGATCGGTTACGGCGGCTGGCTTATCCATGAAGCCCGGCTGGGGACGGACAGTTTTGACCGGCGTCGCCTGGGCGTACGCTCCCTCGGGTTTTTGCTCACCTTGGTGGGGGGTGCCGGGCTGGCGGCGCTCCATTTTGCCGGGCCATCGGCGCTGCCGCACGAAATCGGCGGCTTGCTGGGCGACGAAATCGCGCGCGCGCTGGTGCACAGCGTGAGTTTTTTGGGCGCCACGTTGTTTTTTCTGGTGCTGTTTCTCACCGGTATCACCTTGTTCACCGGCCTTTCCTGGCTATGGCTGATGGATACCCTCGGGCATTTCACGCTCCGCTTGGCCGAACATGTCACCACGCGCTTTGGCCTGCGCGACTATTTCATCGGGCGCCAGTCACGCCTCAAGCGCGAGGTCGCGGCAAAGATAGAGCGGCGCAAGGTCGAGCGCCGGCCCCCGCCGCGCATCGAGCCCGTACTCAAGAGCGTGCCTACCGGCGAGCGTGTGGTGAAGGAACGTCAGGTACCGCTGTTTGAAGCCGGCACGGATGCGTTGCCGCCGCTGTCGCTGCTCGATCCGGCGGAACCGCAGCAGCAGAATCTGTCGGACAGTGCGCTGGAGGCGATGTCGCGTCTGGTCGAGATGAAGCTGATGGATTTCGGCATCGAGGTGCAGGTGGTCGCGGTGCATCCAGGGCCGGTCATCACGCGTTTCGAGATTCAGCCTGCCGCCGGCATCAAGGTGAGCCAGATCACCAGTCTCGCCAAGGATCTCGCGCGCAGTCTCTCCACCACCAGTGTGCGCGTGGTGGAAGTGATCCCCGGCAAGTCGGTGATCGGTCTCGAACTTCCCAATGAACACCGTGCGCTGGTACGGCTCTCGGAAACCCTCCAATCCAAGGAATACGAAAACGCCGGCTCGCCGCTCGCGCTGGCGCTCGGCAAGGACATCAGCGGCGCGCCGGTGGTGGTCGATCTGGGCAAGATGCCGCACCTGCTGGTGGCAGGCACTACCGGTTCGGGTAAATCGGTGGCGATGAACGCCATGGTGCTGAGTATCCTGTTCAACGCCCGGCCCGACGAAGTGCGCCTCATCATGATCGACCCCAAGATGCTGGAGCTCTCGGTCTATCAGGGGATCGCGCACCTGCTCACGCCGGTGGTGACCGACGTGCGCGAGGCGGCGAACGCGCTACGCTGGTGCGTGGCGGAGATGGAGCGGCGCTACCGCGTGATGGCGGCGCTCGGCGTGCGCAACATCGCCGGCCTGAACCGCAAGGTGAAAGACGCGGCGGAGAGCGGGAAACCGCTGGCCGATCCGCTCATCAAGACTATCGAAGGTGTCGAGCCGCCGTTGCTGGACACCATGCCGTACATCGTCGTCATCATCGACGAGCTGGCCGACATGATGATGGTGGTCGGCAAGAAGGTGGAAACCCTGATTGCGCGTCTGGCGCAAAAGGCGCGCGCCTCCGGCATCCATCTGATACTCGCCACGCAACGTCCGTCGGTGGATGTCATCACTGGCCTCATCAAGGCCAATATCCCCGCGCGCATCGCGTTTCAGGTGTCGGCCAAGGTGGATTCGCGCACCATCCTCGATCAGATGGGCGCCGAACAGTTGCTGGGGCAGGGCGACATGCTCTACCTCGCGCCGGGCGGCGGTGTGCTGACGCGCATCCACGGCGCCTTTGTCGCCGATCACGAGGTACACAAGGTGGTGGATTATCTCAAGCAGCGCGGCGCGCCGGATTACCGCACTGAGGTGTTGCAAGTGACCAGCGATGAAGAAGCCAGCGCTGTGGGCGGTGAGATGGACGCCGCCGGCGAGGCCGATCCGCTCTATGACGCTGCGCTACGCATCGTCACCGAGTCGCGCCGCGCCTCCGTGTCCGGCATTCAGCGCCGGCTCAAGATCGGCTACAACCGCGCGGCGCGCATGATCGAGGAGATGGAGCGTACCGGTGTGGTAGGTACGCTGCAATCCAACGGCAGCCGCGAAGTTCTGGCGGCGGCACCGCCTCCGGACTAGGCAATGAAGCCAATGTCACACTTTGTTATAGCGCTCTGTGTCGTGCTTTGCTGGCCACTGTCTGCGCAGGCCGGCGGCACACAGGGACGTGATAGTGACGCGGGAGCGGTTTCCGCCATTGAGCGTCTGCACGTTTTTTTCAAGAACACGCGCGTGATACAGGCGGATTTTCAGCAGTCGTTGATGGACGCCAGGGGAAACAGGGTACAGGAGGCGAGCGGCACGCTGGTGATGCAGCGTCCGGGAAAATTCCGCTGGGATTATCAAAAGCCTTATCATCAGCTCATCGTTGCGGACGGCAAAGAGATTACGATTTACGATGAGGATTTGCAGCAGGCGACCATCAAAGCCATGACCGGGGTGATCGGCAGCACGCCGGCGTCGCTGCTGAGCGGTGCGCAACCGCTTGAGGCCAACTTTAATATCTCAGAGGCGGCACCCAAAGAGGGTCTGGAGTGGGTGGAGCTTACGCCGAAGCTGCCGGACAGCGGCTTTGAGCACATACGTCTCGGTTTTCACCGCGATGATTTGCAGGTGATGGAGATGCTCGACAGTTTCGGCCAAACCACCTCTCTGCGCTTCACCCATATGAAATACAACATCAAACCGGCCCCTGGGTCGTTCGCATTCACCCCGCCCGCCGGCACGGACATCGTGCGTGAAACCGCTCAATGACAGATCGGGCCCATCACCAGAAGTAGAACAGCACCAGCAAGCCAAAGCCTATCCGGTACCAGGCAAACGCCCGGAAGCTGTGATGGGCGATAAAGGCGAGCAGCGCCTTGACTGTTAATAGCGCACTTGCAAACGCCGCAGTAAATCCCACGGCAATCAACCCAATATCGTGACTGCTTAGCAGGTGCCAACTCTTGTAGAGATCGTAGAGCGTGGCAGCGAACATGGTGGGTATGGCGAGAAAAAATGAAAACTCTGTCGCCGTCTGGCGCGAGAGTCCAAACAGCAAACCACCCATGATGGTCGCTCCGGAGCGCGAGGTGCCCGGAATCAACGCCACGGCCTGACACAAACCTATCTTCAGTGCTGTCTTCCAGCACATATCGTCCACGGAGTTAATCCGTGGCGTGTAGCGGCGTTGTTCAATCAATAAAATAATCACGCCGCCCACGATCAATGCGATGGCGACGTTGAAGGGCGTGAATAAATGCTCCTTGATGAAGCCGTGGAAGACGAGGCCAAGCATCGCTGCGGGCAAAAAGGCGATGAACAGATTTAAAAGAAAATTAAAATTTTTCGCCGCTTGTGCGCTGGGTGAGGTGTGTGTCAGCGCGATGAGTCTTGCGCGATAATGCCAGCACACGGCGAGTATGGCGCCCAACTGGATGGAAATTTCAAATGTCTTCTCGCGGTTGCCGTTGAAATTCAACGCGTCCGCAGCGATGATGAGGTGCCCGGTGCTTGAGATCGGCAAAAATTCAGTAAGCCCTTCGATGATGCCGAGCAGCAGGGCCTTCCAGTACATCAGACTATCCATATGCGTCATTGATCGCTGCGGTTATAGAGGTGGTTCAGGTGGCGCAGGCGTTCGGGAATGTCCGGTGTAAGTTGTGCCCAGTCAAAGCGCCACTGCCAGTTGCCGTGGGTGGTGCCGGGAGTGTTCATGCGGTGCTCGCTGCCAAGCATCAGGATGTCCTGCATGGGAACGACGGCGAGGTTCGCCACCGACGCAAGTGCCATGCGGATGAGTGGCCAGGGCATGGGTTCGCCCGGCGTGCCCAGATAATCGTCAACATAATTTTTTGTTTCCTGGGGAAGTTTGTTAAACCAGCCCAGCGTGGTGTCGTTATCGTGCGTGCCGGTGTAGACCACACCGTTGACCTCATGCCGATGCGGCAAATATGGGTTGCGCGGATCGCCGTCAAATGCGAATTGCAGTATCTTCATGCCGGGCAAGCCGTATTTTTCACGCAGCGCATGCACCTCGGGAGTAATCAATCCCAGGTCTTCCGCGACCAGCGGCAGATTGCCGAGCTCGCGTTGCAGGACGGCGAACAATTCATCACCCGGCGCCTTGACCCAGCGCCCACCTTCTGCGGTCGGCAGCTCGGCGGGGATTTCCCAGTAGGACTCAAACCCGCGAAAATGGTCGATGCGGATCAGGTCGAACAGTTGCAGTTGTGTCTGCATGCGTTCTATCCAGCAGCGGTAACCCTCGTCGCGCATGCGCTGCCAATTATAATGCGGATTGCCCCAGCGCTGGCCATGCACGGAGAAATAATCCGGCGGAACGCCCGCCACCACGCGCGCGTGCCCCCCGGCATCGAGATCGAATAGCTCACGATGAGACCAGACATCGGAACTGTCGTGCGCCACGAAAATTGGCATGTCGCCGAACATCGCCACACCGCGCGCGTTGGCGTAGCATTTGAGCGCGCTCCATTGGCGGAAAAACATGAACTGCTCGAAGCAGACTTGAGTGATGGCACTGTCGAGTCGCGTGCGCGCTTCATCCAGCGCATGGGCATCACGATCGCGCAGGGGTGTGGGCCAGTCGATCCAGGAACTGCCGTCATGCTCGTCCTTCAGCGCCTGATAAAGCACGTAATCGGGCAGCCAATGGCCCTGCTGCTGGATGAAATCCGTGTAGGCATCGCGCTCCTGCGTTGAGGCGTGCTGTATGAAACGTTTGCAGGCACGCTGTAGCAGCTTTGAGTGTGTTGTATTATCTTTGTAAGATTCGATCCAGCCCTCCTGCTTTAATAGTTCCGGGCTGATGAGACGGGGATTGCCGGCGCTCACCGACAGGCATTGATAAGGCGAGCCGTCATCGTGGGTCGGGCCGAGCGGCAGCACTTGCCATACCTGCAGGCCGCTCGCCGCGAGGAATTCCACGAAGTGATAGGCCTCCGGGCCGAGATCGCCCTGGGTGTGCGGCCCCGGCAGGGAGGTGGGATGCAGTATGACGCCCGCGCGCCGCGCTCTGCCCGCCTGCGCTGGGCTCACTGGGCCTCCTGGCCGGGACGCATTACGCCACCCTGTGCGGGCGCACCGCTGCCGCGCGACAGCACCAGCGACAATTCTTCCGGAATGGATTCACCCAGCAGACGGTAGAGATTGGCGAGGTGGCGGCGGAACAGCAATTCAAAATCGCTCACCGTGTCCGCCGGGTTATAACCGCCGAACCACCAGAACCAGTCTGAGCCTTCGCATACGGCCAGTTGTTTTTCCAGCGCGGCGCGGCGTTCGTCCGTCAGACGCCCTGAAGCGAGCGCAGTGTCGAATGCGCGTTTGGCGTCACACAACCGGTCCCAGGCCAGGTTCTTGTCGTCGTCGCCGATCCAGGTGGAGAAGGTGCCGTACACCCAGCTGCCCGCCACCAGTGTCTCCAGTTTTTCCGCCGGCGGCAGGCTGTCCAGGCAATCCGAAAATGTCGTCATGTGCAGCCGCGGATGCATGCTGAGGCGCTCGTACAGTGCGCTTAAAAAATAATAACCGTTATAGGGATAATATTCCCACGCGTTTTCGCCATCCAGGATGATGGAAACGACACTGTTGGAGGTGTCGTGCGTACTCGCAATGCTGTCCAGATGGGAGATGAGATTACTGACGGCATCATCCGCATGCCATTTGGCATAGGTGAAGCCGATGAGATCCGAGAGGCCGTCATCACGAAAGAAGGTGGCGACGTTGCTCGCGTCGACAGTGTAGGGCTGATACAGCCACTCCTTGTTGGTGGGCTCGGCCTTGTTATGGCGGGCGAGACTGTTATACAACACCGTCTCGCCGCTCGCCGCCCAGCGAAATCCGTATTCATCCAGCAGGCGCAATGTCGCATCGCTCACGCCGCCCTCGGACGGCCAGCAACCCTGCGGGGTAAATCCAAAGTGGCGGCGGAAGACCTCGATGCCTTGCTGGATATGCCAGCGCACGCGTTCTTCGGCGCCGGGATATTGCGGAGATTGCGGCAGGCTCACGTCAGGCATCGCCTCGCGCGCGCTATTGAAATCCAGCATCAGCGGCATGATGGGATGCGCGTAGGGTGTCAGTGAGAGTTCGACCTGACCGCATTCGGCAAGCTTGCGGTAACGTCCGATCAGGCCACCCAATAATTCAGCGATGATGGATAACAGTGTGTGCCTGTCGCTCAAGGTGAATAAATAACCTTTTTCGATGAGGGCACGTACCGCCGTGTTGTTGCGGCGTACCGTTTCGCCCAGCCACGCCAGGTGATACCACATGAGGAGATCGGCAAAGTACTGCTCGCCGAGGTAGCGCAGGGCCTCGCTATCCTCTCCGAGGTGGGTGGCGATCTCGACCAGGCGGCGGTACTGCGGAAAGGGATCGATGAGACGTTCGCGGTTGACGCGCAGACAGGCCTTGATCAAGGCAACGCGTGCGGCATCATCTTCCGGCAGTTTGGCGGCGCCGAGCGCTGCCAGCAGCGGATCGTGCAACGGGGTATGGGAGGTGATAAATCCCTTGATCTGGTGCGCATAATCGCTGATCTGTTCGAGCAGGATGGGGGCGAAGTTGACGACCACACGCGCAGCTGGCGTGGCTTCGAGCAGCGCTGCCATGTCCGCGTAATCCTTGATCGCGTGGAGATAGGTCCACGGCAACTGATATTCCTGGGTGATGAGGTCACGATACACCGGCTGGTGCATGTGCCAGCACAGCACTACCTTGAGACGCGGCTCAGCGGACATGGTGTATGGACTGCCCCAGCATTTCAGGCGTCACCAGCACCACTCCTGCCGGTGTGACATGAAAACGCCTGGCGTCTTCGGCGTGATCGAAGCCGATGACGGTGCCGTCCGGAATCACGCAGGCCTTGTCGATGATGACCTTGTGCAGCTTGCAGTGAGTTCCTATTTTCACATCGGGCAGGATAACGGAGTCGGTGATCGTTGAGTATGAGTTGACGAGTACATTGGAAAACAGGAGCGAGTGACGCACCATGGCGCCGGACACGATACAGCCGCCCGAGACCGTCGAATCCACCGCCATGCCGCGCCGGTCTTCGTCGTCGAACACGAATTTGGCCGGTGGCAGTTGCTCCTGATAGGTCCAGATCGGCCAGTCTTCATCATACAGATTGAGTTCGGGGGTGACGCCGATCAGCTCCATGTTGGCCTCCCAGAAGGCGTCCACGGTACCCACGTCGCGCCAGTAGGCGCACTTGCCGCTCTCGTGATCAAGAAACGGGAACGCGACGACGTGATATTTTTCGATGATCGAGGGAATGATGTCCTTGCCGAAATCATGCGAGGAGTGCTGAGTGTCGGCATCCTTGATGAGCTGTTCGTAGAGAAATTCAGTGTTGAAGACGTAGATGCCCATGGAGCACAGGGCGGCATCGGTACGCCCCGGCAGCGGCTCCGGCTGCGCGGGCTTTTCCTGAAAGCGCACCACGCGCCCGTGTTCCTGCACGGTCATCACGCCGAAGGCGCTGGCGCGCTCAATCGGTACCTCGATACAGCCCACGGTCATGTCGGCGTTGTGCATGGCGTGAAAGGCAATCATCTGCCCATAGTCCATCTTGTAGATGTGATCGCCGGCGAGCACGAGGAGGTATTTCGCCTTGTGTCCGCGAATGATGTCCAGATTCTGGAATACGGCGTCTGCTGTGCCGGTGTACCACGAGGTTTCAATACGCTGCTGGGCCGGCAGCAGTTCGACAAATTCGCCGAATTCGCCGCGCATGAAGCCCCAGCCGCGCTGGATATGGCCGATCAGCGAGTGCGCCTTGTACTGGGTGAGTACCGAGATGCTGCGGATGCCGGAATTGATGCAGTTGGACAACGGAAAATCGATGATGCGGAATTTGCCGCCGAACGGTACCGCCGGCTTGGCACGCCAGAGGGTGAGGTGTTCCAGCCGTGAGCCGCGACCTCCCGCCAGGATCAAGGCCAGGGTGTTGCGCATGCGACGCCGCTCGAAGCGGCGAATATGACCTTTATGCACGGAAAGTCTCCCTGCGGTGCGATACATGGATGTGTCGCCATTTTTCAAATACGCCGCAGTACTTGAAAAATGGAGCAAAGCGAAAATCACATTTTTCGCTTTGCGTGTTGGGAAAGCCCATGGAAGGGCTTTTCCAACAATCTAATCTATTAGTGCAGCAATACGCGCACCAAGGAATGCGCGTGTTACCCGCCGTGAGAAGAGGGGGTTCCCCCATCCCCCAAGAATACGGTTATGATACACGCACTCCTGCATTAAATTGCAAGGTTCGGGCCATAAGTTCAGGAATTTCATGTGAAAAAGACCGCTCAACGCAATAAGGAACTGCAGCGCCTCGTTGAGGCGCGCCATCATGATCCGTTTGCGCTGCTCGGACGGCATGCTGCGGACAACGGCGAGGAACTGATCCGCGCCTTTATCCCAGGAGTGAAGGAGGTTGCGGTCGCCAGCAGGGACACACAGTTCCCCATGCAGCGCGTGCCCGGCACGGATGTGTACGAATGGCGCGGACGCCCGGGTGTTGTGCCGGAGCGTTACGAACTCATCTTGGGCGACGGTGCGGGTCACACCACACGTGCGTTCGATCCCTACAGTTTCCCGCCGCAGGTTTCCGAATACGATCTGCACCTGTTTGGCGAGGGGCGTCATCGTCATACCTGGCGCTTCATGGGCGCCCATCTGCATGATGCGGATGGGGTGGCAGGCGTGTTGTTTGTGGTGTGGGCGCCGAACGCCGAACGCGTCAGTGTAGTGAGCGATTTCAACGCCTGGGACGGCCGGCGTCATCCCATGCGCATGCGCAGCAACGGGGTGTGGGAACTGTTCATTCCGGGCGTGACGGCGGGCGCGCTGTATAAATTTGAATTGCGCGCGCGCGACAGCATGATTTTGCTCAAGGCCGATCCCTACGCGCAGCGATTTGAAATACGCCCGAGTACGGCGTCCATCGTGAGCGCAGATGACGCATTCCAGTGGCATGACGACGCCTGGCTGGAAACACGCAAACGCGCCGACTGGCTACACGAGCCGCTGTCCATCTACGAGGTGCACCTCGGGTCATGGCAACGCAGTGCCACGGACGGATTCCTGAACTACCGGGAACTGGCCGAGCGCCTGGTGGCTTACGTGCAGCCGCTGGGATTTACCCACATCGAACTGCTGCCGGTCACCGAGCATCCGCTCGACGCCTCGTGGGGCTATCAGACCATCGGTTATTTCGCCGCCACCAGCCGCCACGGCACACCGGATGACCTGCGCTTTTTCGTGGACTACTGTCACAGTCACGGCATCGGCGTGCTGCTCGATTGGGTGCCTGCGCATTTTCCGAAAGACCCGCACGGCCTCGCGCGCTTCGACGGCACCGCGCTGTATGAGCATGAAGATCCGCGTCGCGGCGAGCACCGTGACTGGGGCACGCTGATCTTCAATTACGGCCGCAACGAGGTGAGGAACTTCCTCATCTCCAGCGCCCTCTACTGGCTGGAGGAATTTCACATCGACGGACTGCGCGTCGACGCCGTCGCCTCCATGCTCTATCTCGACTACTCACGCGATCCGGGCGACTGGCTGCCCAATATTCACGGCGGGCGTGAAAACCTCGAAGCGATCGACTTCCTGCGCGAACTCAACAGCGTCACGCACGAACTCCACCCCGGCACGCTGACGATGGCGGAGGAGTCCACCGCTTGGCCGATGGTGTCGCGTCCGGTGTGGCTGGGCGGGCTCGGCTTCAGCATGAAGTGGAACATGGGCTGGATGCACGACACGCTGGAGTATATGTGTCTCGATCCGGTGCATCGCCATTACCACCACGACCGCCTCACCTTCGGTATGCTCTATGCGTACACGGAAAACTTCGTGCTGCCGTTTTCGCACGACGAAGTCGTGCATGGCAAGGCCTCGATGCACTACAAGATGGCTGGCGACGAATGGCAGCGGCTGGCCAACCTGCGCCTGTTGTACACCTATATGTACACCTACCCCGGCAAGAAACTGCTGTTCATGGGCTGCGAATTCGCGCAAGGGCCGGAGTGGGACCATGCGCGCGAACTCGACTGGTACGTGCTCGATTATCCGCCGCACCGGGGCGTACACTCGCTGGTGGGTGATCTCAACCGCCTGTACCGCCAGTCGTCCGCACTGCACCGCTACGACTTTGAGGTGCAGGGTTTCGAGTGGATCGACTGTCACGACGCCGCACAGTCGGTAGTGTCCTACATGCGTAAGAGCGAGCAGGAAAATCTGGTGGTAGTGCTTAACTTCACGCCGGTGCCGCGTCACGGTTATAGGCTCGGCGTACCGTACGCGGGCTATTACCAGGAAATATTCAATTCCGATTCGGCGTACTACGGCGGCGGCAACCTGGGTAACGCGGGGATACAGGCGGAGCCAACGCCGTGGATGGGCCGACCCTATTCCATTTACATTTCACTGCCGCCGCTGGCCGGCGCCGTATTCAGGCACTTGGGCTAATGCGCAGATTTATTAGTGCATGCCGCCAACAGCGAGTTGCGACTGAATAAATTCAACAATGGTTGAGAGCGACAGATCCTGGTTTTCTGCGTCGCGCCGTCCTTTATATTCGATAGTGCCCGCATCGAGACCCCGTTCGCCCAGCACCAGACGATGCGGAATGCCGATCAGCTCCATGTCGGCGAACATCACGCCGGCGCGCAGCGGGCGGTCGTCGAACAGCACCGCGATACCGGCGTCCTGTAATTCCCGGTAAAGCCTTTCCGCGGCCTCGCGCACGCGCTGCGATTTCTGCATGTTCATCGGCAGCAGGGCGACCTGAAACGGCGCTATCGCATGGGGCCAGATGATGCCGCGGTCGTCGTGATTCTGTTCGATGGCGGCGGCGACGATGCGCGAAACGCCGATCCCGTAGCAGCCCATGGTCATCACCACCGATTGCCCGGTCTGATCGAGCACGCTGGCGTTCATCGCCGCACTGTATTTGGTGCCGAGCTGGAAGATGTGGCCGACCTCGATACCGCGCGCGATGGCGAGCGTGCCCTTGCCGTCAGGCGAGGGGTCGCCCGCGACCACGTTGCGGATGTCCGCGATCAGCGGCTCCACCAGATCGCGCCCCCAGTTGACGCCGCTGTAATGCTTGTCGTCCTGATTTGCGCCGCAGACAAAATCGGCGAGATGAGCGGCGGCGCGATCCACAATCACGTCAATCTTTAAACCCACTGGGCCGAGCGAGCCGGGTTCGCACCCGACTGCAGCACGCACCTGCTCGCCGGTAGCGAATACAACAGGGTTTGCCACCCCGGTGAGTTTGCCAGCCTTGACCATGTTGAGTTCGTGATCGCCGCGCAACACCAGCGCCACGACATTGTCCTTGGCGCCCTGCACCAGCAATGTTTTCACGCATTGCTCGCGCGGCACTTTCAGGAAACGGCTGACGTCTTCAATGCTGTGCTGGCCGGGGGTGTCAACGGTCTTCAGTGTTTGCTGCGGAGCGGGGCGCTTGCCGCCGGGTGCTACAGCCTCCGCCAATTCCACGTTGGCGGCGAAGTCGCTCGCGTTGGAGAACGCGATGGCATCCTCGCCGGAGTCGGCGAGCACATGAAATTCCTGCGAGCCGCTGCCGCCGATGGCGCCGGTGTCGGCATACACCGCGCGGAATTTCAGGCCGAGACGCGTGAAGATGCGCGTGTACGTTTCGTGCATGATGTCATACGTTTCCTGCAGCGATGCCTGATCGAGATGAAACGAGTACGCATCTTTCATCAAAAACTCGCGTGCGCGCATGATGCCGAAACGTGGACGCGGTTCGTCGCGGAATTTGGTCTGAATCTGGTAGAACGTCGCGGGCAGTTGTTTATAGCTGCGGATTTCGTTGCGGATGAGATCGGTGATGACCTCCTCGTGCGTGGGGCCGAAACAGAAATCGCGCTGATGACGATCCTTGATGCGCAGTAATTCGGAGCCGTAAAATCCCCAGCGTCCCGACTCCTGCCACAACTCTGCGGGCTGTATTGCCGGCATCAGCACCTCTTGCGCGCCGACGCGATCCATCTCCTCGCGCACGATGCCTTCGACCTTGCGCAGCACACGCAGGCCGAGCGGCAGCCAACTGTAGATACCTGCCGCCAGCTTGCGGATCATGCCTGCGCGCAGCATCAGTTGATGGCTGATGACCTCGGCGTCGGCGGGGACTTCTTTCAGTGTCGGGATGAGCAGTTGAGATGCGCGCATGAGTAATGGTTATTCGCCTGAATTTACGGATTGTTGTTTTGCAGTCGTTGTGCTGTTTCGGCCAGACGCTTGCCGAGCGCGCGGCACAGGCGCTTTTCTTCTTCGCTCAGCGGCAAGTTGCTGTCCGCGCCGGCGAGATGGCTTGCGCCGTAGGGCGTACCGCCGGTCGTGGTGGTGGTGAGATCGGGTTCGCTGTAGGGCAGGCCTACGATCAGCATACCGTGGTGCAACAGCGGCAGCATCATGCTCACGAGCGTGGTTTCCTGACCGCCGTGCATGGAGGCAGTAGAGGTGAACACCGCCGCCGGTTTGCCGATCAATGCGCCCGACAGCCACTGCGCGCCGGTGCTGTCGAGAAAATATTTGAGCGCGGCGGCCATGTTGCCGAAGCGCGTCGGGCTCCCCAGTGCAAGCCCCGCACACTCGCGCAGATCGTCCGCGCTGACATAGGGCGGGCCGCTGGCGGGAATGGCGTCTTCCGTCGCCTCACACACCGTGGAGACCGCAGGCACGGTGCGCACGCGCGCCTGCATACCGGGCACCTGTTCGATGCCATGCGCGATTTGATGCGCCATCTGCGCTACGTTGCCGTAACGGCTGTAATAAAGAACCAGAATGTCCGGCATGATATTGATAACCAAAGAGTGTTTATCTGTTGTGCGCTATGGTAGCCGAGTTGACGCTTGCTTGACAGTGCAGGACACGGGTGCTAGCTTTGAGCCGTCACGCTGTTTCTCTATGCCATTCGCAACGCGTCAGGCTCTGCCGATGATTCAACTCCGCTTCCGCTATCTCACGCTTGTGCTTGGCGCCGTGCTCGGCTGCACCAGCATTCCCACGCAGGAGATGAGCGATGCGCGCCAGGCGGTGCAGGCGGCACGTGAGGCGAATGCGGGCGAACTCGCACCGGAGCCGATGGAAAATGCGGAGGCGCTGCTCAACAAGGCCAAGCAGGCCCTCGATGCGGGCGCCTACGAGCAGGCGCGTGAAGAGGCGCTCGCGGCTCGGCGCGAGGCGATCAAGGCACGTGGCGAAGCACTGAAGTCTGCGCCTGCGCCCTGAAAGCTGCTGCATGCAGCGAGGCAGACCCTTTGAACAGGGCAGGCAGTATGGGCGTTACACCTCGATCATTTCAAAATCTTCTTTGCCGGCGCCGCACTCCGGACACTTCCAGTTGAGCGGGATGTCTTCCCATTTTGTTCCGGGGGGGATGCCCTCCTGGGGCAGGCCCGCGGCTTCATCGTAAATAAAACCGCAGATCACGCACATGTATGACTTCATAACACTCCTGATGTGATGCAGCGGCAACCATGCTGCCGCCGCGAAGGGTGCATTTTCTCACGTCCACAGGCCAGATGTAACCATCCGCCGCTGATATACACGCGCGACAAATGATATAGTACTTATATGGATAACGAGCTGGAAAATCCCCCGGTGGTGATGGTGTTCGCGGGTAATGACCCCACCGGCGGTGCGGGCATCCAGGCGGATATTGAGACACTGGCGAGCCAAGGTTGTCACGCGGCGCCTGTGATTACCGCGCTCACCGCGCAGGACACGGAAGGCGTCAAGGATTTCATGGCCGTAGAGGCCACGCTGGTGATCGAGCAGGCGCGCGCGGTGCTTGATGACTTGGCCGTGGCGGCGTTCAAGATCGGCATGCTGGGCAGCCGCGCGATAGCCGAGGCCGTGCACACTATTCTCAAGGACTATCCCGGTGTACCCGTAGTGCTCGACCCTGTGCTCACTTCCGCGCGCGGCTATGAGCTGGCCGATGAGCCGCTGCGAGAGGTGATGATCGCGCTGTTATTCCCGCTGGCCACCGTGCTGACCCCCAACAGCCTTGAGGCGCGGGCGCTGGCGTCGTCCGCCGATACACTGGATGCCTGCGCGCAGCAGATCATGGAATACGGCAGCGAATTTGTGCTGATTACCGGTACGCATGAAAACACACCTGAAGTCGTCAACACCTTGTACGGCAATCACCGCAAGCTCGAAACCTTTCACTGGGAGCGTCTGCCGGGCAGCTATCACGGCTCCGGTTGCACACTGGCCTCGGCCATCGCCGGCATGCTGGCACACGGCCTGGAGCCGTTCACCGCCATACACGAGGCGCAGCAATACACCTGGGGTGCGCTCAAGCATGCGCACCGGTTGGGCAAAGGACAGTATTTGCCCAACCGTCTGTTCTGGGTGAAGCACGAAAGCGGCGAATGACCCGCCTGGCTTATCTCACGCGTGCGGCAACGCAGCGCTTGCGCGGCCTCTATGCGATTACCGGCGGCGATGCGCTGGGCGCGGAGCGCATTGCGCAGGCAGTGACGCTGGCGATAGAGGGTGGCGCGACGCTGATACAATACCGCGATAAAAGCACTGATGTGGTGCAGCGCGAAGCCGAGGTGCGAGTCCTGCTTGAGATATGCCGCAGTTATCAGGTGCCGCTCATCATCAATGATGATGTCGATCTGGCGCGCGCGGTGGGTGCAGACGGCGTACATCTGGGGCGTGACGATGCCGGCGTCGCTGACGCGCGGCGCACGCTGGGCCGTAACGCCATCATCGGGGTGTCGTGCTACAACCTGTTGGCGCGCGCGCGCGCGGCAGAGGCCGCAGGCGCGGACTATGTCGCGTTCGGACGCTTCTTCGTGTCACGCACCAAGCCACACGCCGTCATGGCCGATCTGGAATTGTTGCGTAGCGCACGTGCCGAGCTGCGCATCCCGATTGTCGCCATCGGCGGTATCACACACGCTACCGGCGCGCGCCTGATCGAGGCGGGTGCCGACATGCTCGCAGTGGTGGAGGGCGTGTTCGGCGCGGACGACATCCGTGGCGCGGCGCACCGCTATGCACAATTATTTGAACAGCAGGAAAAAGCATCATGACCAAATCACACGAACTTTTCACCTTGGCCCAGCGCCACATCCCCGGCGGCGTCAACTCACCGGTGCGCGCGTTTCGCGGCGTGGGCGGCGAGCCGGTATTTTTCAAGCGTGGCGAAGGCGCGTATCTCATCGACGAGGACGGCAGGCGCTACATCGATTACGTCGGCTCATGGGGGCCGATGATTGCGGGTCATGCGCACCCGCGCGTGATTGAGGCGGTGCAGGCGGCGGTGGAGCAGGGCCTGGGCTTTGGCGCGCCCACTGCGATCGAGACCGAGATGGCAGACAAGGTGTGCGCACTGGTGCCGTCGATCGAGATGGTGCGCATGGTGAGTTCGGGCACCGAGGCCACCATGAGTGCAATCCGTCTTGCGCGCGGCTACACCGGGCGCGACAAGATCATCAAGTTTGAAGGCTGCTATCACGGCCATTCCGACTCGTTGCTGGTGAAGGCGGGCTCCGGCGCACTCACCCTTGGCGTGCCGACCTCGCCCGGTGTGCCTGCCTCGCTTGCGGAGCTTACGCTGACGCTCGCGTACAACGACCTCGAACAGGTGCGCAACGCCTTTGCGCATTACAGCAAGCAGATCGCCTGCATCATCGTCGAGCCAGTGGCGGGCAACATGAACTGCGTACCACCGCAGCCCGGATTTCTCGAAGGGTTGCGCAGATTATGCGACGAGCACGGCAGTGTGCTGATCTTCGACGAGGTGATGACCGGCTTCCGCGTCGCGCTCGGCGGCGCGCAGCAGCATTACGGTGTGCAGCCGGACCTCACCACGCTCGGCAAGGTGATTGGCGGCGGCCTGCCGGTCGGTGCATTCGGCGGGCGCAGAGACATCATGCAGATGATCGCGCCGCTGGGGCCGGTGTATCAGGCCGGTACGCTGTCGGGCAATCCGCTGGCGATGGCCGCCGGGCTCGCGATGTTAAGTCTCGTCAGCGAGCCGGGATTCTTCGCGCGTCTTACCGCTACCACGCGGCGCCTCACCGACGGACTGGTGCAGCGCGCGCAGCAGGCGGGTGTGGCGCTGTGCGCGAATCAGGTCGGCGGCATGTTCGGCATCTTTTTCAGCGGTGAAAAAAACATACACAACTTCGCGCAGGTAATGGCGTGTGACGTGGAGCGTTTCAAGAAATTCTTCCACGGCATGCTGGACGAAGGCGTATATCTCGCACCGTCGGCCTTCGAGGCCGGTTTCGTGTCGAGCGCGCATGGTGACGCCGAGATCGACGCCACCCTGGCTGCAGCAGAGAAGGTGTTCGCGCGGCTGTAGTCACCTTTAGCCCCGCTGATCTGCGCGCAGGTTAAGCATGTCGCGCAAGGTCGTGTCGCGCGTGACAAAGTGGTGCAGCAGTCCCATCATCACATGCCCAATCCAGTAGGTCCATACAAAGGTGGAGATAAGCTCATGCGCTTCTTTGGCCGCGCCGGTGACAAGGTTGGTCTGGCCGTTTTCCGGCAGTGCGAAAAATAGTACCGCACCCGTGAGCGCCGCGCCGGTCACGGCCAATATGCCGAGGCCGTGGATAAGCCCCGAGAGCTTGCCTGTCGGGCCGCCTGGCGGCAGCCGTAGCGTCAGCAAACCACGCAGTTCCTGTGCGATGGCAGTGCGCTCGGCCGCCCGCCAGGGAAACAGGTGGCGCATGCCGATGCCGCCCGCACCCCACAGGCTCCATGCCCAGTGCAGCAGCACCACCGCAAGCGCCGTCATCCCCAGCCATGCGTGACTGTGAAACAGCAGGGCTTCGAGTCCGCTGAGCGGGTGATCCGGTTCCGGCGCCTCCATCACCAGGCTGTTTAATAATTGCAGGCTCACGATCAGGGCGAGCCCCATGTGCAAGAAGCGTGTGGTGCGGCCCCAACGCGGATGTTGTGTGCTGTGGGTTGTGTTCATGATTGGTCTCCAGTGGGCACGCCGGACAGATTGTTGCCCGGCGTGCGCTGACAGTAGTAAGATTACTTCTTGTGATAATCCTCGGCGGATTCCTCCTGGTCATCATCGGAGGATTCTTCATCTTCATGTTCCTCGACTTCCTTTTTCTGGGCCTTGCCCTTGACCCTGTGTTCATGGTGCTTGTCAGCGGCTTCATGTTTGCCATCTTCACGACCTGCATGAGGGCGTCGTGCATCGTTGACCGATTCTGCCGTGCTAGAGGCTGCGGAAGTCTTGTCGTCGTCCGCAACGGCTGTGCCGGCCAGGCCCAACGCAAACAGGGTGGCCGCCAGTGTGGCGCTGAGTGTGTTTTTGTGTATCATGAGTTAACTCCTCTGTCAGTGACGCATTGAACCATTCAACACGTTGGAGCAGAGCATGACAGCGGCTGCATTACCCCAGCCTTTCCGCAGCATTAAAAATTCGTAATGTCGCGGGATGCCGCGCTGCCTTATGATGGCGCCATGCGTATTCTGGTGATTGAAGACGACCGCCAGGCGGCGGCCTACCTGGTCAAGGGCCTGAAGGAGAGCGGCTATGCGGTGGACCATGCCGCCAATGCGGAAGAGGGCAGGCATCTCGCGCTGCAGGAGAGTTATGACGCCATGATCGTCGACCGCATGCTACCGGGAGGTGATGGTCTGTCCATCATCGAGGCGCTGCGGGCCAGTGGCAATACTACGCCGGTGCTGATACTCAGCGCGCTCGGTGAAGTAGACGACCGCGTCAAGGGCCTGCGCGCCGGCGGCGACGATTACCTTCCCAAGCCCTACGCCTTTTCCGAACTGCTCGCGCGGCTTGAGGCGCTGCTGCGCAGGAGCACGGGCGGTGTGGACAGCCATCTGCGTGTCGCCGATCTGGAAATGGACCTGCTCGCGCGCAGCGTGACACGCGCCGGCAAACACATTGATTTGCAGCCGCGCGAATTCCGTTTGCTCGAATATCTGATGCGTCACAGCAATCAGGTAGTCACGCGCACCATGCTGCTGGAGCACGTGTGGGACTACCACTTCGATCCGCAGACCAATGTGATCGACGTCCACATCAGCCGCCTGCGCCAGAAGATCGACAAGAGTTTTTCCACGCCGCTGCTGCACACCGTGCGCGGCGCCGGGTATTGCCTGCGTGCACCTTCCTAATCTTTTTCGCACCACCGCATTCCGCGTGGCACTGCTGTATGCGGGTCTGTTCGGCTTTTCCGGTTTCGCTGCGCTTGGCTTTATTTACTGGACGACAACGAGTTATCTGGAAGAGCAGACCGATACGGTCATCCGCTCCGAGATGAACGCGTTGCGCGAAACCTACCAGATACATGGCCTGAACAGCCTGCAACGCACCGTCGCTGAGCGCGCTGCCGCAGGCGGTGAGGACACTGACCACATCTACCTGCTCGCAAATCCCGGCTACACGCTGCTGGCGGGCAATCTTCCGGCCTGGCCGGAGGACTTGCGTCGCGGCGCAGGCTGGGCGCGGCTCACCCTGACGGAGCGCGACAAGGAGGCGCGCGATGAGCACGACGTGCGCGAGGCGCGCGCGCTGAGCGTGACCTTGCCCGGCGGCGCTCACCTGCTGGTCGGGCGCGACCTGCGCGAGCGCGAAGAATTGCGCGAGCATACCCTGTCCACTTTATTCTGGGCGCTGGGTGTCATTCTGGCGCTGGCGCTTGCGGGCGGGTTGATATTGAGCCGCGGCGTGCTGCGGCGCATCGAGCGCATCAATCACACCAGCCGCGCCATCATGGCCGGACATCTCGAGCAGCGCATGCCGCTGAGCGGGAGCGGCGACGAGTTCGATCAACTGGCGCAGAATCTCAATCTCATGCTGGATCAGATTGAGCGCCTGATGAACGGCCTGCGCGAAGTCACCGACAACATCGCGCACGACCTGCGCAGCCCGCTCACGCGCCTCAAAAGCCGTCTCGAATCCGGTTTGCGCGAAACGTTCGACGGCGCCCGCTACCGTGCCACGCTGGAGCAAACCCTGAGTGAGGTGGATGGCGTGCTCGCCACCTTCAACGCGTTGCTGCGCATCGCGCAGGCCGAGGCCGGCGCGCACCGCAGCGACTGGGTGCCGCTCGATCTGGGCGAGCTCGCGCGTGATGTCGCGGAGCTTTACCAGCCCGCCATCGAAGAACAGGGTGATACGCTCACGACACACATTGGCGAAGGCCTTGTGCTGCACGGCAGCCGCGAACTGGTGGCGCAGGCCCTCGCCAACCTGCTCGACAACGCGATCAAATACACGCCGCGCGGCAGCCGCATCGAACTCGGCGCGACGCGTGCCGACGGCGCCATCGAACTCAGCGTGTCTGACAACGGCCCCGGCATTCCAGCCGCAGCGCGCGAGCGCGTGCTGGAGCGCTTCGTACGTCTGGATGCGAGCCGGCATCAGCCCGGCAGCGGGCTGGGCCTGAGTCTGGTGCGCGCGGTGGCTAATTTGCACCACGCTGCGCTGGAATTATCCGACCACCATCCCGGCTTGAAGGTGACGCTGCGTTTTCCATTACTCAGGAGTCATCAAGCAAAGCACGTTACTTTAAATAGGTGACTCCTGAGTAAAAACCCTGTTTAATCTACCCCGCCCCCTGTCCCGCCCCCTGTCCCGCCCCCTGAACAGGGGGCGGGGACGCAGCGGAAAGTGTGGTCTTAATTTATTGACTGAATCAGTACAATAGCGCCCTGTAGCTTTCAGAGCATTTCCAATGTTTGACAACCTCAGCGCACGGCTGGCGCGCACCCTCAAGAGTCTGCGCGGACAGGGCCGCCTCAGCGAAGACAACATCAAGGACACGCTGCGCGAGGTGCGCATGGCGCTGCTGGAGGCCGATGTCGCGTTGCCCGTGGCGCGTGAATTCATCGAGCGCGTGCGCACACGCGCCCTCGGCCAGGAAGTGGCGCAAAGCCTGACTCCGGGACAGGCGCTCATCAAGATCGTGCATGACGAGCTGGTCGCGATCATGGGCGCGGCGTGCGATGAACTGAAGCTCAACGTGCCGCCGCCCGCCGTGATTCTGATGGCGGGGTTGCAGGGCTCGGGCAAGACCACCAGCAGCGCCAAGCTCGCGCGCCTGCTCAAGGAGCGCATGAAAAAACGTGTGCTGCTGGCCAGTGTGGACGTCTACCGGCCTGCGGCCATCGAGCAGTTGCGCGTGCTGGCGGCGGAAGTCGGTGCGGAGTTTTTTCCCAGCGAGGCCACGCAAGACCCGGTCGTGATCGCCGCAGGCGCGCTCGCCTGCGCGCGGCTGCATTTCATCGATGTCCTCATCATCGACAGCGCAGGTCGATTGCATATCGACAGCGAGATGATGGACGAGATCAAGCGCCTGCATGCGGCGCTGCACCCGGTGGAAACGCTGTTCGTGGTGGACAGCATGACCGGCCAGGACGCCGTCAATACCGCGCGCGTCTTCAATGAAGCGCTGCCGCTCACCGGCGTGATCCTCACCAAGACCGACGGCGATGCGCGCGGCGGCGCGGCACTTTCCGTGCGCCATGTCACCGGCAAACCGATCAAGTTTCTCGGCACCGGGGAAAAGACCGGCGCGCTGGAGCCGTTCCACCCCGAGCGCGTCGCGTCGCGCATCCTCGGCATGGGCGACGTGCTGGGCCTGGTGGAGGAGGCGGGCCGCAACCTCGACCTGCAACAGGCGGAAAAGATGGCCGCCCGGCTCAAGCAGGGCAAAGACTTCAACTTGGAGGATTTCCGCGACCAGTTGCAACAGATACGCGCCATGGGCGGCATGGCGGGGATGATGGAAAAACTGCCCGATATGGCCAATATTCCCGGCGTGGCCAAAGGCCAGATCAATGACAAGGACCCGCAGCGCATGGAGGCTATCATCAACTCCATGACACTCAAAGAGCGCCGCCGGCCGGACATCCTCAATGGCCCGCGCAAGCGCCGCATCGCCGCCGGTTCCGGCACCCAGGTGCAGGATGTCAACCGCATGCTGAAGCAGTTTGACCAGATGCAGCGCATGATGAAGCAAATGGCCAAAGGCGGCATGGCCAAGATGCTGCGCGGCCTCAAGGGGCGCTTGCCATTCTAGCGGGTGGCGTTTCCCCATCCCGTTTCCCCGGCGATAAAACCTTCCTTGGCGTGGACTTTTCGCGTAGAATAATGCGCTTGTTCAGGCTGTTGCCGTAAGGCCTGAGCCCGAATTTTAATGAGGATAGACAACGATGGTAACCATACGCATGGCCCGCGGTGGCGCGAAGAAGCGCCCGTTTTACAACATCGTCGTGACTGACAGCCGTCAGCCGCGCGATGGCCGTTACATCGAGCGCGTGGGATTTTTCAATCCTATTGCCACCGGCGGTGAAGTGAAGCTCACGCTGGACAATGAACGCATCGGCTACTGGATTTCCCAGGGCGCAAAACCGTCCGACCGTGTCGCCGGGCTCATCAAGAGCCACGCGGCCTGAGTTGCCGGTTGGCGAGGCAGGGACGCCGCGCCTGATTGTAGTGGGCCGGGTCGCCGGCCTGTTCGGGGTGCGGGGCTGGCTGAAGATTGTTTCCTATACCGCGCCTGTAGAAAATATCCTGCACTACCGTCCGTGGTACCTGCGCGCCGCTGGCGCAGCGGCAGACGCGCCCTGGCTGGAGCAGGCGGTCGCCGAAGGGCGGCATCAGGGCAAGGGTGTCGTCGTGCGGTTTGATGCGCACCACGACCGCGACGCGGCCCAGCGAGTGCTGGGTGCCGAGATCGCCGTCAGCCGTGACCAGTTGCCCGCGCTCGAGGCGGGCGAGTATTACTGGGCTGATCTGGTGGGGCTCAAGGTGGTGACGCTGGATGGGGTCGCATTGGGCGTGGTCGATCACCTGATGGAGACCGGCGCGAATGATGTACTGGTGGTCAGGGGTGAGCGGGAGCGTTTGATCCCCTATATCCCGGGTGCAGTGGTACGTGAGGTCGACCGCGCGCAGGCTGTGCTGCGAGTGGATTGGGACCCGGAATTTTAGTTGTGGAGATAGCCGTGGTCACGCTGTTTCCGCAGATGTTTGATGCGCTGGCGGATTACGGCATCACGAGCCGGGCGCTGAAAAGCGGCGTGCTGCGGCTCACGCGCTGGAACCCGCGCGATTACGCGCACGACCGCCACAATACGGTGGATGACCGCCCTTACGGTGGCGGACCGGGGATGGTGATGCAGGTGCAGCCCCTGCGCGATGCGATAGAGGCAGCGCGCGGTGGGGGTGAGGAACAGGCCCATGTGGTCTACCTCACGCCGCAGGGACGGCGGCTGGATCAGGCCGGGGCGCAGGAGCTGGCCGCACACGCACGACTGGTGCTGGTGGCCGGACGTTATGAAGGCATCGATGAGCGTGTGATTGCCACGCATGTCGACGCGGAATGGTCGATAGGCGACTATGTGCTCTCCGGCGGAGAGTTGGCGGCGATGGTGATGATCGACGCCATCACCCGCTTGTTGCCGGGTGCTCTGGGGCACGAGGATTCCGCCGCGCAGGATTCATTTGCCAGCGGACTGCTCGATACTCCGCACTACACGCGGCCCGAGGAAATCGACGGCCTGCGGGTGCCGGAGGTGCTGCTGAGCGGTGACCATCGCGCGATTGCGCGCTGGCGCGAGAAGCAGGCGCTGGGGCGCACCTGGTTGCGGCGGCCCGATCTGCTGGAAGGGATAGCATTGACGCCGGAGCAGCGCCGTCTGCTGGACGAGTTTATTGAAGAGAATAATTGAATCAATCAATAGGAACACGCCATGAGCAACATCATTCAACAAATTGAAGCCGAACAAATGTCACGCAAGGTGCCGGATTTCTCGCCGGGCGACACCGTCGTGGTTCAGATCAAGGTGAAGGAAGGCACGCGCGAACGCTTGCAGGCCTTTGAAGGTATCGTAATCGCGCGCCGCAACCGTGGCCTCAACTCGGCCTTTACCGTGCGCAAGATGTCGCATGGCGAAGGTGTGGAGCGCGTGTTCCAGACCTACAGCCCGAGCATCCATGACATCACCGTGAAACGCCGTGGAGCGGTGCGCCGCGCCAAGCTGTACTATCTGCGCGACCTGCAGGGCAAGGAAGCGCGCATTCAGGAAAAGCTGTAGGAGAAACATGGCCGCGCCGGTCGCTGTACGGACCTACGCGGCCATTCTGGCCGCCCCCCCCGGCCTGCACGCCAAGCTTGGCGTGCGTCTCCGGCAGGATGCCGTCTGCGGCCTGGATTTTCTCTCCCTGCGTCACGCCGATCTCGCACCCGCCACGGCCTCCGCGCAACGCGTTGTTGACCAGTTGTTGCGTTACTTCACCCACCCGCGTCATACCTTTTCCACCCCCTTGTTCCTGCACGGCACACCGTTTCAACAGCGCGTGTGGCACGCACTGTTGAACCTCCCTGCCGGCGCGACCACAAGTTATGGCGCGCTCGCCACACAACTGGCTACCGGCGCGCGCGCCGTGGGCAACGCCTGCCGCGCCAATCCGGTACCGATCATTGTCCCGTGTCACCGCATCGTGGCGCGCGATGGCCTGGGCGGCTATTCCGGGGCCATCGCGGGCACCCAACTCGGCATCAAACGCTGGCTGCTGGAGCATGAGCGACAGCCCATCTGATACGGCACCTCTTCCTCTGGCCGCAGGGGAAAGCGCGCTGATCGAGAGCTTTCTCGACGTGCTCTGGCTGGAGCACGGGCTGAGCGCCAACACGCGCGCCGCCTATCGCAATGACCTGCAGGGCTATGCGCGCTGGCTGGCGCAACATCAATGCAGCCTGCTGCGCTGCGAGCGTGCACAAGTGATGGATTATCTGGAGCTGCGCACGCAGCAGGGCAGGCAACCGCGCTCCCGCGCACGGCTGGTTTCGACGCTGCGCCGCTTTTATCGCCATATGGTAAGTGCAGGTCGCCTGCAGCACGACCCCAGTGCACAGGTGGCGAGTCCTAAAGTGGGACGCAATCTCCCCAAGTCGCTCACCGAGGCCGAAGTCGAGGCGCTGCTCGCCGCACCCGACATCAATGACGCCCTCGGCCTGCGCGACCGGACCATGCTGGAGTTGCTCTACGGTTGCGGATTGCGCGTGTCGGAGCTGGTACAGCTCACGGCGCCGCAGATCAACCTGCATCAGGGCGTGCTGCGTGTCATCGGCAAAGGGTCGAAGGAGCGCCTGATCCCGTTCGGCGAGGAGGCCTACGCCTGGCTGGAACGCTATCTGAGCGACGCCCGCCCGCAAGTGCTGCACGGAAAGGTCTGCGCCTTTCTGTTTCCCACGCGGCGCGGAAAGGATATGACGCGGCAAGGCTTCTGGCACCTCATCCGGCGCCACGCACAGCGCGCGGGCATTACCAAGCATTTGTCACCGCACACCTTGCGCCATGCATTCGCCACCCACCTACTCAATCACGGCGCCGATCTGCGTGTAGTGCAGATGCTGCTCGGCCACAGTGATTTGTCCACCACGCAAATCTATACGCACGTGGCGCGCGAGCGATTAAAAAGTCTGCATGAGCGGCATCACCCGCGCGGCTGACGTGTGGGCACCGCTAAAAATGCATCTTTTGCTCCAATACTGCGTTGCAGCTTGTCTCCGCTGCTCACATACTGACGTGTATGCTGCGCTGCTCGCCTGCGCTGCGCCTTGTCTTGAAGCAAAATCCATCATTTTTAGAGGCACCCATGCTACTATTTTCCGATATTTTATGAATCAGGATAATTATTATGCCGTCGTTTGATGTGGTCTCCGAAGTGGACATGCACGAGCTCGCCAACGCCGTCGATCAGGCCAACCGCGAGATCGGCACGCGCTTCGACTTCAAGGGCACCGGCGCGAATATCGAACATGCGGAAATGCTGCTCACGCTGCACGCGGATAACGAATTCCAGATCAAGCAGATTACCGACATCCTGCACGGCAAGCTGGCCAAGCGCGGCGTGGACATCGCCGTGCTCAAGGCCGACAAGATCGAAATCAGCGGCAGCAAGGCGCAGCAGAAAATCACCGTGCGGCAGGGCATCGAGAGTGAGTTGGCCAAGAAGATCGTCAAGCTGATCAAGGACTCGAAGCTGAAGGTGCAGGCGGCGATTCAGGGCGAGCAGGTGCGCGTCACCGGCAAAAAGCGCGATGACCTGCAGGAGGTGATGGCGCTGCTGCGAGGCACCCCCCTGGAGTTGCCGCTGCAATACACCAATTTTCGTGACTGACCATTTTCGGAGTGTGCTACGTGGATAAAAAATCAGTGCTGGCGGGAGTGCTTGCGACACTATTACTGGCGGCATTCGCGCCCGTAGAGGCCGCGGACGAGATGGCGAAGATCAATAAGGCACTGGAGACGTTGCTGCCCGGCAAAAAGCCTGACAGTGTCACCGCCTCGGCAATTCCCGGCGTGTACGAAATCAGCTACGGCGCCACACTTTTATACATGACGCAGGATGGCCGCTACCTTATCCGCGGTGATGTCATCGACGTGGCGCAGCAGGAAAACCTGACGGAGTTAAAGCGGAACCAGGCGCGCCTCAAGGTGATTAACGGGATCAGCGAAAACAGCATGATTGTATTTGCGCCCAAACAGGTAAAACATACCATTACGGTGTTTACCGACATCGACTGCGGCTACTGCAGAAAGATGCACGGCGAAATGGCGCAACTCAACAAATACGGCATCAAGGTGCGTTATT
>JAURVQ010000047.1 GCA_030655395.1 Gammaproteobacteria bacterium | reverse complement strand
GTCGCGCGCGCACGGATCTGTATGGCGAGCGCCGCGCGCACTTCGCTGCTGAGTTTTTTGGAGTCGGCGAGTCCCTCGATGCCATGCCCCGGCGCAAGTATCACCGCCGCCGCCAGCACCGGTCCCGCCAGCGGGCCGCGCCCGACTTCGTCTACGCCGGCGGCTATCCCGCCGGGCGCGGGGAAATTGAAATCGCCCTGCATGCCCATGCGCTTGCTCATGATCTTTGCAGCAACTCCAACACCGCTGCGGCAGCAGCGGCATCCGCATTGCGGCGCAGCGTGCGGTGAATGGTATCGAACGCACTGTTAATTTCCGCCAGACGGCTCGCATCGTCAAGACAGCTCAGCAGCGCTCGCCCCAGATTTTCCGCCGTCACCTGTTCCTGGCTGAATTCCGGCACCAGCGCCTTGCCTGCAAGCAGGTTGGGCAACGAAAACCATGGCACCTTCAGCATGCGGCGCGCGATCCATGCGGTCAACGGCGCCATGCGGTACGCCACTACCATGGGCCGCCGTAGCAGCAAGGCCTCCAGCGTGGCAGTGCCGGAGGCGATGAGGGCTGCGTCCGCAACGCGCAGGGCATCCTGTGCGCGGCCATCGATGAGGGTCACCGGCAACTGCGGCGCATGCTGCGCCAGCGTCTGCTCAAACAGTTTGCGCGTCAGTGCACTGGCCTGCGGCGCGATAAAACGCAGCGCGGGCCGTTGCGCCGCACACCAGGCCGCCGCTTGCATAAACGGCGCGGCCAAGGCGTGCAGCTCGGTTTCGCGACTGCCGGGCAGCAACGCGATCACCTGCGCCTCGGCAGGCAGATTAAATTCGCGCCGCAGCCGGAGACGCAGCGCCGCATCCTCCACCTCGGGCGGGGCTATCGCATCCGCAAGGGGATGGCCGACAAAGCGCGCCGCGACGGGATGTTCCGTATGCGCTGCATAGAATGCGGCCTCGAACGGAAACAGCGTGAGCATGCGATCGACCGAACGTGCGATGTTGCGCACACGATAGCGCCGCCACGCCCATACCGAAGGGCTGACATAATGCACGGTGGGAATGCCCGCACGCTTGAGACCGCGCTCAAGCGCAAGATTGAAATCCGGCGCGTCGATGCCGATGAAGACATCCGGCGGATGGGCGGTGAAATGGCGCAGCAGATGGGCACGAATGCGCAACAATTCATAGAGGCGGCCCAGCACCTCGGTGATGCCCATCACGGCGAGCTTCTGCGCCGGATAGAGCGCGCGGCACCCCTGCTCGATCATGCGCGGCCCGGCGATGCCTTCAAACACCGCATCCGGATAGCGCTCCCTGAGCGTGCGGATCAGACCGGCGCCTAGCAGGTCACCGGAGGCCTCGCCTGCGACAATGCCGATGCGCATTTAACTACAGAGACAAGAGAAAAGAGGCAAGAGAAAAGTAGCGTTGCTTCTCCTTTTCTCTTTTCTCTTGCCTCTTTTCTCTCATCTGACTATTCCACGCGTCGCCCGCTCCAGAAAGGCCACCAGCACGCCGATCTCGGCGCACTCATACTGCATCTCCTTCAACCGCGCAATGGCCTGCACCAGCGTGAGTTTGGATTTGTAGATGACCTTGTACGCCTCGCGCAGTTGGCGCAGTGTCTCGGCGCTGAAGCCGCGGCGCTTGAGGCCCTCGCTGTTGAGGCCGTGCGCGCGCACCGGGTTGCCGGACATCATGGTGTAGGGCGGCACGTCCTTGGAGATCACGCTGCCCATGCCGCAAAAACAGTGCGCGCCGATGGCGCAAAACTGGTGCACCAGCGTAAAGCCGCCGAGGATGGCGTAATCCTCTACCGTGACATGACCGGCGAGCGAGGCGGAATTGGCGAAGATGGCCTGATGGCCGACCTTGCAGTCGTGCGCGATGTGCACATAGGCCATGATCCAGTTGTCGTTGCCCACCTGCGTGATGCCGCCGCCCTGCGCGGTGCCGCGGCTGATGGTGCAGTATTCGCGGATCACGTTGCGGTCACCGATCTCGAGCGCGGTGTCTTCGCCCGCATATTTCTTGTCCTGCGGTTCCTCGCCCAGAGAGGCGAACTGAAAAATCTTGTTGTCGCGCCCGATGCGCGTGCGGCCGGTGATGACGACGTGCGGCCCGATCCAGGTGCCGGCGCCGATCTCGACCTGCGCCCCGATGATCGAATAAGGCCCGACACTCACGCCGGGGCCGAGCTTGGCGCCCGGTTCGACGACTGCGCGCGCATCAATCACGGGCGCCTGCATGGCTAAACTTCCTTGCGGGCGCACATCAGGTCGGCGCTCGCCACCAGCTTGCCCCCCACCTTCGCCTCGGCGGTAAACTTCCAGATACCGCGCATATTGCGCTCGGCACGCACTTCGATCATCAACTGATCGCCCGGCTCCACCGGCTGCTTGAAGCGCGCATTGTCCACGCCGACCAGGTAATACAGCAGGTGTTCGCTGGGGCGTGTCTGTGTGGTGCGAAACGCGAGGATACCGGTGGCCTGCGCCATCGCCTCCAGTATCATCACGCCCGGCATCACCGGACGGTTCGGAAAGTGACCCTGGAAAAAAGGCTCGTTGATGGTGACGTTTTTAAGCGCGGTGAGCGACTCGCCCGGGATACAGGTGAGCACGCGATCGATCATGAGAAAGGGGTAACGGTGCGGCAGATGTTGCAGCACCTCGTGGATGTCCATGCTGCTCATGTGGATGCCTTATGGTTGTTGCGATTCTGTTCCAGCGCCTTGAGCCGTTCGCTCAACGTCTCCAGCCGGCGCAGGCGCGCAAGCTGTTTGTTCCAGACCGCCACGGGCTCCGCCGGGACACTGGAGGAGTAGACACCGGGCGTGCGGATGGATTTACTCACCAGCGACATGCCGGTGACGGTGACATCATCGGTGATTTCCAGATGGCCGGCGATGCCGACGCCGCCGCCGATGCGGCAGCGCCTGCCGATGCGCGCGCTGCCGGCAATCCCCACGCAGCCCGCAATCGCGGTGTGTGCGCCGATGTGCACGTTGTGCGCCACCTGGACTTGGTTATCGAGCTTGACGCCGTCTTCGATCACGGTGTCATCGAGTGCGCCGCGGTCGATGGTGGTATTGGCGCCGATCTCGACATCATCGCCGATGCGCGTGCGCCCCAGTTGCGGAATCTTCACCCACACGCCGTGGTCGCTGGCCAGACCAAAGCCGTCGCTGCCTATCACCGCGCCCGGATGTATCAGCGCGCGCCGTCCGATGATGCTGTCGTGACACACGGTGACCTGCGCCAGCAGGCGGCTGTCTTCACCAATGCTGGAATCCGCCCCGATCACGCACCCCGGCCCGATGCTGACGCCTTTTGCGATATTCGCCCCCGCCTCGATCACACACTGCGGACCGATCCAGGCGCTCGCATGCACTTGCGCCGTGGCGCTGATCCAGGCAGTGGGATGAATGCCGCGCTGTACCGGCGGCGTGGTGAGCAGTGTGGCGGCGCGCGCGTAGCCCAACTCGGGATTGTCCACCACCAGGGCGGCGACCGTGCAATGGGGGGCATGCTGCGGCGCCAGAATCACCGCAGAGGCATGTGTACCGGAAAGGTAACGACGATAGCGTTCGCTGGTGAGGTAGCTCAGCTCGCCCGCCTGGGCCCGGTCGAGTGGCGCCACCCCGTGGATGACGCAGTCCGCATCACCCCGGGCCTCGGCGCCGATATGCTGGGCGATCTCGCCGAGGGTGAACCCCACAGAGCACCGCCGCTTACTGCTTGGGCTGGGCGGCGGGCTCGGTAGCACCGCCCTTGGCCGCCTCCGGCGCTCCGGCCTTCAGGCGCGCCATCACCTTGTCGGTGATATCGACACGCTCGCTCGAGTAAATCGCGCCGTCGCCCACAATCAGGTCATAGTTTTCCTGCTTGGCCAGCGCCACGATCGCTTCGTACACCTGCTTTTGCAGTCTTGAAAATTCCTCGTTACGACGGATATTGAAATCCTCGCGCGCCTCATCCTGATCGCGCTTCAGATCACGCCGCAGCGCGTTGATGTTGCGCTCCGACTTCGCACGTTCGGCGTCGCTCATCACGGCGCCATCCTTGGCGAGCTTGTCTTCCAGCGCCTTGAGCTCTTTCTGCCCATCAATCAGTTTTTTGTTGCGTCCGGAAAATTCCTTTTCCAGCTTGTTGCGCGCGGTATCCGCCTGCGGCGCCTCTTCCAGTATCTTGGCGGCGTTGACAAACCCGAGCTTGAGCTCAGCCGCGGACACCACGCCGGACCAAGCCGACACCACAGCCACCGCAATCAATAAATATCTTTTCAAATGCCTGCTCCTGAATTTAGAAAGGTGCACCCAGCGCAAACTGGAAATTCTGCACATCGTCCTCTGCTTTACTGTTTAACGGCTTCGCTATGCTGAAGGTCAGCGCGCCCAGCGGCGAGAGCCACACGGCGGACAGGCCGGTCGCATAGCGCAGCTTGCCGGTCTCAAAGCTTTCACTTACACCGTAGACGTTACCTGCATCCACGAACCCGCTCAGGCGCACGGACTTGCTGTCCTTGACGAACGGTACCGGGAAAAACACCTCCGCATTTCCCACCACCTTCAAATCACCGCCCAGCGGCCTGCCGTTCGACCCTCTGGGGCCCAGAGTATTGTCCTTGAAGCCGCGTATCGAACGCCCGCCACCCGCGAAAAAATTCTCGAAGAACGGAAACTCGGTGGTCTTGCCGTAACTTTTACCATAACCGACGTCACCGTTCAGCGACAGCGTCCAGTATTTCGCCAGCGGGTAAATGAACAGGTGCCGGTAGCTGGCCTTGTAATAATTCAGGTTGGTACCGGGCACCGTCATCTCGGCACCGAGATTTTGGAGCACACCCTCATCCGCAAACACCGCGCGATTACGCGTGTCATGCGACCATCCCGCAGTCAGCTTTATTGTACCAAAGTTTTTCCGGTTGGCGGCAATGAAATTGAGGTACTCACTGGGTGTGTCCGTGCCGGTTTTGATGCGCGTGCCTTCATACCCCGCGCCGAGGCGTACGCTGTCGAACTCGCTCACCGGGATGCCGTAATTGACATAGCCGCCCTTCACATCCGTGGTGTAGTTGGCGATGTTGGCGTTGCCCGCGTCAGTATTTCTGGAAAACAGGTTAAAACCGCGACTGATGCCATCCACCGTGTAATACGGATTGGTATAGGAAAAACTGTAGACGGTGTTGACCTTGCTGTTGTTGAACGCTGCGCTCACGTGCTTGCCGCTGCCGAGAAAGTTGTCCTGACTGATGCTGGTATTGAAGATGATACCCTGCCCCTGCGAGAAACCCAGACCGGCGAGCAGGTTGCCCGACGGCTTTTCCACCACCGTGTAATTGACATCCACCTGATCCGTGGTGCCGGGCACCGCGGGGGTCTCCACGTTGACCTCCGCGAAATAACTGAGCTTTTCCAGCCGCACACGCGAACGCTTGACCTTTTCCGTCGAAATCCACGAGCTCTCCAGTTGGCGCATCTCGCGCCGCAGCACTTCGTCGCGCGTCTTGGTGTTGCCCGCCACGTTAATGCGCCGCACATACACGCGCTTGCCGGAGTCGACAAAGAAGGTCAGGCTTACCTGTTTGGTCGCCTGATCGATGTCCGGGATGGTGTTGACGTTGGCGAAGGCATAGCCTTCGTCACCCAGGCGCTCGATCAGTTTGGCGGTGGTGTCGGTCGCGCTCTTGCGTGAAAACACCGTGTCCTTCTGCACCGTAACAAGTTTATTCAGCTCCTCTTCCGGCAGCACCAGCTCGCCCGCAAGCTTGACGTCCTTCACCGTAAACTTGTCGCCCTCGGCGAGGTTGACGGTGATGTAGATGTCTTTTTTATCCGGCGTGATGGAGACCTGGGTGGAGTTGATGGCGAAGTTGATATAACCGCGGTCGAGATAAAACGAGCGCAGGGCCTCCAGATCGGCGGACAGTTTCTGTTTGGAGTATTGATCGCTGCTGGTATAAAATGAAAGAAAGGTCGGCGTACTCAACTGGAATGTGTCCAGCAGGTCCTCATCGCTGAAGACCTCATTGCCGACGATGTTGATCTGACGGATGCGCGCGGCGCGGCCTTCGGAGATGTCTATCGCGATACCGACACGATTGCGCTCAATCGGCGTGGCGGTGGTAGTGACCTGCACGCCGTACTTGCCGCGGCTGAAATACTGGCGTTTGAGTTCCTGCTCGGCCTTGTCGAGCAGGGCGCGGTCAAAGGTCTGGCCCTCGCCCAGACCCTGCTCCTTCAGCGCCTTGGTGAGCTGATCGGTCTCGATGTCCTTGTTGCCGGTGATCTTGATGCTTGCGATGGCAGGGCGCTCGGTGACGAACACCACCAGCACGTCGTCCTCGCGTTCCAGGCGCACGTCCTTGAAGAAGCCGGTTTTGAACAGGGCCCGGATCGCCTCGTTGGCGCGCGCGTCGTCCAGCGTTTCGCCCACCTTGACCGGAAGATAATTGAACACCGTACCGGCGGCGATGCGCTGCAAGCCTTCAAGCCGGATGTCCTTGATCACGAACGGCTCCAGCGCCAAAGCCTGCCCCGCGCCCAACCACAGAACTCCCCACACCCCTACCCGCAGCAACAGTTTACGCATCATGGTATCCATTTTTTATTGCCATGTTTTATCAGATGGCGCCCTTAGCCAAACAGTCGCGTCAGATCATTATAAAAGGCCAGCACCGTCAGCCCTAGCAGCAGCGCGATACCGAGCTGCTGACCGATCTGCTGCGCCTTGAGTGATACCGGGCTCCCCTTCACCGCCTCTATCAAATAATACATCAAATGCCCGCCGTCCAATATCGGAACCGGCAGAAGATTGAGGATGGCGAGGCTTACGCTCACCAGGGCCAGAAAGCGCAGGAACGGCCCGATCCCGTCGCTCGCCGAATAGCCGGCGTATTCGGCGATGCTGAGCGGCCCGCTGATATTCTGCAGCGAGGCCTCGCCGACCACCATCTTGGCGAGCAGGCGCAGTGTCAGCAGGCTCATCTCCCAGGTCTGTTCCACGGCCTTGACCAGGGCCGCGCCGGGCGCATAACGCTGTTCGGCGCGCAGACCCGGCGGCAGGGCCTTGAGCGGCTCCGGCGCGGCCTCGATACGTCCGACGACCCCCCCGTCCGGCGCCGGCTTCGCCTCCGGAGTCAGCTCGAGATGCTGCGTGGCACCGTTACGCTCGAGGATGAGCGCGATCGGCACGCCCGCATGCGCGCGCACGTAGGCCGCCCACCCCACCCAGTCCTCGATGGCCTGACCATCGGCGGTCAGCAGGCGGTCTCCGGCCTGAAGCCCGGCACGCGCCGCCGGCCCCTGCGGCACGACCTTGCCCACCACGGCGGGAACCTGCGGACGCATGGCACGCAGCCCCAGATGTTCGAGCAGATCGCCGCGATCGAGGCCGCTGAGCGCGCTCACATCCAGCACCCGGGCATGCCGCCGTCCGTCCTCGCCCTGTACCGTGAGGTCTATACTGGTGCGGTCCAGCGCCTTGCCCGTCATGGCGATAAGCGCCGTATCCCACGTCGGGGTGGACTTGCCGCCGACCTCGACCACCTCGTCTCCCTTGAGCAACCCGGCCTGTTGCGCCACGGAATGTTCCATCACCTCGCCGATCAGGGGCCGCAGACCGGCCACGCCAATCAAGAACATCAGCCAGTAGGCGAGAATGGCAAAGCCGAAATTGAACAGCGGCCCGGCAGATACAATCGCGCTGCGCGTGGCGAGCGATTGGCGGTTGAAGGCGCGCGGCAGCTCCGCGTGCTTCACCTCGCCCTCGCCCTCGTCCAGCATGCGCACGTAGCCGCCCAGCGGCAGCACCGCCAGGACGTATTCCGTGCCGTCCTTGCCGCGCCGCGTCCACAGCGGCTTGCCGAAGCCGACGGAGAAGCGCAGCACCTTCACCCCCAGGCGGCGCGCCACCCAGAAATGCCCGAACTCGTGCACCGTGATGAGGATGCCGAGGGTGACGATGAAGGCCAGCGCCGACCAGACGACCGTACTCACAGGCCGCCCCGCACCGCCGTGCGCGCACCGCCTGCGGCGTACCCCTGCACGTGCTGCAACGCCTGCGCGCGCGCCGCGGCGTCTTCTTCCAGTATCACGGCGAGCGATGCCGGCTCACGCACCGGCCTGTCGGCCAGCGTGCGCTCGATCACGTGCGGGATGCCGGTAAAGGCGAGGCGGCCGTCCAGAAAGGCCGCGACCGCGATCTCGTTGGCGGCATTCAGCGTCACGCTCGCCGTGCCGCCGCGCGCGAGCGCCTGATACGCGAGTGGCAGACACGGAAACCGCGCGGGGTCGACGCGCTCGAAGTCGAGGTGGAGGTCGAGCAGGTTCAGCGCCGGGGCGCCGGAGGCGATGCGCTCCGGCCACGCGAGCGCGTGCGCAATCGGCGTGCGCATGTCGGGGCTGCCCAGCTCGGCCAACAGCGAGCGGTCTTCATACTCCACCAGCGAATGCACGATGCTCTGCGGATGCAATACGACCTCGATGCGCTCCGGCGTGGTGTTGAACAGCCAGCAGGCCTCAATCACCTCCAGCCCCTTGTTCATCATGGTGGCGGAGTCGACCGAAATCTTGCGCCCCATCACCCAGTTGGGATGCTTGCAGGCCTGTGCCGGCGTGACATAAGGCAGCTGATCGAGCGGCGTGGCGCGAAACGGGCCGCCGGAGGCGGTGAGCACGATGCGGCGTATCCCGGCGCGCTGTAAATCGGCGTCAAAATCGCGCGGCAGGCACTGAAACACGGCGTTGTGCTCGCTGTCGATAGGCAGCAGCACGGCGCCGTGTGCGCGCACCTCGTCCATGAACAGCTTGCCCGCCATCACCAGCGCTTCCTTGTTGGCGAGCAGCACGCGTTTGCCCGCACGCACCGCGGCGAGCGTGGGCAGCAGACCGGCGGCCCCCACGATGGCGGCCATGACAGTGCCGGTCTCCGGCAACGCGGCGATAGTTTCGAGTCCGGCCTGCCCGGTCAGCACTTCGATCCCGGGCGCCTCGTTCTTTAACCGCGCGCGCAACTGTTCCGCAGCATCGGGTTCGGCCATCACGGCATAGCGCGGGCGGTGCGTCAGGCACTGCTGGTACAGCGCATCGACCGAACTGCGCGCGGAAAGCGCCACCACCTCGTAGCGCTCACGGTGGCGTGCGAGCACATCGAGCGTGTTCACACCGATGGAGCCCGTTGCGCCCAGTATCGTAACGCCGATCATTGCACGCTTCCCAACAGCCACAGGCCCAGCATGAGCACGGGACCCGCCGCCGTCAAACTGTCGATGCGGTCGAGCACGCCGCCGTGGCCGGGCAGCAAATGGCCGCTGTCTTTCACGCCGCGCGCGCGCTTGTAGAGGCTTTTAAACAGATCACCGACGATGGAAAAGATGACGGTCACCAGACACAAGCCTATGAACAACCACAGCCGGTAGCCGGAGAACTCAAAGGCTATGCCACCGGCCGGCGCGATCAGCAGCGTGGCCGCGAGCGCGCCCCACACCCCGGCCCAGGTCTTGCCGGGGCTGATATGGGGAGCGAGCTTGGTCGTGCCCCAGCGCTTGCCGCTGAAATAGGCCGCGCTGTCGGCGACCCACGCCAGCACCATGAGAAACAGCACCCAATACGGCCCTTGTGGTGCAGCGGCATGCAGGTGCGTCAGGGCAAACCACGCCGGCGCGAGCACCCAGACTCCGACGATTGCGGCCATGCCCACCCCCGACCCCACCCCGGACCAAAGCGCCGCGCCCGCAGGGTAGCGCACCAGGATCACTGCCGCCGTGCACCAGCCCAGCGTGGCCGCGGCCAGCACCCAGACCGCAGGAAGATAGTATAGGCCCCACAGCGCCAGCAACATGAGCACCACATAGAGACCACGCATGGCGCGCGAAGCAAGACCGGCGAGCGCCGCCCATTCCCACGCGCCGAGCGCCACCACCAGTGCAATCAGCAGGGAAAACCAGAGTGTGGGCAACGCGAGGGTGCCCCACACCACCAGGGGAATCAGCACCGCCGCGGTGAGCAGGCGCGCCTTAAGCACCCGTGGCCTGCTGCTCGTTCGCTACGGTGTCACCCTCGCTCACGCGCCCAAAACGGCGCTGACGCTGGGCGTAGGCGCTCAGGGCCAGATCAAACGCGGCCGCGTCGAAGTCCGGCCACAGCACATCGGTAAAATACAGCTCCGTGTACGCCAACTGCCAGAGCAGAAAATTGCTGATGCGCTGCTCGCCGCCGGTGCGTATGAACAGGTCCGGCTCCGGCAACCCGGCGAGCGAAAGATGGGAGGCGAACACTGCATCGTCAATCGCCGTCGCAGGGAGATCGCCGCGCTCCACGCGCTGTGCAATTTGGCGCGCGGCCTGCACGATGTCCCAGCGTCCACCGTAATTGGCGGCAATATTGAGAACGAGGCCGGTGTTGGCCTGCGTCAACTCTTCCGCGGCGGTAATCTGGGCCTGCAACTTGACGGAGAACGCCGCGCGCTCGCCGATCACGCGCAGGCGGATATTGTTGCGGTGCAATTCCTGGATACGGCTTTGCAGGGCGCGCAGAAACAGGTCGAGCAGCAGGCTGACCTCGGTCTGCGGACGTGACCAGTTTTCACTGCTGAAGGCAAACAGGGTGAGCACGCCTATGCCGCGCTTGACGCTTGCCCGCACCACGGCATCCACCGCGTCGGTACCGGCCTTGTGTCCGGCACTGCGCGGCAGATGTCGCTGTACCGCCCAGCGGCCGTTGCCGTCCATGATGATGGCAATATGATAAGGAAGGACACCGGCGGCAGATGTCAGGGTGCGGTTCGCTGTAGAGGACGAGTGCATTTTAGAAAGATACAAGAGAAAAGAGGCAAGAGAAAAGAAGAAGATAACATCCAGCTACTATTTGCTTCACTGCCTTAACTTTTCTCTTTTCTCTTGCCTCTTTTCTCTGTATTTAGACCTCCATCAATTCCTTTTCTTTTTCCGCCAGCAGTTTGTCGATTTCGGCAATGTGCTTGTCCGTGAGTTTTTGCGTATCTTCCTCGGCGCGCCGCTCTTCGTCCTGTGAAATCTTTTTTTCCTTGAGCAGGTGCTTGACCTCGGTATTCGCATCGCGGCGGATGTTACGCACCGACACACGCGCGGTCTCGGCCTCGGCACGCACCACCTTCAGCATGTCGCGCCGGCGCTCTTCGGTAAGCGCCGGCAGCGGCACGCGTATCACCGCGCCGGAGGTGGCAGGATTCAGCCCCAGATTGGAAGTCAGTATCGCCTTCTCGATGGCGGGCACCATGGTCTTTTCCCACGGCGTCACCACCAGCATGCGCGCGTCCGCCACATTGACGCTCGCCACCTGACTCAGCGGTACGTCATTACCGTAATAAGGCACTTGCACATGATCGAGCAGACTGGGGTGCGCACGTCCGCTGCGCAATTTTGCGAACTCCTGTTTCAGCGCCTCGATGCTCTTCACCATGCGCGCCGTGGCCTGTTTTGTGACGTCATTTATCATGATCAGCCCCCACCAGAGTACCTTCATCCTCACCCAGCACCACGCGCATCAGCGCGCCGGGCTTGGTCATGTTAAACACACACAACGGCATGGTGTGATCGCGGCACAAAACTATCGCCGTTGCATCCATCACCATGAGTTTGCGATCGATCACCTCGTCATAGCTGAGGCGCTTGAAGTATTCCGCATCCTTGTGCTTGACGGGATCAGCCGAATAGACGCCGTCCACTTTGGTCGCCTTGAGCACGAGATCGACGCCGAGTTCGATGCCGCGCAGGCTGGCGGCGGAATCGGTGGTGAAAAACGGGTTGCCGGTGCCGGCGGCGAGTATCACCACGCGGCCCTTTTCCAAGTGACGCACCGCACGGCGGCGGATGTAGTCCTCGCAAATCTGGTTCATCTTGAGCGCCGACATCACGCGCACCTGCATGCCGCGCTGCTCCAGGGCATCCTGCATCGCCAGCGCATTGATGACGGTGGCGAGCATGCCCATCTGGTCGGCGGTCACGCGATCCATGCCGTTTGCGGCCAGCCCCGCGCCGCGAAAGATATTGCCGCCGCCGATGACCAGCGCCACCTGCACGCCGAGGCCGACCACCGCACGCACCTCATCGGCCACACGGATGAGCACTGCGGGCTCGATGCCGTAGTCACCGCCCCCCATCAGCGCCTCACCGCTCAGTTTCAGCAGTATGCGCTGATAGGCCGGCTTTTTCGCTGTGGGCGGCATGAGTGCTAAGCTCCGCGCGCCTGCGCCATCACCTCGGCGACAAAGTCACCGGATTTCTTTTCGATGCCTTCGCCCACTTCGAACCGCTCGAAGCGAATCGCCCTGGCCTTGGCCTGCTCCAGCAATTTTTCCACGCTGAGGTCGGGATTTTTCACAAACGGCTGACCCAGCAGCGTGACCTCGGCCAAAAACTTCTTGATGCGGCCATCCACCATTTTTTCGATGATGGCGGCGGGCTTGCCGCTGTCGGCGGCCTGCGCGGCAAAGATTTCCTTTTCCTTGGCGACCAGTTCGGCGGACACGTCGGCGGGCGACACGCACACCGGCTTGGCGGCGGCGATGTGCATGGCGATGTCCTTGGCCAGCGTGGCATCACCACCCTCAATCTCCACCACCACACCAATGCGATTACCGTGCAGATAGGCGCCGATGTGGCCTGCCGTTGCAAAATGCGCGCAGCGGCGCACGCTGATGTTCTCGCCGATCCTGGCAATGAGCTCTTGACGCACCGTGTTGATATCAGCGCTGTCGCCGTCTTTAAGCGGCAACGCAAGCAACGCCTCGACACCGGACGGCTGGCTCTTTAATGCGCGCTGGGCCACCGCCTGCGCAAAGTGCCTGAACTCGTCACCGCGCGCGACGAAGTCGGTCTCGCAGTTCACTTCCACCAGCGCGGCGCGTTTGCCGTCGGTCTCGATCACGATGACGCCCTCGGCCGCAATCCTGCCCGCGCGCTTGTCGGCCTTGGCCGCACCGCTCTTGCGCATGGCCTCCGCTGCCGCATCGATGTCACCCTTGGCCTCGACCAGCGCCTTTTTGCACTCCATCATGCCGGAGCCGGTGCGCTCACGCAGCTCCTTGACGAGCGCGGCTGTAATTTCCATAGTCTGTATCCTGATTACTGTTCGGTTAAGAGGTCTTCTTGGCCTTGCTCGCGCCGGCGGGTTTGGCCGCAGTCTTTTTGCGCACCGCCACCGTCTTCGCTGCGGCGCCACCTTCCGCACCCTCTTTAGCCCTGTCCGGCGCGGCCTTCCTGGCCGGTTTCTTCGCGGCAGCGGGGCTGCGGGCAGGCCGCTTGTCTGCGGCGGGTGCGCCGGTGTCGCTCATCTCCACGAACTCATCAGCGGACACCGCAAACGCCGGGGCCGAGCTGCGGCCTTCGAGCACTGCGTCGGCGGCGCCGCGCGCATAAAGCTGGATGGCGCGGATGGCGTCATCGTTGCCGGGCACCATGTAATCGACGCCGTCCGGATCGTTATTGGTATCCACGATGCCGAGCACCGGGATGCCGAGTTTGCCCGCCTCGCTCACGGCGATCTTCTCGCTGCCGACGTCAATCACAAACAGGGCGTCGGGAATGCGATCCATGTCCTTGATACCGCCCAGGGCGCGCTCCAGCTTGTCGCGTTCGCGCGTCAGCAGCAGGGCCTCTTTTTTGTTGATGCGGTCAAAGCTGCCGTCGTCGCTCATCGCCGTCAGATCCTTGAGGCGCTTGACGGACTGGCGCACGGTCTTGAAATTGGTGAGCATGCCGCCGAGCCAGCGTTGATCCACATACGGCATGCCGCAGCGCTTGGCCTCCTCGGCGATAATTTCCTGCGCCGCGCGTTTGGTGGCCACGAACAGGATGGTGCCGCGGTTCGCCGCCATACGACTGATGAAATTCATCGCGTCGTTGTACAGCGGCAGGGTGGATTCGAGATTGATGATGTGTATCTTGTTGCGCTGGCCGAAGATGTAGGGAGCCATCTTGGGGTTCCAGTAACGGGTCTGGTGGCCGAAATGTACGCCGGCCTCCAGCATTTGACGCATGGTCACATTTGCCATGTTGTATACTCCTCAGTTGGGTTGATCCTCCATGCGCCCCGGCAGCGAACCCCTGGCGATTCGCCAGATGGCACCCCGCTGACCGGATAACGGTGCATGTGTGTAGTGTGCTGCTATTAAAGCGCGACTATTGTACCAGAAACTATAATGGGTGCCTCTAAAAATGATGGATTTTGCTTCAAGACAAGGCGCAGCGCAGGCGAGCAGCGCAGCATACACGCCAGTATGTGAGCAGCGGAGACAAGCTGCAACGCAGTATTGAAGCAAAAGACGCTTTTTTAGAGGCGCCCATCATATGACCGTCACCATCAAAACTGCCGCCGAAGTTGAAAAGATGCGCATCGCAGGCCGGCTCGCCGCCGACGTGCTGCACATGGTTCGCCCGCACGTGCAGCCCGGCATCACCACCGGCGAGCTTGACCGCATCTGCCACGACTATATCGTCAACGTACAGCAGGCGACCCCCGCGCCGCTCAACTATCACGGCTTTCCCAAATCGATCTGCACCTCGGTGAACCACCAGGTGTGCCACGGCATCCCCGGCGAGCGCATATTGAAGGACGGCGACATCGTCAACATCGACATCACCGTCATCAAGGACGACTACCACGGCGACACCAGCAAGATGTTTTTCGTCGGCGAGCCGTCCGTGATCGCCAAGCGCGTGACACGCATCAGTTACGAGTGCATGGGCATCGGCATCGAGAAGGTCAAACCCGGTGTGCGCCTGGGCGACATCGGCCATGCCATCCAGAGCCACGCCGAGGCGAACCACTGCTCGGTGGTGCGCGAATACTGCGGCCACGGCATCGGGCGCGTGTTTCACGAAGAGCCGCAGGTGCTGCACTACGGCAGCCCCGGCACGGGCATGATGCTGGAGCCGGGCATGACGTTTACCATCGAGCCCATGATCAACGCCGGCAAACGTCACGTGAAGCTGTTGCCCGATCAATGGACCGTGGTGACCAAGGACCACAGTCTTTCGGCGCAATGGGAGCACACCATCCTCGTCACCGACACCGGCTTCGAGGTGCTTACCCGGCGTCCGGGCGAAGACCTCTGAGCAACGCCGATGAATCCGCTCCCGGCGCAGACACTGTCCACCAGCGCAGAGCTGGCACACGCGCTCGCCGACGCTGAACTCTCACCTGCCGCGTTGCGCGCGCTGCTCAAGCGATTGGCTCAAAAACTGCGCGAGGATTTTAGCGCGGGGGCGGCTACCGACACACCGGTAGTTCATCTCCTGCATGCACGCACGGAGTTCATCGACCGGCTGCTGTTGCGCGCCTGGAGCACCTTGATGCCCACGGACGCCGAGCCGGCGGGGCTGATCGCCGTCGGCGGTTACGGGCGCGGCGAGCTGCACCCCGGTTCCGATATCGATCTGCTCATCCTGCTTGACCGCGCACCCTCGGAATCCGTCCGCAGCGGCATCGAACATTTCATCCAGTTGATGTGGGACACCGGTCTTGCCGTCGCGCACAGCGTGCGCACCGTTGCGGAATGCGCGCACGAAGCGGCACAGGATGTCACCATCATGACCAGCCTGATGGAGGCGCGTCTTCTGGCGGGGCCGCCGCGTTTGCTCGATGCGCTGCGTGACGCCACCGGTCCGCAGACGCTCTGGCCGCTGCGCGAATTCTTCAAGGCCAAATACGACGAGCAGATACGGCGGCATCACAAATATCACGACACCGCCTACAACCTGGAGCCCAACATCAAGGATGGCCCCGGCGGCCTGCGCGACATCCAGACCATCGCCTGGATCACCTTGCGCCACTTCGGCGCCGCCGACCTGCATGATCTCGTCGCGCACGGATTCCTCACCGAGAGCGAATACAGCCTGTTAAACGAGGGCCGCGAATTTCTGTGGCGCATCCGCTTTGCGCTCCACCTCCTCACCGGGCGGTGCGAGGATCGCCTGCTGTTCGACCATCAGCGCACACTGGCCGAGCAGTTCGGTTACCGCGCCGACGAACACCGGCTCGCCGTCGAACAATTCATGAAACGTTACTACCGCACCGTCATGGAACTCGGCCGTCTGAATGAAATGCTGTTGCAGCATTTTCAGGAGAGTATTCTCTATGCCGGTCACAACGAGGAAGCCATCCCGCTCAACAAACGCTTTCAGATACGCAACGACGTCATCGAGGCCGCACACCCGGACGTCTTCAAGCGTTATCCGTTCGCCTTGCTGGAAATTTTCCTGCTGCTGGCACAGCACCCGCATCTCAAAGGCGTACATGCCGCCACCATCCGCCTGATCCGCGATCACCGCTATCTGATCGACGCGGCGTTCCGCGCCGACCTGCGCTGCCGCATGCTGTTCATGGAATTGCTGCGTCAACCTCACGGCATCATGCACGAGCTGCGGCGCATGCACCGTTACGGCGTGCTGGGGGCGTATCTACCCGCCTTCGGCGAGGTCGAGGGGCAGATGCAGCACGACCTGTTTCACGTCTATACCGTGGACGAACATACGTTATTCCTGCTGCGCAACCTGCGGCGTTTCGCACTGCCGGAGTTTGCGCGTGAATTTCCCCTGTGCAGCGAGATTTTCCAGCGCCTGCCGAAACCCGAAATTCTGTATCTCGCCGGCCTGTTTCACGACATCGCCAAGGGGCGCGGCGGCGATCATTCCGCGCTCGGCGCCGAGGAGGCGCTCGCGTTCTGCCTGCACCACGGCATGAGCGCGTACGATGCGCGCGTGGTGGCGTGGCTGGTCAAGCACCATCTGATATTGTCGAGCACCGCGCAGCGCGAGGACATCAACGACCCTGAAGTCATCACCCGCTTTGCGTCCGTGGTACGCGACGGCGCCCATCTCGATTATCTGTATCTGCTGACGGTGGCCGATATCCGCGCCACCAATCCCACGCTCTGGAACAGCTGGAAGGGCGCGTTGCTGGGCGAGCTTTATCGCGCCGCCGCGGGCGCGTTGCGGCGCGGGCTGGAGAACCCCCTCGACCAGGCCGAACGCATCCGCGCAACGCAGGCCGAGGCGCGCGACTTGCTGCGCGCACACGCCGTGGACGAGGGCGCGGTCGCTGATTTCTGGCGCGACCTCGGCGACGATTATTTTCTGCGCCACGAAGCCGACGAAATCGCCTGGCATACCGAGGCCGTGGTGCGCGCGGGCGTGACCGATGCCCCGCTGCTGCTGATTCGCCACAGCGATCAGCGCGGCACCGAACTGTTTCTCTACACACGCGACCAGGATCGTTTGTTCGCACTCACCACCGCCACACTGGATCAGATGGCGCTGACCATCGTCGATGCGCGCATCATCACGGCGCAAAACGGCTACACGCTGGATACCTACCGCGTACTGGAAGAGTCCGGCGCACCGGTGACACAGCCGCAGCGCATGCAGGAGATCGTGCGCGCGTTGGCACACACGCTGGCGCAAGGCGAGATTGCTCCCGTCTCACGTCGCACCCGCAGTCAACTCAAGCACTTCAACGTGCCGACCCGGATCACCTACACCGACGATGCACGCAACCGGCGCACCGTACTCGAAGTCATCAGCGCCGACCGTCCAGGCCTGCTCTCCTCTATCGCCAAGGCACTCGTGGAATGCAACGTGCGTCTGCAAAACGCCAAAATCGCCACCCTCGGCGCGCGCGCGGAAGATATTTTTTACATCACCAACCGTGACAACCAGCCGCTGAGCAACGACCAGCAAGCGCATCTGCAAACAACTATCCTGCGTTATATTGATTTACATAAATAAAGCAGCTGAATTGAATGGTGGTGCAAAACCATACATCATTTGTGAACTGATCTACTTTGGCGCGCCTCTCACAGAAAGATAGCCCGCCAGTACAATCAACGCCCCACCCAGCCATTCGTGCGTCTGCACTGTTTCGCCCGCCAGCCATGCGGCTGATACTGCGCCTACAACCAGCTCAAACAGCAAAATCACCGCCGAGCGCTGCACCGGCATGCGCGTCACGCCGTATTGCACCGCGAGAGTCATTACCGTGATGCCGCAGGCACCCAGCGCGATGGCGTAAATCAGTGCAATGGATGACACCTGCGGCAGCGGTTGCGCGCTAAACAGCAGCCACAGCGCCGCCACCAGTACCCCGCCGGCCCACGACGAGATCGTTTTCACCGGCACTGAAATCCGTTGCAGCTTGCGTATCAGCACATTCGACAGGGCGAACGTAAAGCCCGATAGCAGTGCCAGGATATCCACACGTCCGTGCGGCCAGAACACGCCGGCAGCGCCGTCCCATAGCATGATGAGCGCACCCGCCATGGCAACGGCGAGCAGTCCACTGGCGCGCGCGGACACGCGTTCACCCAGCACCGCCCAACCCAGCAGCGAGACCCACAGCGGTGACAGATAGAACAACAGGAGCACGCGGACTACATTGCCGTCAATCACCGCCAGCACGAACGTGGTATTGCACAGGCCCGTGGCCAGAGCGAGCACGAGCAGCAACCAGGGGTGGCGCTTGAGTTCGGCGCATCTCTGCCACAGCCATGGCAGGCCCACAAGGCAGGCGACGGCATTGACAATCAGCGTCAACCACAACCCGGACAGGCCCTGCTCCTCCAGCAGGCGCAGCGGATACCAGAGTACGCCCCACAGCGTCGCGCCCAGCAACAGCGCCGATACTGGTAAGATGGTAAGGTTGCGATTGGATGGCATCGACTGAAACTTTATACTACAACACACCATGACGCACCGACTTCAGCATCGCCCATGAACCCCGACCTCTCTACACTCCTGCCCTATCCCTTCGAGCGCCTGAACCAGCTCAAGGCCGGCATCAGCCCGCCGCGCGACATAACGCCCATCGTGATGTCCATCGGCGAGCCGAAACACAAGCCGCCGGCGTTCATCGCCGAGGAGATACGCGCACATCTGGGTGCACTGTCGAGCTACCCCACTACACGCGGCACCACGGAGCTGCGCCAGGCGATTACGGATTGGCTGGTGCGGCGCTTTCATCTGAACCCGCAAAGCATTGATGCCGAGCGCCACGTGCTGCCGGTGAACGGCACGCGCGAAGCGCTGTTCGCCATCGCCCAGTGCGTCGTCGACCGCCAGTCCAAGCCGCTGGTGCTGATGCCGAATCCGTTTTACCAGATTTACGAGGGCGCGGCGCTGCTGGCGGGCGCGCAGCCGCGATTCCTGAACCTGACACCGCAAACCGGCCTGGCTCCCCGTTTCGATGCGGTACCGGAGTCGGCCTGGAAACGCTGCCAGATGGTATACATCTGCTCACCGGGCAACCCCACCGGCGCGGTGCTGGATCATGCCGCACTGGAGCAGTTGATTCAGCTCGCCGACAAATATGAATTTGTCATCGCCGCCGACGAATGCTACTCGGAAATCTACGCCAGCGAAGATCAGCCGCCGCCGGGCCTGCTGGAGGTCGCCGCCCGCATGGGGCGCGATGACTATCGTCACTGCGTGGTCTTTCACAGCCTGTCCAAGCGCTCCAGCGTGCCGGGCATGCGCTCCGGGTTTGTCGCCGGCGACGCGCGCATCATCGAGAAATTCCTGCTCTACCGCACCTATCACGGCTGCGCCATGCCGCTCTACATACAGGCCGCGAGCGTGAAGGCGTGGCGCGACGAAAAACACGTCAAGGAGAATCGCAAACAGTACCGCAAAAAATTTGACGCGGTGATCGACGTGCTGGCGCCGGTCATCGACGCGCAACGCCCCGCGGGCGGCTTCTGTCTCTGGCTGCCCACGCCCATCGACGACCAGGAGTTCGCACGCGAACTCTATGCGCGCACCAACGTCACCGTGCTGCCGGGAAGTTTTTTATCGCGCAAGGCGCACGGCATTAATCCGGGGCAGAACTACGTGCGCATTGCGCTGGTGGCCGAAAAAGAGGAATGTATCGAGGCCGCGCAACGCATCCGCGATTTACTCAGGAGTCAGCAATAAGGCTACAACGTTAATAATGTGACTCCTGAGTAAATACACTGTTTTACCTACCCCCACCCTATCCCGCCCCCTACACAAGGGGCGGGGACGTGGCGGGAAGTGTTGTCTTAACTTACTGACATATGAGTAATGCGCAGCCTGTAATTTGAACTTGGAGAATAAAATAACATGAGCAGCATGCAGGACATCATCGAACAAGGCTTTGAGCGGCGCGCGGAGATCACGCCGCAGAATGCGGATGCGCGCCTCAAGGAGGCCGTGTACGCAACCCTCGACCAGCTCGACGCCGGCACGCTGCGCGTCGCGCAAAAAAACAACGGCGCCTGGGTGGTCAACCAGTGGGTGAAAAAAGCGGTGCTGTTGTCGTTTCGCATCGAGGAAAACCAGTTCATCAAGGGCGCTTACAGCGCGTACTATGACAAGGTGCCGGGCAAATTCAGCACCTACGACGCGGCGCGCTTCAAGCAAAGCGGCGTGCGCGTGGTGCCGCCCGCGATGGCGCGCAAGGGCTCGTATATCGCTCCCGGCGTGGTGCTGATGCCGTCATACGTCAACATCGGCGCGTACGTCGACTCCGGCACCATGGTGGACACCTGGGCCACCGTCGGCTCCTGCGCGCAGATCGGCAAGAACGTACACCTCTCCGGCGGCGTCGGCATCGGCGGCGTGCTGGAACCGGTGCAGGCCGGGCCGACCATCATCGAGGACAACTGCTTCATCGGCGCGCGCTCGGAGGTCGTCGAGGGTGTGATTGTGGAACAAGGCGCGGTGATCTCGATGGGCGTGTACATCGGCCAGAGCACCAAAATATTTAACCGCATGACGGGCGAAATCAGCTACGGCCGCATCCCGGCCGGTTCCGTGGTGGTATCGGGCAATCTGCCCTCCAAGGACGGCAGCTACAGCCTGTACTGCGCGGTGATTGTGAAGCAGGTCGATGAAAAAACACGCAGCAAGGTCGGCATCAATGAATTGTTGCGGGATATCTGAATGACCACATTGTACGGTATCACCAATTGCTCAACGGTGAAAAAGGCGCGCGCCTGGCTGGAGCAGCGCAATGTGGAATATAAGTTTCACGATTTCCGCAAGGACGGCCTCGACGACGCCACCTTGCAAACCCTGATCGACAAGCTGGGCTGGGAAACACTGCTCAACAAGAGCGGCATGACGTGGCGCAAACTTCCGGACAAGGACAAGAGCGCCCTCACCGAGAAAAAGGCCAAGGCCCTGATGCTGGCTTTCCCCACTGTCATCAAACGCCCGGTACTGGTGGCGGGAAGGAAATATCACGCCGGTTTTACCGAAACCAATTACCAATGTCTCTTAACTAAGAAAACATAATGTCCAGCACACTTGAATTATTGAAAGACCTCATCACGCGCCGCTCGCTCACGCCCGACGACGCGGGCTGCCAGCAGTTGATCGCGCAGCGCCTGGCGCCGCTCGGCTTCAAGGTCGAGCACCTGCGTTTCGGCATGGTGGACAATCTGTGGGCGCGGCGCGGCAACGAAGCACCGTTGTTTGCCTTCGCCGGGCACACCGACGTGGTGCCCACCGGGCCGCTCGATCAATGGCACTCCGACCCCTTCACGCCCACGCTGCGCGACGGTTATCTGTATGGGCGCGGCGCGGCGGACATGAAGAGCGGCATTGCCGCGATGGTGACCGCGATAGAGCGTTTTGTGGCGCAACATCCCAGACATCCCGGCTCTATCGCGCTTCTCATCACCAGCGACGAAGAAGGCCCCAGCATAGACGGCACAGTAAAGGTGGTCGAACATCTGGAGGCGCGCCACGAAAAAATTACCTGGTGCCTGATCGGCGAGCCGACCTGCGTGAACACCGTCGGCGACACCGTCAAAAACGGCCGGCGCGGCTCACTCACCGGCAAGCTCATCGTGCACGGCACGCAGGGTCACGTCGCGTATCCGCATCTCGCCGCCAATCCGGTGCATTTATCCGCGTCTGCGCTCGCTGAACTGTGCGCGGCGCAATGGGATCAGGGCAACGAGTTTTTCCCGGCTACCACGTTCCAGATTTCCAATATCCACGCAGGCACCGGCGCGGATAACGTGATTCCGGGCGACCTTGAAGTCGTATTCAATTTCCGTTTTTCCACCGAACTCACACCGGAAAAAATAAAGCAGCGCGTACACGCGATACTGGACAAGCACACGCTACGCTACGGCCTCGACTGGCGCCTGTCCGGCCAGCCGTTTCTCACTCCCAAAGGCGAACTGGTCGACGCCGCGCGCAAGGCGATCAAGGAAATCGCAGGTATCGACACCGACATTTCCACCACCGGCGGCACCTCGGACGGGCGCTTCATCGCCCCCACCGGCGCGCAGGTGCTGGAACTCGGCCCGGTCAATGCGAGCATCCACAAGCTCAACGAGCGCGTGAAGATTGATGAGCTCGACGCATTGAGCGCCATCTACGAGCGCACGCTGGAAAAATTATTGGCGTAATGTGATCCGCAGATTAAATGTCGCGTCGCCCGCTAAAGGCATGTGACAAGGTGCCGCTGTCAACGTACTCAAGCTCGCCGCCCAAGGGTACGCCGTGCGCGATGCGCGTGGGCCGGATGCCGCGCGTACGCGCCAGTTCGCTGATGTAGTGCGCCGTGGCCTCGCCTTCCACGGTGGGGTTGGTGGCCAGGATCACCTCCGTGATACCGCCGCTGTCGAAGCGCGCCGCGAGCTTGTCGAGACCGAGTTCGTTCGGCCCGATGCCGTCGAGCGGCGAGAGATGGCCCATGAGCACAAAATACAGCCCCTTGTAGTCCGTGGCGCGATCCACCGCGAGCACATCGGCGGGCGTCTCCACCACGCACAGCAGGCTGCGGTCACGCCTCGGGTCGGCGCACAAGCGGCACAACTCGCTCTCGCTCAGGCTGCGGCACGAGGCGCAGTGATGAATGTTGTCCATCGCCGCCGTGAGCGCCTGCGCCAATGCGCGCGCCCCCGCGCGATTGCGCTCCAGCAAATGAAACGCCATGCGCTGTGCCGACTTCGGGCCGACGCCGGGCAGGCAGCGCAGTGCCTGAATCAATTCATTGATCAGGGAATCTTGTGCCATGCCAATAGCTATGCGGCTAAAAGGGGAGCTTGAAGCCGCCCGGCAGGCCGAGCCCGCCGGTCATGCCGGCATATTTTTCCTGCGTGACCTGCTCGATCTTGCGCACGGCATCGTTCACCGCTGCGGCCAGCAGGTCCTCGAGAATTTCCTTGTCGTCCTGCAACAGGCTGGCGTCGATGTGCACGCGCTTCACATCATGGCGTCCGTTCATCACCACGCTCACCAGCCCCGCACCCGACTCGCCCGTCACTTCCATGGCCGCGAGTTCTTCCTGCGCCTTCAGCATATTGGCCTGCATCTGCTGCGCCTGCTTCATGATACCGCCGAGACCACCTTTCATCGTCTTTCCCTTCCCTCAACTCACTCTGATTTTTCTATCACACGCACGGCGTCGGATTGGACACGCGTATTGAAGGTTGCGCACAGCGCCTGCACGGTGGCGTCGCTCTCGACGGCCTGAAGCGCCGCCTGCTGGCGATCGTTTTGCACGCGCGCCTCCGCCAACGCAGGTGTCTCTTGCTCCGGCGTGCCGGTGCTGATTTCCAGTTTGACCGGCGCGCCGAGATAACCCTGCAAGGCCTGTTGCAACTGCTGTTCGGCGGACTTGCGCTGCAAATGCGCCTGCGACGCATCCAGCAGCAAGCGCATGACGGGGCCCTCGCGCCCCTGCAACACGCAGTTCGCGGCGAGCTGCCGCGTCATACCAGTAAGCTTGAGCGCTTCGATGATTTCCGCCCACTCGCCGCTGGCGGCGGATTGCGCGGGTTTCGGTGCGCCTGCCTTCGGCACAGGCGTTGCAGGAGCGGCCGGTGTTGCCTTCACGGGTACGGGGCTCGATGCGACCGGCGGCGTCTGTGTAGCGGAGACGGGCCGGAACGCGAGCATGCGCAGCAGTATCATCTCGAACCCGCTCTGCGCATCCGGCGCCAGCGGTAGATCGCGCCGCCCCAGTGTGCCGATCTGATAAAACAGTTGCACATCTTCCGGTGCGATTGCGCGCGCCAGGGCGAGCACGGCGTCACGGTCGCCCGCAGTGTCGTCCACCGCATCCGGGATGACCTGCGCCAGGGCGATACGATGCATCTGCGTGAGCAGATCGGCGAGCACACCCTCAAAATCCGCCGCGTGCTGCGCCAGCAAGTCCACGCGCTCCAGCAGCGCCTGGGCGTTGTGGTGAGCCAGCGCCTCCAGCAAGGTAAACACATGCGTCTGCTCGATGCTGCCCAGCATGGCGTGCACATCCGCCGCGCGCAGCGCACCGCCGCCGTAGGCGATGGCCTGGTCGAGCAGGCTCAATGCGTCGCGCAGGCTGCCATCCGCGGCACGTGCAATGGCCTTACATGCCACGGCCTCACCTGCGGTGCCCTCCTGCTGCAGGATATGCTCGATCTGGCGCGTGATGAGATCCACCGGCACGCGCTTCAGATTGAATTGCAGGCAACGCGAAAGGATAGTCACCGGAAGTTTTTGCGGATCGGTGGTGGCGAGCAGGAATTTCACATGCGGCGGCGGCTCTTCCAGGGTCTTCAACAGGGCGTTGAAGCTGTGGGTGGAGAGCATGTGCACCTCGTCGATGAGGTACACCTTGTAGCGCCCGCGTGTCGGCGCGTATTGCACGTTTTCCAGCAGCTCGCGCGTGTCCTCCACCTTGGTGCGCGAGGCGGCGTCCACCTCGATGAGATCGACAAAACGCCCCTCGTCGATCTCGCGGCAGGCACTGCATGTGCCGCACGGTGTTGAGCTGACGCCCTGCTCGCAATTCAGCGCCTTGGCAAGCACGCGCGCCAGCGTGGTCTTGCCAACGCCGCGCGTGCCGGTGAATAAAAAGGCGTGGTGCAGGCGATCATTGTCGAGCGCGTGAGTGAGCGCACGCACCACGTGCTCCTGCCCCACCGTCTCGGCGAAATTGCGCGGGCGCCACTTGCGGGCCAGGACTTGATAACTCATGAGATCGGATAGCGTATGGATGAGAGGCCAGAGTACCCGAATTTTATCCGGTTTCCGGCCTCCAGTCTCGCGTTACTCATAAACTCATAAGTAAGGCTACACTTCCCGCTACGTCACCGCCCCCTGTTTAGGGGGCGGGACAGGGTGGGGGTAGGGTAAACACGGTATTACTCAGGAGACACACTAATGACGTATCGTCATTAGTGTGTCTCCTGAGTTTATAGGCGGCGGCCTGCGCCGGCCACACCCCGGCACACGAGCGAAGCTGCTGCCGCTGCTCCCTTCCGGGCCTGACGGGGTTCACAGCCTGTCGTTGCGAGGGGACCGACGCAAGCCACCATAAAACAGGGGCTAGGATACTAGGGACTAGAAATGCAGGGGTTAGGGTTTTAGGGTTTAGGTTTTCCCTAGCCCCTAGTCCCTCGTATTTATGGCGGAGAGGGCGGGATTCGAACCCGCGATACGGGGTTACCGTATACACACTTTCCAGGCGTGCTCCTTCAACCGCTCGGACACCTCTCCCAACTCTACTCGCAGCACCGGCGGCCATCCGATGGCACCTCAGGACAGGCTCAAGCCGGTGTCAGCGAGCGTGCAAGATTAAACCAGAACCCCGGCAAGCGCAATTTAAGTTGCGGCTGATGGCGCAAGATTATGGTATGATTTGCGCGCAAATACGGCGCCGCGCCTCGGTGTTACGCCTCGCGGGAAACTCTCTGGTTGTGTGCATCGTGGGCCTCCTTGGCTGGAGATCGGCCTCGCACAATGATTCTTACTTGAATTCACAGCTACCTTGGACAGAAAAACCATGCACAACGGCACCACCCTTACCCAATTCATTATCGAAGAACAGCGCCAGATCGGCGCGAGCGGCGACTTCAGTTCGCTCCTCAACGACATCGTCACGGCCTGCAAGGTCATCTCCAACGCGGTGCACAAGGGCGCGCTGATCGGCATCCAGGGCAGCGCGGGCAGCGAAAACGTGCAGGGTGAAACACAGAAGAAACTGGACGTCATCACCAACGAAATTTTCATCAAGTCCAACGAATGGGCGGGCCACCTCGCCGCGATGGGCTCGGAGGAGATGGACGATATCTATCAGATTCCGCGTCAGTATCCGAAGGGCAAGTATCTGCTCGTATTCGATCCGCTCGACGGCTCGTCCAACATCGACGTGAACATTTCGGTGGGCACCATCTTCTCGATTCTGCGCTCGCCCAAGGGGATGTCGCAGGAATCCGTGACCGCGCGCGACTTCCTGCAGGCCGGCGCGAAGCAGGTGTGCGCGGGTTACGCGCTCTACGGCCCCTCCACCATGATCGTGCTCACCAGCGGCCACGGCGTGAACGGCTTCACGCTCGACCAGAACATCGGCGAGTTCATTCTCACCCATCCCGGCATGAAAATTCCCGCAGACAGCCACGAGTTCGCCATCAACGCCTCCAACGAGCGCTTCTGGGAAGCGCCGGTACAGCGTTACGTGGATGAGTGTCTGGCCGGCGTGGAAGGCCCGCGCAAGAAAAATTTCAACATGCGCTGGATCGCGTCGATGGTGGCCGAGGTACACCGCATCCTGATCCGCGGCGGCGTGTTCATGTACCCGAAGGATACCAAAGACCCCGGCAAGGCAGGCAAACTGCGCCTCATGTACGAGGCCAATCCGATGTCATTCATCGTGGAGCAGGCGGGCGGCGTGAGCACCACCGGGCGCGAGCGCATCCTGGACATGCAGCCTGCTGATCTGCACCAGCGCGTGCCGGTGATTCTCGGTTCCAAAAACGAAGTCGACCGGATTATTTCTTACCACCAGGACAGCTAACGACGTGCGTCCGGAGATGAGGTTTCATCTCCGGATTTTTCCAGCGCCTCCCAACGCGCATAGGCTGTACGCAGATTCATCCCGATGTCCGCAAGCTGCTGCGTGGCGGTGAGGAAGGCCGCCTTGTCGCGCTGATAAAAGTCGGGTTGCGCCAGCAGGGCGGTCAGGTGTTTCTGCTCGGCCTCCAGCGTCTCGATGCGCGCGTGCACGGTTTCGAGTTCACGTTGCTCTTTATAGCTGGGCTTGCGTGCGGCGGTTCTGGTTTGAAGCTTCGCGCCGGGTTTACGCACGGGCTCGATCGGCGTTGTAATCGTGCCCGGCTGTTTGCTCTGGCGCTGCCAGTCTGCGTAGCCGCCGACGTATTCCGCAATTTTCCCCTCCCCCTCAAATACCAGGACACTAGTCACCACATTGTCCAGAAAGGTACGGTCGTGGCTGACCAGAAGCAGCGTCCCCGCATAGGAGGCGAGCAACTCTTCGAGCAACTCCAGTGTCTCGATGTCAAGGTCGTTGGTCGGCTCATCCATCACCAGCAGATTGGCGGGTTGCGTAAACAGCCGCGCCAGCAGCAGCCGGTTACATTCGCCGCCGGAGAGCGACTTGACCGGCGAGCGGGCACGGGCGGGAGAGAACAGAAAATCCTGCATATAGCTGATGACGTGTCTTGATGCACCGTTGATGGTCACCATGTCGCCGCCGAGCGACAGGTTCTCGATCACCGTGCGCTCCGGGTCAAGCTGGGCGCGCAACTGGTCGAAGTAGGCAACTTGCAGCTTGGTGCCATGGCGCACGCTCCCGCTGTCGGGCGGAATCTCGCCGAGCAACAACTTGAGCAATGTGGTCTTGCCCGCTCCATTCGGGCCGATCAGGCCCACGCGGTCACCGCGCATGATGCGCGTGGAAAAACTGTTGACCACCGCTTTGCCGTCATAGGATTTGCAGACATCCTCCGCCTCGATCACCAGCTTGCCGGAGAGTGCGCCGCTGTCCAGCGCGATGCGCGCCTGTCCGGGTTGTGTACGGCGGCGCGCGCGCTCCTCGCGCAGGGCATAGAGACCGCGCACGCGGCCTTCGTTGCGCGTGCGCCGCGCCTGAATCCCTTTACGAATCCAGACCTCTTCTTGCGCGAGTCTCTTGTCAAACTTGGCGGCATGATCCGCCTCGACGGCGAGCATCTCCTGTTTCTTTTGCAGATAATGCTGGTAATCGCCCGGCCAGGAAGTGAGCTGTCCGCGATCAAGTTCGATGATACGGGTGGCGAGGCGCTGGAGCAGGCTGCGATCATGGGTGATGAACAGCAGACCGCCGTTGAAATTCAGCAGCAACTCCTCCAGCCAGGTGATCGCCGCGATGTCCAGATGATTGGTCGGCTCGTCCAGCAACAACAGATCCGGCTCGGAGACCAGCGCCTGCGCGAGCGCGACGCGCCGCTTCCAGCCGCCGGAGAGTTCGCCGACGAGTTTGTCGGCGGGCAATTCCAGACGGCTGAGGACGGTGTCGATGCGCTGCTGAAAGCGCCAGCCATCCCGGATTTCAAGCTGGTGTTGCAGTTCGTGCAGGTGCTCCAGTTGCGCATCCGTGGGATTGTGATCCAGCAGGACCAGAGTGCGGCGGTAATCGCTCAATACCGCAGCGAGATCGCCCAGCCCCTCGGCGACGGTATCGAACACCGTGCGATCCTCCGCCAGCGCCAGATCCTGGGCCAGCCTGCCGATGCGCAATCCCGGCTGCCGCCATACCACACCGTCATCGGGCAGGATGGTGCCGGCGATGATCTGCATCAGCGTGGACTTCCCGGTGCCGTTGCGGCCGACGAGGCAGACGCGCTCGCCGGGCTCGATGATGAGATCGGTATGATCGAGCAGCGCGTGATGACCAAAGGCGGTGGAAACTTTATCGAGACTGATGAGGGGCATGTATGTAATTTCTCGTGCAGTGTTTACTGTTAATCCAATACGCAAGACTACACTTTCCGATGCGTCCCCGCCCCTTGTTTAGGGGGCGGGACAGGGTGGGGGTAGGGTAAACGGGATTCTACTCAGGAGGCACCCTAAAAGTAGTGTAACCGTAAACTTTGTGACTCCTGAGTAGTTACGGCACCTGCGCCGCGTTCATGCGTGTGAGCAGAATGTCCGCCTTGCGCTGTGCTCCGCGCGCGGCGCGGTGTGTATCGTAGTAGCGTGGATTGGTCACGATGGCGGCAAGCCATGCCGCCTGTTCCGCGCTGAGTGCCGCCGCCGAGGTGGAGAAGTAATGTCGCGCCGCAGCCTCGGCACCGAACACGCCGTCGCCCCATTCAATCACGTTCAGATAAATCTCAAAGATGCGGCGCTTGCTCATGGTCGCCTCCAGCATCAATGTAATAAGCGTCTCTTCCGCCTTGCGCACCAGGCTGCGCTCGCCTGACAGGAAAAGATTTTTTGCCAACTGCTGACTGATGCTGGAACCGCCCGCCACCACCCTGCCTTTTTTTAGATTCTTTTCGTAGGCGGTTTGTATGCCTTCCCAGTCGAAGCCTTCGTGCTCCAGGAACTTGGCGTCTTCCGCCGCAATCAGGGCGCGTTTCAAGTGGTTAGAAATGCGCTCGTAGCGCACCCATTGATGTCTAAGCGCTGCGTTGGGGATTTTTTCCTGCGCTACGGCAAGACGCCGCTCCATAAAGGCGCTTTGTGCCGGATTATGGCTCACCCAATACCAGATGTGCGCAAACACCCATAGCTGATAGACAAGCACCGCCGCACCCAACAGCAATGCCGCGCGCCACAGCCAGCGCCAACCGGTGATTATCCGCGCTCGCACGGGGACTGCGCTAAACCCCGTTACTTTATCTTCACGACCGAGGGGGTTTTACCCGCACACTTCTCTGGCGCCTTTTTCCCGGTCAACAGGTAGCCGTATTCAATCACTTGCAATTTGCCGTCGCAGTTCTTGTCCAGCTGATCGAACACCCTGACCAACGGACGCCAGTCTTCAGCTTCTTTTTGGCTGATAGTTTTGTCGCTATTAACGTCCAACTTCTCAAACGGCGGCGCGGCCAGGGCGGGGGTAACCCAGACGGCCAACAAAACTGCACAGGACAACAGGGATTTCTTCATAAATATCTCCTTCGGATATAATTTAAGGTATATGTGACATCACATCAGATTCTTTTCGGGCTTGACGACAAGCTCACTGCAATGACGGCCATCAGGATTACTCCCATGCCCATAAGTTGCATATCGGTCAGCGTTTCGTCCAGCAGCCACCAGCCGAGCAACACTGCTACAGCGGGATTGACGTAAGCGTAAGTACCCAGCTGCGCCGGTGCAACATTGTGCAACAGCCAGATATAGGCGGTAAATCCCAGTGTGCCGAACACGATGAGATACGCGAGTGCGCTCAAGCCGCGCACGGTCCAGACCCATGCGCCGATCTCGCCGCCCAGCACGCCAACGCCGCACAGGAACAGCCCGCCAATCAGCATCTGCATGGCGGCGGACATGAGCGGCGGCGTGCTCTGCGGCTGACGCTTGCCGTAGATCGAGCCCAGTGACCAGAGCAGCGCGGCGAGCAGGATTACGAACTGTCCGCCCAGATGGGTGAATGAAAACTTCTCTCCGTTCGGGAACAGCAGCAGCGCAACGCCGAAAAAACCCGCCGCCAGGCCCGCCACAGTGTAGCGCCCCAGCGCCTGGCCCTGCGCCCCCAGCGTGCCCAATGCCGCGAGCCACAAGGCCGTGGTCGCCACCAGCAGCGCCGCCTGGTTGGACGGCACCCACTGCTCGCCCACCACCACCAGACCGTTGCCGCCCGCGAGCAGCAGTATCCCCATGACAGCGATCAAACGCCATTCGCGCAGCGCACGCGGAAACTGTTGTCCGCTCACCCTGGCAAAGACGCCCAGCAGCAGACCGGAAATCACGAAGCGCACACCGGCAAACAGCGCGGGCGGCAGATCATGCACGCCGACGCGTATCGCCAGATAGGTGGAACCCCACACCAGGTACAGGGTCAGGAAGGCGAGTGCGATTTTGTAGCGTCGGCGCACATCCATGCCCTCACCCTCGATCGGCTTCGCCCCCCTCGCTGCGCTCTCCCCGCAGGGAGAGGGAGGAAATATCATCAAACCATGTAAAAATCACTAACTTGCGCGTGCCGCCATCCCTGTCTTTCCTGCTTCCAGCTCCACGCCCTGGCTGTGCAGGTAATCGTCGTAGCTGCCCTTGAAGTTGACGACGCCCTGCGGTGTCAGCTCGATGATGCGCGTGGCCAGCGACGAGACGAATTCACGGTCGTGGCTGACGAAAATCAGGGTACCGGGATACTTTTCCAGCGCCGTATTGAGCGCCTCAATGGATTCCATGTCCAGGTGATTGGTGGGTTCGTCCATGATCAGGACGTTGGGCTGTTGCAGCATCAGCTTGCCGAACAGCATGCGTCCCTGCTCGCCACCGGAGATGATCTTGACCGACTTGGCGATGTCGTCCTGCGAAAACAGCAGCCGCCCCAGGATGCCGCGTATCATCTGCTCATCGTCGCGCTCTTTCTTCCATTGGCTCATCCAGTCAAACAGATTCATGTCGGTGGCAAAATCGGCGGCGTGATCCTGGGCAAAATAACCGATGTTGATATTTTCCGACCACTTGACCGTGCCGCTGTCCGGCGCCAGCTCACCGACCAGGGTGCGCAGCAGCGTGGTCTTGCCGATACCGTTAGGCCCGATCACGGCGATGTGCTCGCCGGCCTCGACCATCAGATTCAAATTACGCAGCAGCGCGACCTCGCCAAAGCTCTTGCAGAGGCGCTTCGCTTCCAGCGCCAGCCGGTAGAGCTTTTTCTCCTGTTCGAAGCGGAGAAAGGGACTGACCCGGCTCGACGGCTTGACGTCTTCCAGCTTGATCTTCTCGATCTGCCGCGCGCGCGAGGTCGCCTGCTTGGCCTTGGAGGCATTGGCGGAGAAGCGGCTGACGAAGGTCTGCAACTCGGCGATCTGGTTCTTTTTCTTGGCGTTGTCGGACAACAGTTGTTCGCGCACCAGCGTGGAGGCGGTCATATACTCGTCGTAATTACCGGGATAGACGCGCAGCTCGCCGTAGTCCAGATCCGCCATGTGCGTGCAGACGCGATTCAGGAAGTGGCGGTCATGCGAGATGATGATGATCGTGCTGTCGCGCTCGTTGAGCACGTCTTCCAGCCAGCGGATGGTGTTGATGTCGAGATTGTTGGTGGGCTCGTCCAGCAGCAGTATCTCCGGGTCGGCGAACAAGGCCTGCGCCAGCAGCACGCGCAGCTTCCAGCCCGGCGCCACCGCGCTCATCAGGCCGCTGTGCTGCTCCACCGGAATGCCCACGCCCATCAGCAATTCGCCGGCGCGCGCCTCGGCGGTATAACCGTCCAGCTCGGCAAACTCGTGCTCCAGCTCGGCCACCTTCATACCGTCTGCCTCGCTCATTTCCGGCAGCGAATAGATGCGGTCGCGCTCCTGCTTCACGCGCCACAGTTCGGCGTGCCCCATGATCACGGTGTCCAGCACCGTGTAGTTTTCGAAAGCGAACTGATCCTGACGCAGCTTGCCGACGCGCTCCTTGGAATCGACGGAGACATTGCCCGACGTCGGCTCCAGATCGCCACCGAGAATTTTCATCAGCGTCGACTTGCCGCAGCCGTTGGCGCCGATCAGGCCATAGCGATTACCGTCGCCGAATTTGACCGAGATATTCTCGAACAGCGGCTTGGCCCCGAACTGCATGGTGATGTTGGCGGTAGAAATCATGATACTGTTCCAGAAAAAGAAGCTGCTAAAAGGATCCTTTTAGATCATTGATCCTTCTTTGATTATCCGATGATGGGCAGGATCGAGTGACGCTAACTGACCTGAGGAAACCCGTGTAACCCCATGAAAAAAAAGGCCCCACCGGATGGCGGGGCCTTCGTTACAAACCTGCTTGCGCAGTGCTTGAATCTTAGGCGGGCTGAACGTTTGCCGCCGACGGACCCTTCGGGCCCTGCTCCACGTCAAACTTCACCTTCTGACCTTCGGCCAAGCTCTTGAATCCACCGCCCTGAATCGCAGAGTGATGCACGAATACATCCTTGCTGCCGTCGTCGGGGGTGATGAAACCAAAACCCTTGGCGTCGTTAAACCACTTTACTGTTCCTGTAATCACGTAAATACCTCATTAGTTGAATTGCGATCTTTTGCAGTTCGTTCCTGAGGTAAGGTGGCGGGAGTGGCTTCCGGGGAAACTGGAGGAACTACCGAACCGACTACAGGAGAGCACTGCAACGTGCGTACTCTACGCCCCCCCCGGGCAAAAAACCACAACAATTTTAGGGCATCCGGGAATTACCGCCCCCTCGCCCTACCCCTGCTGAGGAGGCGGGGGCAGAGTAAACCAAGGTCGTTACCCAAGAGGCACCCCCACAGTAGTGTATTCTTGCTCTATGTCTCCTGAGTGAATCCACGATGGCCCTTAAAGCAACTATCTTCAAAACCGAGCTGCAAATCGCCGACATGGACCGTCACTACTACCACGACCATGCACTCACCCTCGCCCGCCACGCATCGGAAACCGACGAGCGCATGATGGTGCGATTATTGGCCTTCGCCCTGCACGCCCACGAGGCACTGGTCTTTGGCAAAGGGCTGAGCGCCGACGATGAGCCCGATCTCTGGCACAAGGATTTAACCGGCAACATCGAAACCTGGATAGACGTCGGCCAGCCCGACGAAAAGCGTATCCGCAAGGCCTGCGGCCGCGCCAGACAGGTATTCATCTACACCTATGGCGGTCGCAGCGCCGACATCTGGTGGGAGCAAAACAGCAGCACCCTCGAACGGGCCAAAAACCTGACCGTCATGAACCTGCCGGCGGACACCAGCCAAGCCTTGGCCAAGCTGGCGCAGCGCAACATGCAGTTGCAATGCAGGATTCAGGAGGGGCAGATTTGGGTCGCCGACAAGGACACCACCGTGGAGGTCGAACTGACGACGGTGAAAACCCCGGCGACTCATTTTCACTGACGCCGCCCTGCTTTTCCGTTGTCAGCCCGGCGGGGACTCGGCCGCCATCACGCTGATGCGCACATCACCCACGCTGACCACCTGGCCCGCGCGGATTTTGCAGGTTTTGCGCAACTCCGCCTTGCCATCCACCGACACGCCGCCGCCAGCCACCAGCATCTTGCCCGCGCCGCCGCTGTCGCAAACGCCTGTCAATTTCAGCAGTTGGTTCAGCTCGACAAATTCGCCGATCAGTCTAAATTCAAGTTGTTGCATGGGATCCCTTTGCAGTGAAAGGAGGCTACGGGTACTTTTTTAGACGAAACAGCCCATGGACGCCACCATCACTGGTGAAATACAGCGCGCCATCCGGACCCATGGCCACACCTACGGGCCGCGCCCAGCGTTCGCCATCCTGCAACTGAAAACCGGTGACCAGATCATCCACCCGCTGCGCCCGGCCCTCCTTAAATCGCACGGCGACGATCTTCGGCGGCCGCCGCGTGGCCGCGTCACCGAAAAAGCCGCCATCGGGTTGGGTACCCCAGGAACCGTGCAACGCCACAATGGCATCGAACTCCAGCGTCTTGTCCAGCGCACCCTTTGGTACAAAGGTCACGCCCATCGGCGCATTGCGCGATGGAAAGGTCACCACCGGCGCCACGACATCCTGCATCGGCCGCGGCGGATCGCGCACGATGCAGCCATCGCGCTGCATGCGCTGACCGTCGTACTGGAACCAGGGCATGCCATGAAACGACCCGGCATCGATCCGGCTGAAATACTCCGGTGGTTGCTCATAACCCAAATGATCGGGGCCGTTATTGCTCGCGTACAGCACACCGCTGGCCGGATGCCAGGCAAACCCCACGGCGTTGCGCAGCCCCGAGGCATAGGTCTCCCATCTCGCCTTGCCGCCGCCCTCGCGCAACACCATGATTCCGCCACGGCGATCATTGAATGGATAAGCTTCATCGAGATATTGATCGCTGCAGTTGCTGCTGATACCGAGGCTCACATACACCCGCCCGTCCGGGCCGACACCCACGCTGCGGCTGTTGTGCCCGCCACCGCCGGGCAAGGCGGTCAACAACTTCACCACATCGGGCGCCAGCTTTTCCTGATCGAGCCGATAGGGCGCACGATACACACCATCGGTGCGGGCAATGAGAATTTCATTTGCCCGGAACGCCACACTGTGCGGATAGCCGCCCAGCGTCACCAGCACCTGAGGAACGGTATAAGGTGGCGGCAAACGATACACCTTGCCGGACTTGGAGCCGATGAACAGATCGCCGTTGCCGGAAAATGTCAACAGGCGCGGACCCTCCAGCGCGCCGGTCAGCAGCTCAAGCCGATAGCCCTGCGGCACCCATGCGACCCGGCGCTCACCGTCAACAGTGATGACCTGTTCCTGATAGGCCAGCTTCTCAACAGATGCCTGCGCCGCTGCCACGACGATGCAGCAGAAAAACAACAGGCCCAATCTGTGCGCAAGTAAGTGCATCGTTGGCTTTACTCCAAGCCTGACATTGTACGTCGGATCCGTACGCCCTTAGATAACATCAGGACAGGCTTGATCTGACCTACATTTCTGACGCGGCCTCACTGAGCCTTCCAGTCGATCTGTTCAGGACGTCGACAGACAGCCCCACCCATCAAGTGTTTATTTTGTTTTATCAATGAGTTATAGTTATGTGCAGGCAGTTATTACTCGTTGAGCTGTGGCAGAGCGGATGCGAAGCAGGCCATAGAACGTCGGGCCGGTGTTTCGTGAGACCCGCTTACGGGAAGCCAGACCATGATCAATCTAGAACGTTATGAATCGCTGGTTGAAGCCGAGTCTTTAGCAGACCTTCACAGTTCCTGCGCCACGATATCCAAAGAATTGGGCTTCAACCATTTTCTCTATGGTGTGCGTGTAAATACTTCCTTGCTCCAGCCTTACCAGTTTATTTTCAGTGCTTACCCACAGACATGGCGCAACCATTACGATGCATCAGAATATACAAGCATCGATCCTACTGTATTACATTGTCACACGCATGTAGTACCCACTTATGTGTGGGAAAATGGTCACTAACCAAAAAACAAGGTAATTTTGGCGAAACGTATTCTCTTTTCAGTGGTTGTAACCGTATTCGATTTCTTTAAGATACATCGGGAAATGATACTGTGACACACCCCGGTAGTTGTACAGGATATGTTTAGCATACCTCCAGAAGCCTTCAATGCCGTTGATGTGATTCTGGGTGCGCCTATCCACCAGTGACTGGGAGTGATTAACCGTATGATGTTTCCCGTAGCGTTTGAGGGACTAATGGCCACGAAAGGCATCGGGTCTCATGGTTGCTTTAATGACTGGGCAGCGCTATGCGCTGCCTCTCGCCCAACAGCTATGCGTCAAAGATATTTTTCATCGTGCGCATAATAATAGGCGCTCGCCTGCCGGCTTGTAGAGTTTTTGTGAGACTAGTGATGCAGCAGTGGATTGCGATTCAACATGAAAGTAAGTGCAGTGGATATGCCTTGTATTTCATGCAGGGGTTGCTAGAAAAAAGGAGCGGAGAAGATGAAGCTGAAGCCTTCAGATATTACCAAACAGGAACTGCTTGAGTTGTTAGAACTATCGCACGATGCACTAACTGTTAATACGGATGAGGAGTTGCAGCACCTGCTGCTACGAGTTCAAAATCTTGTTCCGTGCGAATACATCATCTCTATGCTGGGTCAAACCGATCATGATGGCCATTTGCAAGGGGTAGTTAAGCTTGTCAATGTCAACTACTCCCACAGTTGGTTGGCGCATTATCTCGAAAATGGCTATACAACGATGGACCCTGTTCTAATCACGCATTTTAGATTTTTTAAATCCCAACTCTGGTCGCGAACCTTTCAGCAGGCCA
>JAURVQ010000071.1 GCA_030655395.1 Gammaproteobacteria bacterium | reverse complement strand
TTCAACACGGGCGATGCGGTGTACGCGCGCCCCGACATGGCGCGTGACGGCGCCTACGCGGAATACATCGTGGTGCGCGCGAGTGAAATCGCACTCAAACCGAAGTCGCTCGATTTCATTCACGCCGCCGCCGTGCCCTTGTCTGCGCTCACCGCATGGCAATCCCTGTTTGACGCGGGCAAGCTGGAAAAAGGGCAAAGGATTCTGATACACGCAGGCGCAGGTGGAGTCGGACATTACGCCATACAGCTCGCACACTGGAAGGGCGCCCACGTCATCACCACCACCAGCGCACACAATGCAGATTTCGTACGCGTGCTCGGCGCCGCCGAAGTGATTGATTACACCCAGATGCCATTTGAGAAAGTCGTGCGCGACGTAGACATGGTGTTTGACACCGTGGGCGGCGAAGTGCAGCAACGCTCGTGGCAGATCTTGAAGAAGGGCGGCATACTGGTCTCCATCCTCGCGCTCACCGTGCCCGAAGAGGCGCCGCAACAAGGCTGGCGCTCGGCCTACGTCTTCGTGCAGCCGAACTCAGCACAACTTACCCAAATCGCCGATCTAATCGACACTGGCAAGGTGAGCCCGGTGGTGGAAAAGGTGCTGCCCTTGAGCGAGGCCGCGCAGGCACACGCCTTGATCCAAAGCGCGCATACGCGCGGCAAGATCGTGCTGCGCGTGAAGGACTAGCCCCCAAGTCGCATCCTACAAAGCATCACTCCCCGGCTAACTGTGTGCCGCGATCTTCGGCACTGCGGCAAGCAGCGCACGCGTGTACTCCTGCTGCGGATTGCGCAGCACCTGCTCCGCGCTGCCGTGCTCGACAATCCTGCCCTGATACATCACCGCCACTTCATCGGCGAGATATTCCACCACCGCGATGTTGTGCGTGATGAACAGATAGGCGATGCCGGTTTCCTCCTGCAATGTTTTCAGCAGGTTCAGTATCTGCGCCTGCACCGAGACATCGAGCGCGCTGGTCGGCTCGTCGCAAATGATGAGTTTCGGATTTACCGCCAAGGCGCGCGCGATGCTGATGCGCTGACGCTGCCCGCCGGAGAATTCATGCGGATAACGGTATCTGGCCTCCGGCGGCAGCCCGACCTGCTCCAGCACCTGCGCGATACGCGCGGCGCGCTCGTTCGCCGTTTTTCCCACGCCCTGCACGATCATCCCTTCCTCGATGATGTCGGCGACCATCATGCGCGGATTGAGTGATGCATACGGATCCTGAAAGATGATCTGAAAATCGGCGCGGCGCGCGCGCAGTGCCGCGCCGCGCAGTTGAGTGAGTTCCGTGCCCGCGAAGCGCACGCTGCCCGCGGTCGGTCGGATGAGTTGCAGTATGCCCTTGCCCACCGTGGTCTTGCCGCAGCCTGACTCGCCCACCAGCGCCAGCGTGCGCCCGGCACGGATGCGCAACGAGACACCGTCCACCGCGCGCACGTACCCGGAGACGTGTTTGAAAATTCCCTTTTCGATGGGGAAATAGACCTTGAGATCGTTCACCGCGAGCAGTTCTTCCTCCGGTGCGGAGGGCGCTGCCTGTCGTGCCTCTTCCCCGCCACGTGAGATCGCCGCTCCGGCAGCGGACTTACTGAAGCGATCATCGTAAAGGTGGCAGCGCACGCTGGCGCCCTCCCCGGCGGCTATCAGTTCCGGCGCCATCTCGCGGCAGGCCGGCCAGGCGAAATCGCAGCGCGGCGCAAAGCGGCAGCCGGAGAAGGTCTGCACCAGCGGCGGCACGCTGCCGCGCATCACCGCCAGGCGCGCACCGCGCTTGCCCAGGGTGGGCACGGACTCGAACAGCTTTTGCGCGTAGGGATGCCTGGGGGAAGCGAAGAATTGCGCGCGCGGCGCCTGCTCCACAATCTGTCCGGCATACATCACCGCAACACGCGCGGCCATTTCGGACACCACACCGAGATCGTGCGTGATGAGCAGCAGCGCCATGCCGGTGTCTTTTTGCAGCCTGCGCAGCAGGTCGAGAATCTGCGCCTGGATGGTCACGTCCAGCGCCGTGGTAGGTTCGTCGGCGATGAGCAGCTCCGGCTCGCCCGCGAGCGCCATCGCAATCATCACGCGCTGCTTCATGCCGCCGGAGAGCTGATGCGGAAAATCGTGATAGCGGCGTTGCGGCTCCGCGATGCCCACCGCATCGAGCAATTCCACCGCGCGCACGCGCGCGGCGCGTGGCGTAATCGGGTGATGACAGCGCAGCGCCTCGCTGATCTGCTCGCCGACGGTGAGCACCGCGTTCAGGCTCGTCATCGGCTCTTGGAAGATCATCGCGATGCGCCCGCCGCGCACACGGCGCATGCCCCTCTCCGGCAGCGCCAGCAAGTCCTCCCCGGCCAGCCGCACCTCGCCGGACACATTCGCGGTCGCCGGCAGGAGGCGCATGATCGAAAGCGCGGTGAGCGACTTGCCGCTGCCCGATTCGCCGAGCAGGGCGAAGGTTTCTCCGCGCGCGATGTCAAAGCTGACACCGTCCACCGCGCGCAGCGTGCCTTGCCCTGTCTCAAACCAGGTGCTGAGGCCGCGCACGCTGAGCAAGCCATTAATCATAAGGCGCCCCGTCATTGTTTACGCAGCCTCGGATCGAAGGCATCCCGCACCACATCGGAAAACAGGTTCGCCGCCAGCACCAGCGTGAACATGAACACAAAGGCCGCGCACAGCGACCACCACACCATGGGATCGCGCGCCATCTCCAGCCGCGCACCGTTAATCATGTTGCCCCAGCTGTGCGTGCTCGGATCCACACCCACGCCGACGTAGGACAGCACCGCCTCGGCCAGCACCAGGCCGCTGAAATCGAGCACCACACTGATGAGCACGATGTGCATCACATTCGGCAGGATGTGGCGGCGGATGATCTTGGAGTGTCCGACACCAAACGCCTGCGCGGCCTGGATGTATTCCATCTCGCGCAGCTTCAGGGTCTCGCCGCGCAGCAACCGGCACAGGCCGGTCCAACTGGTAATGCCGAGGATGACGCACAGAAACAACAGGCGCAGATCGGCGCGCTCGGCCAGCGTGTCGAACTGCTCCGGGTGATTGGTGATGTACACCTGCAAACTCAAAATCGCGGCGGCGATCAGCAGCACGCCGGGAATGGAGCTGAGCGTGGTATACACATACTGAATGATGTCATCCGCCACGCCGCGAAAATAACCCGCCATGATGCCGAGCAGCACGGCAAACGGCAGCATCACCAGCGTGGTCAGCGTGCCGATCACGAGCCCGGTGCGGATGCTCTTGAGCGCCTGATAAAAAACGTCCTGCCCCACCTTGTCGGTGCCGAGGATGTGGTATTTGAGGCTCAACACAGCCGCCCAGACCGCAACCACAAGAATAATAAAAAACGTCAGCAGGACAACCCGCCACGGCGTTTCCGTTTCACCGCGCAGGATGCGCCGCAGCATCGTTGAAAAAGAAACACGCTCGCGGCGCGCGAGCAAGCCCGCCAGCGCCGCGCACACACCGAGCCAGATCAGCAGGCTGATGGCGACAGCGCGCGCCGAGGCCACAAGGATATCCGCCGCCCGCTCATTTTCCGGGTCTTGCAGATGCCGCCCGCCGTACTTGAGGCGCGGGAACACGCGCACCTCGGTACCGTCGGCGCGCTGTTCGGTCTCCCTGGCAAAAAGATAAGCGGAAAACGGCGCCGAATAGGTCTTCTCCACCCGCGCGCGCAACGGCGCGGCCATCACATCCAGCAGGCTCAGCACCTCCGTCGAATACTCCGTCTCCGTCCCGGCCTCCATCTTGGCCGCGCCGTTATCCGCCAGCGGCAAACGAAAATGCAGCGAATCCAGCAGACCGATCAGCGCATACGTCAGCAACACCACCAGCGCTGCCGCCGCCATGCGGCTGCGCTTCACCTCGCGCCACGGTGCGCGCAGATGCTCCTTGCCGCGCACATACACGGCAAACACCATCACCGTGACGAGCAGCAGGAATATCAGGCCATCGGTGGGCAGCACTACCGGCAGAAAATCCATCAGCCCAACCTCACGCGCGGATCGACCAAGGTGTAGGAAATGTCCGTGAGCATCAGTCCGATGATGTAGAGCACGGAGCCCAAAAACACCATCGCGCGCACGACGGCGAAATCCTGCGCATTGATGGCATCTATCGTGTAGCTGCCGAGGCCGGGGATGCCGAAAAACGACTCCATGATCAAACTGCCCATGAACAACAACGGCAGCACGACGACCACGCCGGTCAGGATCGGGATCATGGCATTCTTGAGCACATGGTAAAACAGCACGCGCAGCTCGGAGAGCCCCTTGGCACGGGCGGTACGCACGTAGTCCTTGCCGATCTCCTCCAGAAAGATCGTGCGATACCAGCGGCTGCCCGCACCGATACCGCTGACCACGCCTATGACGACCGGCAGCAGGATGAACTTGAATGCCTGCAAACCGGTGTCATAACCCGATACAGGCACGATGTGCAGCAGCTTGCTGATGAGGTATTGCCCGCCGATGATGTAAAACAGACCGGAGATGGACATCAGCACCACGCACAGCACCACGCCCCAGACGTCAATATACGTGGCGCGGAAAAACGCCATCAGCAGCGCGAAGGTGATATTGGTAAGCAGGCCTATCAGCAGCACCGGCAGCGCAATGGCGAGGCTCGGCCACATGCGCTCGCGGATATCGAGGCCGATATCGCGCCCGTCATCCGAGCGCCCGAAGTCAAAGACAAACAACGACACCGATTTCCTGAAAAATATCGTGTCGGTGAATTGTGCCGCCCCGTCGGCCGAGCTATTGAACACGAGCGGTTTGTCGTAGCCGCGCTCCGTCTTCCATTTTTCTATCGCCTGCGGCGTAACGTGCTTGACGCCCAGATGCACGCGCGCCATGTCGTCCGGCTTGTTCACCACGAAAAACAGGGCGAACGTGAGCAGATTGACGCCGATCAGAATGGGAATCGCATACAGTATGCGGCGTGCGATGTAAGCCATCATTTGGCCGCCCTCCGCTCTCTGCGCACGTAGCTGACCACCGCAGGCGCGGCGCTGATGACCAGCAGCGCAAGCAGCGCGATCAGCGGCCACAGCACCGGCGCATTCCATTCGGCCCGCATCCGGCTGCGCAGCACCGGATCGATGCGAATGTATTTCAGCGTGTTGTTCGCCATCTCGTGCGGCTGGGCGTTGTGGTACCACTGGTGGGACAACCCGAATTTCTTGCGGTGCAAGCCCCACAGCCAGGGCGCGTCGTGGCGCACGGTCTCGACCATCCGGCTGATGATCGCCTGGCGTTCCGGCCCGTTGTCCATGCTCTTCATCTGCTCAAACAGGCGGTCAAATTCGGGATTGCTGTAATTGGCGGCGTTCTCTCCGTTTTTTCCCACCTTGGCATTGGGGCCATACAGCATAAACAGAAAATTTTCCGGGTCCGGATAATCCGCATTCCAGCCCCACTGAAAAATCTGCGCGTTCCCTTTGTGCATCTTTTCCTGAAAGCGGTTGAAGTCGGTGTTGCGGATATCAAGCTGCAAATCGAGCTTTGCGAACTGTTTACGCAGCCAGTCGAGATAGGCCTTGTCGTCCGGCCCGCTCGCCGCGATATCGAAATGCAGCAGCAGCGGCTTGCCGGTCTGCGCATCACGCCCGTTGGGATAGCCCGCCTCGACCAGCAGCCGGCGCGCGGTTTCGATGGATTTGCGCTGTGGTTTTCCCTGCACCCAGTCATAGACATGGGGATTGACGCCGTCCTGCCCGTCTACGTGACCGAAGATACCGGGCGGAATCGGGCCCTGCGCCGCAAGCGCACGGCCATTACGGAAAATGGAAATCAATTCTTCATAATCAATGGCAATGGAAATGGCCTGACGCAGCTTGCGCGCGCGCTCGCCGGCTCCGCCCACCACCGGGTCGAGCATATTGAAGCCCATATAGGAGATGTCGGCGCCCACACTGGTGCGCAGGCGTATCCCCTTGGCCAGCAGAAGCTCGCCGGCCTCCGCCTCGCCCTGCAGGCCCACGCGTACCGCCTGATCGAAATTATCCGAACTGATGCCGGAGGTATCGTAATAGCCCTGCAAAAATTTATTCCAGTACGGAATGCTTTCCTTTTCCAGGCTGTACACCGCCTTGTCGATGAACGGCAACGGCTTGCCCGCATCCGCCAGCAAGCCCGCCTCGCGGTCGCCCGGCATGCCTGCGGCGGGATAGGTCTCACCGTGATAATTGGGATTACGCTCCAGCACCATCTGACGGTTGGGGTTGTTCACCGTGAGCATGTACGGCCCGGTGCCCACCGGATACCAGTCGAGCGAGATGTTTTTCTCCGCCATGCCGCGCTGCGCATAAAAGCGGTCCACCTCCTGCGCCACCGGCGCGAAAAACGGCATCGCGAGCCAGTACACGAGTTGCGGGTATTTGCCGTACACCTTGATGCGGTAGGTGTAACGGTCCATCAGCGTCGCACCCTCCAGCGGAAATTGAGCAATATCAAGAAACGCATCGCGCCCCTGCGCAGCCTGCGCCTTGCGCAGGGTCTCCGCATACGCCTTCAGCCCAACGATGTATTCACTCATCAAGCCGAAGATCGGCGACTCCAGCCTGGGATGGGCGAGGCGCTTGATCTGGTAGACGTAATCCTGCGCCACCAGCTCGCGCGTGCCGCGCCCGGTAAAATCCTGCAGGCGCGTCACGGCGTCAAGCTCGTGCGGCGTCAGCTGAAGGTAGCGCGGGCTGCCGTCGGCATGGCGCGCGAACGCAGGGTGCGGCTGGTAGCGGATGCCGGGCCGGATCGTAATATCATAGACGCTGTAGGCAATATCCCCGGCGGCGGCATTTTCCGGCAGCGGCTTGCCCGTCTTGTCCAGATACACCGCCTTCGGCACCGCACTCGCGGCCAGCGGGATCAGCGTGTACGGCCGCTTGAGATAATCATATTGCAGCGGCGGTTCGTATATCTGCGCGATCAGCGCATACTCGTTTTCCACATAAGACTGTGCGGGGTCGAGGTGCTTCGGACGCTGGTCGAACGAGCTGTAGAGGATGTTACTGCGGTCGTCCCCTGCCGGATACGGATTATTCCACGGGCGTCCGTCACACCCCGTCAGGGTGTAACACATCAGCGCCAACAGGGAAAGGCAAACCCGTTTCATCAGCATCATCTTGTCGAATGGTGCGTGCAAGCACAACCCCTTTATAATACTCTATAGATGGCAGCAGCACTTTTCGCTACAGTATAAAAACCCAGCCCCACACGAAAGGATAACGACATGGGATTTCTCGACGGCAAATGCGCACTGATCGTAGGACTCGCCAGCAACCGCTCCATCGCATGGGGCATCGCCAAGGCCATGCAGCGGGAAGGGGCGCAACTCGCCTTCACCTACCAGAATGAGCGGCTGCAGGAGCGCGTGGAAAAAATGGCCGCGGAATGCGACTCGGTCATCACCCTGCCGTGCGACGTGAGCAACGACACCGAAATCGACGCGGTGTTCGAGCATCTGGATGACTACTGGGATCACCTCGACATCATCGTCCACTCGGTGGCCTATGCGCCCAGGAATGAACTGGAAGGCAGCTATCTTGATTCCGTCACGCGCGAGGGCTTCCTCATCGCCCATGACATCAGCTCCTACAGCTTCACCGCGCTCGCCAAGGCCGGGCGCAACATGATGCAGGGGCGCAACGGCGCGCTGCTCACGCTCAGCTACCTCGGCGCGGAAAGTGTCATACCCAATTACAACGTGATGGGCCTCGCCAAGGCGAGCCTCGAAGCCAACGTGCGCTACATGGCCGACAGCCTCGGCCCCGAGGGCATACGCGTGAACGCAGTCTCCGCCGGGCCGATCAAGACGCTCGCCGCCTCCGGCATCAGCGGTTTCGGCAAGATGCTCGACCACGTTGAAAAATCCGCACCGCTGCGGCGCAACGTCACCATCGACGACGTCGGCAACGCCGCCGCCTTCCTCTGCTCCGACCTCGCCGCCGGCATCACCGGCGAGATCGTGCATGTAGACAGCGGTTATCACATCGTCGGCATGGCCGCACCCTAAGAACATCCGGCAAAATTGACTTCCCCTCCCCTCTCAGGGGGAAGGCGAGAATGGGGGGCGCAGGCCAAGCGCCACCACTCTGTCCCAACATGAGGCCCTGACGTGACCACCCAAAACCTCGAATCCACGCTGCACGAAGAACGCCTGTTTGCGCCATCCCCCGATTTTTCCGCACGCGCACGCATCAAAACCATCGAACAGTTGCGCACGCTGCAGCGGCAAGGCGAGGAAGACCACGAAAACTTCTGGGCCACGCTCGCGCGCAACGAAATCATCTGGCACAAGCCATTCACTAAAATTCTCGACAGCAGCCATGCGCCGCACTACCGCTGGTTTGACGACGGGCTGCTGAATGTTTCCTACAACTGTTTAGACAGACACCTCAAGGACAAGGCGCAAAAGACCGCGATCATCTTTGAAGGCGAGCAAGGCGACGTGCGCCGCGTGAGTTACGCCGAGCTGCATCGTGACGTATGCCGCTTCGCCAACGCGCTCAAGGCCAAGGGCATTAAAAAAGGCGACCGCGTGGTGATCTACATGCCGATGGTGCCGGAGGTCGTCGTCGCCATGCAGGCGTGCGCGCGCATCGGCGCCATTCATTCGGTCGTGTTCGGCGGCTTTTCCGCCCAGTCACTGAAAGACCGCATCGAAGACGCCGGAGCGAAGATGCTCATCACCGCCGACGGCGGCACACGCGGCGGCAAGATCATCGAACTCAAGGCCGCCGCCGATCTGGCGCTGAGCAAAGGCTGCCCCACGATTGAGAGCGTGATCGTGCTGCAACGCGCCGGTCAGCAGATCCAGATGCAGGCGGGGCGTGATGCATGGTGGGACGATGTCGTAAAAACCGTTTCCGATCAGTGCGAGCCGGTGTGGGTCGAGAGCGAACACCCATTATTCCTGCTCTACACCTCCGGCTCCACCGGCAAACCGAAGGGCATCCAGCATGCCAGCGCGGGCTATCTGCTCGGCGCCATCGTCACCATGCAGTGGGTGTTCGACATCCACAATGACGACATCTTCTGGTGCACGGCGGATGTGGGCTGGGTGACGGGCCACAGCTACGTCGCCTACGGCCCGCTCGCGACAGGCGCGACGATGCTGATGTACGAAGGCGCGCCGACCATTCCCGACGGCGGACGTTTCTGGGACATTTGCCAGCGCCATAAAGTCACGATTTTCTACACCGCGCCCACCGCGATACGCGGCCTGATGAAACTGGGCGATGAAATCCCCGCCAAATACGATTTATCCAGATTGCGTTTGCTCGGTAGCGTAGGCGAGCCGATCAACCCCGAGGCGTGGATGTGGTATCACAAACACATCGGGCACGAGCATTGCCCCATCGTGGACACTTGGTGGCAAACCGAAACCGGCGCGATTCTCATTTCGCCGGTTCCCGGCGCGGTCGCCACCAAACCTGGTTCCTGCACCCTGCCCCTGCCCGGCATCGCAGCGGACATCGTGGACGAAGAAGGCAACAGCATCACCGCGCCCAGCCAAGGGGGGTATCTCGTCATCAAGAAGCCTTGGCCGTTCATGCTGCGCACCATCTGGGGCGACGAGCAACGTTACCTGGACACCTACTGGAAGAAATTCAACAACAAGTACTACGTCGCGGGCGACACCGCGCACCGCGACGCAGATGGCTATTTCTGGATCATGGGCCGCGCCGACGACGTATTGAAAGTATCCGGCCACCGCCTCGGCACCATGGAAATCGAATCGGCCCTGGTCGCGCATCCGCGCGTCGCCGAAGCCGCCGTAGTCGGCAAACCCGACGAGATTAAAGGCGAAGCCGTATTCGCCTACGTGGTATTAAAAGGCGCACGCCCCGCCGGCGGCGTGGACGCAACACTCACCAAGGAACTGCGCGCCTGGGTCACCGAACAAATCGGCCCCATCGCCCGCCCCGACGACATCCGCTACGCCGATAACCTCCCCAAAACCCGCTCCGGCAAGATCATGCGCCGTTTGCTGCGCTCCATCGCCGCCGGTGAGGCCATCACGCAGGACACCTCGACGCTGGAAAACGAGGCGATATTGCTGCAGTTGCAGGGAAAGGCATGAGTCGGATCCGCTACGCTTG
>JAURVQ010000062.1 GCA_030655395.1 Gammaproteobacteria bacterium | reverse complement strand
ACCTTGCGCACCTTGAGTGCGACCTCAGGCAAGGTGGGCAGGGTGAGGCGGTTGTGATGGATGTCATCCAGCAGGTCGGATAGAAATTTTTCTTCCAGCATCATGGCGTGTCTCCCCCTGTTATTATCGGACAGATGAGGGGTTTCTGAAGGGTTTATTCCGGCATTGAATACGGCAGTTTCATAAAGCGCAGCATAGGCCCGTCGGCGCTGTGGAGCCTGATGTGCTGGTCGGCCACATCCGCCGTGGGCACCACAGCGAGCAGCTCCACATCCTCTGCCGGGCCGGGTGCCGCCTCAATGACCTGTCCGATGGCCTGGCCGTTTTGCACGGAGTATAACGTCGCGCCGGGCGCGGGCGGTGCGGCGGCGCGCACGCAGGCGTAATACATGCGCCGCTTCGCGGTGCCGAGATGCTGCGTGCGCGCCACGATCTCCTGGCCGGGATAGCAGCCCTTGGTGAAGCTCACCGCGCCGATGAGGTCGAGGTTAATCATCTGCGGTATGAACATGTCCTGCGTGGCGCTGTGGATCGCGGGCAGCCCGGCGCGGATGTCGAGCAGCGACCAGACCTCGCCGCCGCCGGGTGTCGCAGCACCGGCGCACCGGCGCCACAGGTCTTGTGCCGTTTCGATGCCGGCGATGATCTCAAAGCGCGGCTGCGTGCCGGGAAGGCCGAGCAGGGTGAAGGAGGAGCGGGAATCTTCACCGTGCAGCACGCCGTCACTTGTTGGCGGGGCCACATCCAGCACGCGCGCGAGCAGGGCGGGCGCGTCTGTGCCGGAAAGCCCTATGCTTATAACGGTATCACTTGCGTCCTTGAGCGTCACTTGCGATCTCAAGACATACATCTGCAGGCGTTTCAGCGTCGGCTCCAGAATATCGCGCGGCAATTGCAGGTAATAGGTGTCCGCGCGCTTGAACACGCGCAGCAGCGCCAGCACGCGGCCCTTGGCGCTGCACCAGGCGCTGAGCTGGCTGCGCGTTTCAGCCACCTGAGTCAGGTCATTGCTGAGTTGGCCCTGCAAAAAGACGGCGGCGTCGGCGCCTTCTACCGCGATCAGGCCGAGGTGCGAGAGATCGGCGATGGCAGCGCCTTGCGCCGTTGCGCTACGCGCGCCGTGCGCAAGAAGAAAGCTGTGCCATGCTATATTCATAGCTTATTATTCTGGCATGGAACCGGCCTCCCTGTCGTCCGTGCCTGCGCCGTCTGCGCTCAGACTCACCCTGCGTGCCTCCCGCCGTCTTGCTGCGCTGCTCTTGCTGGTGCACGCAGGCGCGCTGACGTTAACGTTCACGCTGCCGCTGGTACCGGCGATCATGGTGTTGTTGGCAGTAGCGATCAGTGCCAGCCTGGTGTGGTCTCTCAGCGCCGCGCTGCTCAAGCGGCGTGCGATAGTGGAGCTGATATGGGATGCGATGGGTGAGTGGACGCTGCGTGATGCGTCAGGCAGCGAGATACAGGCCCGTTTGTTGCCGGGCGCTTACGTGCATCCGCAGTGGGTGATTCTGAATTTTGTGCCGGCCGGTCAGCGCTGCCGCTGGCATAGGCGCCGGCACACGGTGATTTTGCTGAACGACATGCTCGATGCCGACAGCCTCAGGCGCCTGCGTGTGCGGCTTCTGGCCGCACCTCATACGCCTCCGGAACCAGAATAGTGTCGGCGGGCGGGCGGCTCTGATCCGGTTGCGGGTGGTCGAGCGTGTAGTGCAGGCCGCGGCTCTCCTTGCGCGCGAGCGCCGAGCGCAGGATGAGGTCGGCGACCAGCGCGAGGTTGCGCAGCTCGATCAGGTCGTTGGTGACGCGAAAGTTGGCGTAGTATTCGGAGATCTCGTGCAGCAGCAGATCGACGCGCCGTTGCGCGCGTTGCAGGCGTTTGGTGGTGCGCACGATGCCGACGTAGTCCCACATGAAGCGCCGCAGTTCATCCCAGTTGTGCGCCACCACCACCTCTTCGTCGGAATCGGTGACGCGGCTATCATCCCAGGGCGGCAGTTCGCCCGGCAGCGGCGCCTGCGCCAGATGCTGCTCGATATCCCGGCTGGCCGAGGCGGCAAACACCACGCACTCGAGCAGCGAGTTGCTCGCCATGCGGTTGGCGCCGTGCAACCCGGTGTGGGCCACCTCACCGACGGCATAGAGACCGGCGATATCGCTGTGTCCGTAGCGGTCGGTCATCACGCCGCCGCAGGTGTAATGCGCGGCGGGCACCACGGGCAGCGGCTCCTTGGTCATGTCGAAGCCGAATTCCAGGCAGCGCGCATACACGGTCGGAAAATGCGAGCGGATGAATTCCGCCGGCTGGTGGCTGATGTCGAGATACACGCACGGCGCGCCCAGGCGCTTCATCTCGTGGTCGATGGCGCGCGCCACGATGTCGCGCGGCGCGAGTTCGCCGCGCGGGTCGAATTTGTGCATGAACGGCGTACCATCCGGCAGCAACAACCGCCCGCCTTCGCCGCGCACCGCCTCGGTAATCAGGAATGATTTCGCCTTCGGGTGATAGAGGCAGGTAGGGTGAAACTGCACGAACTCCATGTTGGCGACGCGGCAGCCGGCGCGCCAGGCCATGGCGATGCCGTCGCCGGTGGCGACATCCGGATTGCTGGTGTAGAGATACACCTTGCCCGCGCCGCCGGTGGCGAGCACCACGCAGCGTGCGCTGAAGGCCTCCACGTGGCCGCTGCCACGGTTGAGGACGTAGGCGCCGAGGCAACGTTGTGGCGCACGCCCGAGCTTGGCGGCGGTAATGAGATCGACGGCGATGTGCTGCTCAAACAGAGTGATGTTGGGGTGGCGCCGCACCAGTTGCTCCAGCGTGGTTTCCACCGCGCGCCCGGTGGCGTCCGCCGCATGGATGACGCGCCGGTGGCTGTGGCCGCCTTCCTGCGTGAGGTGATAGTCGTTCGTGCCGTCGGCGCGCGTCTCGCGCGTAAAGGCCACGCCCTGATCCACCAGCCACTGAATGCACTCTCTGCCGCGCTCCACGGTGAAGCGTACGATGTCGGGATTGCACAGGCCCGCGCCCGTGTTCAGCGTATCTTCAATGTGCGAGGCGATGGAGTCGCTCTTGTCGAGCACCGCCGAGATGCCGCCCTGCGCATAGAAGGTCGCGCCCTCCTTGAGCGGGCCTTTGGTGACGACAGCGATGCGCGCGTGTGGCGCAAGGCGCAGCGCTAGACTGAGTCCAGCTATGCCGCTGCCAATGACGAGCACATCGGCACTGTGTGAGCGGTCAGTCATGGCCGTTGGCGCAGAGGCAGTTTTCGGTTCATAATTCGCCCGGTTACACGGGGAGCAGGGAGCAGGGTGCAGCGCGTAGTGTAATCCATATGCTCATAAGTAAGGTGACACTAATGCCGTCGCGGCCTGCGAACTATATGCGAAGCGCAAGGTCTATAGAATCGGCAATGGAATGCCTCGCAGCAAAGCAAGGGGAAGGCCTGGATGGGCGAGCACAACATTGATCGGGATCTGGTTGATCGCGTTCAGAAAGGAGACAAGGAGGCATTTGATGTCCTGGTGTTGAAGTATCAACACAAGATCGTGCGCCAGATATCGCGCTATATCCGTGACCTCAGCGAGGCGCAGGATGTGGCACAGGAGGTGTTTCTGAAGGCGTACCGCGCACTGCCGGCCTTTCGCGGCGAGAGCGCGTTTTACACCTGGCTCTACCGCATCGCCGACAATACGGCCAAGAATTATCTGGTGGCGCAGAAGCGCAGGCCGCCGGGCAGCGACATCGATCTGGACGATGCCGAGCAGTACGGCGCTGAACTCGCGCTGAGAGAAAACGCAACACCGGAGCATCTCCTGTTGCGTGACGAGATCGAAAAAACGGTGTTCGGCGCCATTGAAGAATTGCCCGAAGACCTGCGCACGGCGATCACCCTGCGCGAGCTGGAAGGGCTGAGCTATGAAGAGATCGCGCAGGCCATGGGATGCCCGGTGGGCACGGTGCGCTCCCGCATATTCCGGGCGCGCGAGGCGATAGACAGCAAACTGAAACCTTTACTGAGCCAATAATATGGCAGAGGGTGTGTCATGGTAACGGGCAAAACGGAACAAATCTCGGCGCTGATGGACGGCGAGCTGTACGGACCGGAGGCCGGGCATGCGATAGACGAACTCAAACGCGACGACGGGCTGAAAACCTGCTGGGGGCGCTATCATCTGATAAGCGATGTGCTGCGTAATCACGCGCCGCATCATCTCAGGCACGGCGTGGCGGAGAGCGTGATGTGTCTGATGCGCAACGAACTCCCTCTCCGCGCGCGTGGCTGGCGCGTAATACGTTCGCCGCATGTGCTCAAGCCGCTCGCCGGCTTCGCCCTCGCCGCCTCGGTAGCCGTTCTCGCCATCCTCAGTGTACCCAACACCTTGTTCACACCGCGCAGTACCGACAGCTCCCTGCTGGCTGCCGCATCATCGACGACGCGCCCCGTGGCCAGCACCAGCACACATTGGGAGCAGGCCCAGCCCGCAATCGAGTCGCGCCTCAATCACTACCTCACCAGTCACAACGAATACTCTACATCCGCCGGCATCCAGGGCGTGCTGCCCTATGCCCGGATCGTGGCCTATGATCCCGACAAGTGACCCCTGCACGTGAGTTTCTGCTGATGCGCCTGGCGCGGTTTTGCGGTGCGGGCCTGTTGCTGCTCGCACCCCTCAGTCCGCTGTGGGCCGCCGACTCCGCCAAGGAGGCGCGCGCCCTGCTGGAGAAAATGGCGCAGGCCACGCGCACGCTGAACTACGACGGCACCTTCGTTTATATGCATGAAGGCCGTCTCATGACGCTGCGTATCCTGCACGGCGCGGATGCCAAGGGCGAACGCGAACGGCTAATTTCATTAAGTGGCGTGCCACGTGAGGTGATGCGCGATGAACGTGCGAGCACCTGCATCCTGTCCGATAACCGTAAAGTGGTGGGCAACGTCCACGCGCGCCGACCCTACAGTGGCGCCTTGACCATCGATGTTGATCGGCTCGCCAACTATTACGACTTCACACTCTCCGGTGAAGACCGCATCGCCAACCGGCCAGCGCACAGGGTGGCGATCAAGCCCAGGGATACGTACCGCTACGGTTATCAATTAGGCGTGGATAGCGCCACCGGCCTGTTGTTGAAATCCGACCTTATCAACGAAGAGGGGAAGCCGGTGGAGCAGGTCATGTTCACCAGTCTCGCGGTGACGGACGGGCCGCCCGCCGCGCTGCAGGAGCCTTGCGAAGCCGAGCGCACGGCACGGCACCACAAGAGGCGTGAGGAGATGGCGCCGCCCATGTCTGTCGATGCAAGCTGGCAAGTCGCGCAGTTGCCCGAAGGGTTTGTGCTTGCCGAGCATGAAAAACACGCCATGCGCAGTAGAGCCGCCCCGGTGGAGCACATCATATTCAGCGACGGTCTGGCCCGGGTCTCGGTCTTCATCGAAAAGCTGGAGGAAGACGACAAATTTCTCGGATTCTCTCATCGCGGTGCGGTGAACGCCTTCGGCGCAGTGGTCGACGATCACCAGATCACCGTGGTGGGCGAGGTGCCGCGTGCCACCGTGCAATTGATCGGCGAGTCGATCAGGCACACAGCGCCGGTAGCACGCCCATGATTGAAGAAAGCGCGCGCGTAGTAGACGTGCAGGACGGCTTTGTGTGGGTGGAGACCGAGCGCAAAAGCACCTGCGGCGCCTGTTCGCTCAACAAGGGCTGCGGCAGCGCCGTGCTCGCCAGGGTGCTCGGCGCACGCCGCACACGCATCAGGGCGCTCAACACATTGCCCGCTCATGTGGGCGATGAAGTGGTGCTGGGCCTCGCGGAGGCCGCCTTGGTGCGCGGCTCGCTCATCCTCTATGCGCTACCGTTGTTCGCGCTGTTTCTCGGCGCGCTCGCGGGCGAGTCCGTCAACCGCCTGCTGCGTCTGGCCCCGGGCGAGATCACCACGGTAGTGTTTGCGCTCACCGGACTCGCGGCGGGATTTTATGGAGTCCGGTATTTTACACGCCGCATCAACAACGACCCGCGCTATCAACCTGTCGTGCTGCGACGTGCATCTGTATTCTCGCGCTAACTTTCACATTTAATATCGCACTGCTGGAGACATCATGAAGTCCTTAACCTCTATTTCGCGCGCGGCCCTTTATGGCATCGTGCTGGCCCTCCCGTTCACGGCCCTGCAAGCACGTGAGTTGCCGGATTTCACCGTGCTGGTGGAAAAGAACAGCGCGGCAGTGGTGAACATCAGCACCACGCAAAAGATTCAGCACCCGCGCGGGAGAATGCCGCGCGGCGGCATGCAGCCCCCGATTCCGCAGTCGCCGGACTCTCCCCCGCTGGACGATCTCTTCCGCCACTTTTTTGGGGACGGCGGCGAAGGCCCGGAGAATTTCAATACCCAGTCGCTGGGTTCGGGTTTCATCATATCGGCGCAGGGTTACGTGCTCACCAATAATCACGTAGTGAAAAACGCCGACAAGATCGTGGTGCGGCTGAGCGACCGGCGTGATTTTACCGCCGAGGTAGTGGGCACCGACGAGCGCAGCGATATCGCGCTGCTCAAGATCAAGGCCGACAACCTGCCGGTGATCAAGATCGGCAACTCCAGCAACGTGAAGGTGGGCGAGTGGGTGCTGGCCATCGGTTCGCCGTTCGGCTTCGATCACTCCGCCACCGCGGGCATCGTCAGCGCCGTGGGGCGCAACCTGCCGTCGGAGAGTTATGTGCCGTTTATCCAGACCGACGTCGCGATCAACCCCGGTAACTCCGGCGGGCCGCTGTTCAATCTCGACGGCGAAGTGATTGGCATCAACTCGCAAATCTTCAGTCGCACGGGCGGTTTCATGGGCCTGTCGTTCGCCATTCCCATGGACGTTGCCATGGAAGTCACCGAGCAGCTCAAGAACAAAGGCCAGGTCTCGCGTGGCTGGCTCGGCATCATCATTCAGGATGTCACGCAGGAGCTTGCCGAATCGTTCGGCATGAGCAAGCCGCAGGGCGCGCTGGTTGCCAAGGTGCTGCCCGGCGGCCCGGCAGAGAAGGCGGGGATACAAACGGGTGATATCGTGCTGGAGTTCGACGGCAAGGAAGTGGAAGAGTCGTCCAACCTGCCGCGCCTGGTGGGGCGCAGCAAGGTGGGTGAGCCGAGCAGCGTGAAGGTGCTGCGCAACGGCAAACCGCTCATGCTCAAGGTCAAGGTGGCTGAGTTGCCGAAACAGGACCAGATCAGGACCGCGGGCGGCGAACCAAAAACCAGCGCCGACAACAAGCTGGGTGTGGTGGTCAGAGATCTTGATCCGGAGCAGCGCAAACAGCTTGAGATCAAAAGCGGTGTGATCGTGCAGCAGGTGGACGACGGCCCCGCGTTCAAAGGCGGCCTGCGCCGCGGCGATGTGATCCTGCGCATCAATAATGACGACGTAGCGGACACGCAGGCGTTCAACAGGATCGTGAAGGCGCTGCCGGCGAAGCCGGTGCGCGTGCTGGTGCAGCGCGGCAGAGGCACGCTGTGGCTCGCGCTCAAGATGGAGAAATAAGAGGCCTACTGTTCCCCTCCTCCTGAAAGGGGGGAGGGTTTTGTCTTGCCCAGCAACTTCCCCATCTTCACTGTGGTATCGGCGCGGAGGCCGTCGTGCCATGCGGCGCGGCCAGCGCCGAACAGTACGATCACTGTCGAGCCCATGTTGAAGCGTCCCATCTCCGCACCGCGTTCCAGGCGAATGTCCTTATCCTGGTAATTCCATTGCTGTATCGTTTTGCCGAACGGCGGCGTGACGGCGCCAGACCATATGGTTTCTATGCTCGCGACAAACAGCGCACCCACCAGCACCAGCGCCATCGGCCCCGCGTCCGTATCGAAGATCGCAATTACACGCTCGTTGCACGCAAACAAACCTGGAACGACAGATGCGGTACGCGTGTTTACGCTGAACAAACGGCCCGGCACATACACCATCTCGCGCAGCCGTCCGCTGAGCGGCATGTGGATGCGGTGATAATCCTTGGGCGCGAGATACAGCGTGGCGAATTGTCCGTTATGAAACGGCACAGCGCGCTCGGCGGAGCCGCCGAGTAAATCTTCCAGCGTGAACGTATGGCCCTTGGCCTGAAAGATACGGCCCTCCTCAATCGCACCCAGCTGGCTCACCGCTCCGTCCACCGGGCAGGCGATGTCGTCCGCGCCGTTCACGACGGGGCGTGCGTTCGCCTTCAGCGCGCGCGTGAAAAAACTGTTGAAGGTTTCATACGCAAGCGGGTCGGGTTGTGCGGCGATGTCCATGTCCACGCCGTAGCGGCGGATGAACCAGCGGATCTGCCACTCCTTCCACGCCCGCAGCCGACAGCGGGTGAGGGCGTACATGAGGCGCGACAGCATGTGCTGCGGCAGCATATATTGCGGCAAGGTTTTGAAATAATCGCTAATGGTCATGATTTGAGATGCGGTGGGAGCCAGGTTTTTACTTGTTACTTGTTACTTGTTACTTGTCACTTATAACTTGCTACTGTTTTTTCGGACGAAAGGCGGTGAGTATTTCGGGATGGGTTTCCAGATACGGCCCGCCGATGAGATCGATGCAATACGGTACGGCGGGGAGTACCGCCTGCAGGCAATCGTTGATGGACGAAGGTTTGCCCGGCAGGTTAATGATAAGCGTCTTGCCGCGGATGCCCGCGATCTGGCGCGAGAGGATCGCGGTCGGCACTACCTTGAGCGACACCGCACGCATCTGCTCACCGAAGCCGTCGAGAATCTTGTCGCACACCGCGCTCGTGGCCTCGGGCGTGATGTCGCGCGGTGCGGGGCCGGTGCCGCCGGTGGTCACCACGAGACAGCAGCCCTGCATGTCGCACAAGTCCTTGAGTGTTGCTTCGACCTCCGGCTGCTCGTCGGGGATCACGCAGCAAAGCGCCTCCCACGGCGTGGCGAGTATCTTCTCCAGCGCCGCGCGTATCGCCGGGCCACCCTGGTCTTGATAGACGCCGCTGCTCGCACGGTCGGAGACGGTGACGATGCCTATGCGTATGGGGTCGGTTGTCATGCGTGGCCTATTTCATATAGCAATTTTTGCATGAACGGGTGTTCGAGGTCTTCGGGCCGGTCCACGTCCCAGTGTGCGGACAGTTCATGCGCGCGCCATTGTAACTGCTTGAGGCGCTCGCGCGTAAGGGCGAGCACACGCGATGTACCCCAGGGGACGTTTGCGAACAGCGCGGGCGAGGTGTGGTGCAGGCCAATCAAGACATAACCACCGTCTTGCGCCGGGCCGAGCACCGCATCGAAGTCGTCGCTGAGCGCGGTGAGTGCGGCCTTAAGGTCTAACGCAGTGAGCAACGGGCAGTCGCTGCCGATGATGATGGCCTG
>JAURVQ010000057.1 GCA_030655395.1 Gammaproteobacteria bacterium | reverse complement strand
CTCAAGCACCGCGGCGTGATCTGCGAAAAGTGCGGCGTGGAAGTCACGCTCGCCAAGGTGCGGCGCGAGCACATGGGCCACATCGAGCTTGCGAGCCCGGTCGCGCACATCTGGTTCCTGAAATCGCTGCCGTCGCGCATGGGTCTGCTGCTCGACATGGCGCTGCGTGACATCGAGCGCGTACTGTATTTCGAATCGTTCGTGGTGGTCGACCCCGGCATGACGCAGCTTGAGCGCGGCCAGTTGCTGACCGACGAAACCTATCTCGAAGCCATCGAGGAAAACGGCGACGAGTTCGACGCCCGCATGGGTGCCGAGGCGATTTATGAATTGCTGCGTACGCTGAACCTCGCCGTGGAGGTCGTCAAGATTCGTGAGGATCTCGCTGCCACCACGTCAGAAACCAAGATCAAGAAGCTCACCAAGCGCCTGAAGCTCATGGAGGCCTTCCTCGATTCCGGCAACAAGCCGGAGTGGATGGTGATGAAGGTGCTGCCGGTGCTGCCGCCGGACCTGCGTCCGCTGGTGCCGCTCGATGGCGGACGTTTCGCAACGTCTGACCTTAACGATTTGTACCGTCGCGTCATCAACCGCAATAATCGCCTGAAGCGCCTGCTCGACCTCAATGCGCCCGACATCATCGTGCGCAACGAAAAGCGCATGCTGCAGGAGGCGGTGGATGCGCTGTTCGATAACGGCCGCCGCGGGCGCGCCATTACCGGCACCAACAAGCGTCCGCTCAAGTCGCTCGCCGACATGATCAAAGGCAAGCAGGGCCGTTTCCGCCAGAATCTGCTCGGCAAGCGCGTGGATTACTCCGGTCGTTCGGTGATCGTGGTCGGCCCGACGCTGCGTCTGCATCAGTGCGGTCTGCCGAAAAAGATGGCGCTGGAATTATTCAAACCGTTCATCTTCAGCAAACTGGAGTTGCGCGGGCTCGCCACCACCATCAAGGCGGCGAAGAAGCTGGTCGAGCGCGAGAGCCCCGAGGTATGGGACATTCTGGAAGAAGTGATCCGCGAACACCCGGTGATGCTGAACCGCGCACCCACCTTGCACCGCCTCGGCATTCAGGCGTTCGAGCCGGTGCTGATCGAGGGCAAGGCGATCCAGTTGCATCCGCTGGTGTGTACCGCCTTCAACGCCGACTTTGACGGTGACCAGATGGCGGTGCACGTACCGCTGTCGCTCGAGGCCCAGCTCGAGGCGCGTACCCTGATGATGTCCACCAACAACATTCTCTCGCCTGCCAACGGCGAGCCCATCATCGTGCCTTCGCAGGACGTGGTGCTCGGCCTCTACAGCATGACGCGCGAACGCATCAACGCGCAAGGCGAGGGCATGGTGTTCAGCGACACCGCCGAGGTGCACCGCGCCTATGAAACCCGTACGGTGGATCTGAACGCCAGGATCAAACTGCGCGTGCGCGAAGTGATGCCGGATGCGAAGGGTGAGAAACGCGAAAGCAGACGCATGGTGGATACCACCGTCGGCCGCGCACTGTTGTTTGATGTGTTGCCGGAAGGTATTTCCTTCGACCACGTCAATCAGAACATGACCAAGAAGGCGATCTCGCGTCTCATCAACACCTGCTACCGTACGGTGGGGCTGAAAGAGACCGTGATCCTGGCCGACCAGGTCATGTACACCGGCTTTGCCTACGCTACGCGCTCCGGCATTTCCATCGGTGTGGACGACATGGTGGTGCCGGACGAAAAGAAAAAAATCATTCATGCCGCTGAAGAAGAGGTGAAAGAGATCGAGCACCAGTACTCCTCCGGTCTCGTTACCAATGGCGAGCGCTACAACAAGGTGGTGGACATCTGGTCACACACCAACGACCAGGTGGCGAAGGCGATGATGGACAAGCTCGGCAGCGAGCAGGTGCAGGATGCGAGCGGCAAGACCGTGAAGCAGCCTTCGTTCAACTCCATTTACATGATGGCCGACTCCGGCGCGCGCGGCAGCGCGGCGCAGATCCGCCAGCTTGCGGGTATGCGCGGCCTGATGGCGAAACCCGACGGCTCGATCATCGAGACGCCGATCACCGCCAACTTCCGCGAAGGTCTCGACGTGCTGCAATACTTTATTTCCACCCACGGTGCGCGCAAGGGTCTCGCCGACACCGCGCTCAAGACCGCAAACTCCGGCTATCTGACACGCCGTCTGGTGGACGTGGCGCAGGACCTGGTGGTCACCGTGGATGATTGCGGCACCTCACAGGGCCTGCTGATGATGCCGCTGATTGAAGGCGGCGAAGTGGTCGAGGCGTTGCGCGAGCGCGTATTGGGACGCTCGGTGGCGGAAGACGTGCTCATGCCCGGTGCGCGCAAGGTGGCGGTGCCCGCAGGCACGCTGCTGGACGAGCGCTGGGTGGATACGCTGGAAGATATCGGCATTGACCAGATCAAGGTACGCTCGCCGATTACCTGTGAAACGGAGTTCGGTATCTGCGCCACGTGTTACGGGCGCGATCTGGGGCGTGGCCACAAGATCAATATCGGCGAGGCGGTCGGCGTGATTGCGGCCCAGTCCATCGGCGAGCCCGGCACGCAGCTCACCATGCGTACCTTCCATATTGGCGGTGCGGCCTCACGTTCTGCGGCCATCAACAGTGTCGAGATCAAGTCCAAGGGTACGGTGCGGCTGCACAATATCAAGCTGGTGCGCCATCAGAGCGGCAACAACGTGGCGGTCTCACGTTCGGGCGAGCTTACCGTGCTGGACGAATTTGGTCGTGAACGCGAGCGCTACAAGGTGCCTTATGGCGCCGTGCTTACGGTGAGCGAGGGCGATGAGGTTGCGTCTGGCCAGATCGTGGTGAACTGGGATCCGCACACACGCCCGGTGGTGACCGAGGTGGCAGGGCGTCTGCGCTTCAGTGATGTCGTCGAGGGTGTCACCGTGCAGCGTCAGGCGGACGAAGTCACGGGCCTGACCAGCATCGTGGTCACCGACCCGAAGCAGCGCGGCTCCTCGGCCAAGGACCTGCGCCCCATGGTGAAGCTGGTGGACGAGAAGGGCAAGGATTTGCTCATCCCCGGCACCGACATCCCGGCGCATTACTATCTGCCGCCGGGCGCCATCGTGAGCGTCGAGGACGGCGCTCCTATCGGAGTAGGCGATGCCATTGCCCGTCTGCCGCAGGAATCCTCCAAGACGCGCGACATCACCGGCGGTCTGCCGCGTGTGGCCGATCTGTTCGAGGCACGCAAGCCGAAAGAACCCGCGATTCTGGCCGAGGTTTCCGGCAACGTGAGCTTCGGCAAGGACACCAAGGGCAAGCAACGCCTCATCATCACCGACGCCGATGGCGTGCAGCACGAAGAGCTGATTCCCAAGTGGCGTCATGTCACGGTGTTTGAGGGCGAGCATGTAGACCGCGGCGAAACCATCGTCGACGGTCCGCCCATGCCGCAGGACGTTTTGCGCCTGCTCGGTGTGCCGGTGCTCGCCAATTACATCGTGAATGAAGTGCAGGACGTTTACCGCCTGCAGGGCGTGAAGATCAACGACAAGCACATCGAAGTGATCGTGCGTCAGATGCTGCGCAAGATCGAGATCACCGAACCCGGCGAAACCCGTTTCCTCAAGGGCGAGCAGGTGGAGCGCCCGCGCTTGATGGAAGAAAACCGCCGCGTACAGGCGGAAGGCAAGGCGCCGGCGAGTTTTGAGCCGATGCTGCTCGGCATCACCAAGGCCTCGCTCGCGACCGAGTCGTTCATCTCCGCGGCCTCGTTCCAGGAAACCACGCGCGTGCTCACCGAGGCCTCGGTGAGCGGCAAATTTGATGATCTGCGCGGGCTGAAAGAGAATGTGATCGTCGGACGCCTGATCCCGGCGGGCACCGGGCTTGCATATCACGCCGAACGCGTGCGCAAACGCAAGCAGGAGCAGCAGGAGGGCTCGGCGGAGGTCGCAGCCAAGGCGGCACAAACGGAGGCGATGGAAGCACTCAACCAGGTGTTTAATGCCTCCTAGTTTCAGGAATATGTTCAGACTTGTCTTGACGGGTGCTCATGTACACCTTAAAATTGAGAGTCTTTACTGCATGAAATTAAAGCGGATCGTTTTCGAGTTAGAGCGGAAATAAAATGGCAACAACAAATCAACTGGTGCGCAAGCCACGCGTGCGTCAGAGAGACAAGAGTACAGTGCCGGCGCTCGCGGGTTCGCCGCAGAAGCGTGGCGTATGTACGCGCGTCTACACCACCACGCCCAAAAAGCCAAATTCGGCGTTACGCAAGGTGGCGCGTGTGCGACTCACCAACGGCATGGAAGTCAGCAGTTACATCGGCGGTGAAGGGCACAACCTGCAGGAGCACTCCGTGGTATTGATTCGCGGCGGCCGTGTGAAGGATTTGCCCGGTGTCCGTTACCACACGGTGCGCGGCAGCCTTGACACCTCGGGTGTCACCGGCCGCAAGCAAGGCCGTTCGAAGTATGGCGCCAAGCGTCCCAAGTCGTAATCGGGCGTCAGGCAGAATTTTTATCTACGATCAGCGATAGCATCTCATGTCAAGAAGACGAGTAGCAGCCAAGCGTGTCATCCTCCCCGACCCCAAGTACGGGAACGAGACATTAGCCAAGTTTATGAACGTGCTGATGCAGTGCGGCAAAAAGTCCGTGGCCGAAAAGGTCGTGTACGGCGCGCTGGATCAAATCACGCAGAAGGGCAAGGGCGAGGCGTTGGAGGTGTTCAACAAGGCGCTGGAAAACATCCGCCCCACGGTGGAGGTCAAGTCACGCCGTGTAGGTGGCGCCACCTACCAGGTGCCGGTTGAAGTGCGCTCCGGGCGCCGCACCGCGCTCGCCATGCGCTGGCTGGTCGAGGCTGCGCGCAGCCGCGGTGAAAAGAGCAT
>JAURVQ010000049.1 GCA_030655395.1 Gammaproteobacteria bacterium | reverse complement strand
CATCTCGGCGGCGGCCTTGTTGGTGAAGGTGACGGCGAGAATGGAAAATGGCGAGGCGTGCTCGACCTCCATCAGCCACGCAATGCGGTGCGTGAGCACACGCGTCTTGCCGCTGCCCGCGCCCGCCAGTATCAGCAGCGGGCCTTGCGGCGCACACACCGCTTCGCGTTGCGCATCGTTCAGGGGATCAATCAGGCGGGAGACATCCATAATTCCAATTTTAACATAAGCGTCTAATGTAGCCGGGGTGTAAAATGCCGCGCATGTTCAGTGCGCGCGAAATGGAGGGTTTTCAAAAAGACGGCTACGTGATTGCGCGCAATCTCGCCGCGCCCGCCGTGGTGCAAACCATGCGCGAGGTTACCGAAGCCGCGCTCGCCGCCGAGACCGCGCCGCTCGAATATGAGGCCGATCTGCATTACCCCGGTGCGCCGCCGTCGCGCGCGGCGCCGGGCGGACACACGGTGCGGCGGCTGTTGCAGGCGTATGCGCGCCACGCGGTGTTTCGTGACTGGGCGTTGGGCGCGCCCGTGGCCGCGCGCGTGCATCAACTGCTGGGCGCTCAGGTGATGCTGTCGCAGGCGCATCACAACTGCATCATGACCAAGCAGCCGCGCTTCAGCAGCATTACCCACTGGCATCAGGACATCCGCTACTGGGCGTTCGAGCGCGCGGAGCTGGTGAGCGTATGGCTCGCGCTGGGGCCGGAGCGCGTGGACAACGGCGGTCTGTTATTGCTGCCCGGCAGCCAGGCGCTGGATTTTGCCCCGGCACAGTTCGACGAGGCGGTGTTTTTTCGCCCCGGCCTGGCGCAGAATCAGAAGCTGATCGCGACCCAGATCGCCGCAGAACTCAATGCAGGCGACGTGCTGTTTTTTCACTGCCGCACGCTGCACGCGGCGGGGCGCAACGAAACCGCTGTGCCCAAGTTTTCCGTCGTGTTCACCTACCACGCCGCAGACAATCACCCGCTCCCCGGCACGCGCTCGGCCGACACGCCGGAGATCGCAGTGGCCTGATGCGGCCATTTACCTTGACGCACAGAGCGCCTCGCGCGGTACAATACGCGACTTTCCGCAGCATCAGGCCAGGTAGCTCAGTCGGTAGAGCAGGGGACTGAAAATCCCCGTGTCGGCGGTTCGATTCCGTCCCTGGCCACCAAACAGATATCCTTGAGCAGTTGCCTTATCCCTCAAATAACTGCGGCGGGCCGGAATCTCACACCTTTATAGGTCGGGGTTGATGCGCACCGTCCCTGGCGCGCACCCTGCGGGCGTGCTCCGCACGTCCCGTTTTGCTCCGGGCAAAACGGTCGATTCCGTCCCTGGCCACCAGTTTGATCCATCCGGCGTATAATTCCGTTACCTCACTCTTGATCTGACGGGGGCTGATATGTCTTCCATACTTGTTACCGGAGCCAATCGCGGTTTGGGTCTTGAGTTCGCGCGCCAGTATGCAACAGACGGCTGGCGCGTAGTGGCCTGTTGTCGGCATCCCGACCAGGCGCGCGAGTTGGCGCAGTTGGCGGCGCAGCATGAAAATATCAGCGTGCATGCGCTCGACGTGGAAAATCACAAACAGATTGATGCGCTGGCGCACGAGTTGCGTGACACGCCGATTGATATTCTGCTGAACAACGCGGGTGTCTACGGCGGCGGCGAAGATGAAAGTTTCGGCACGCTCAATTACCAGTCATGGGAGCGCGAGTTCCGCATCAACACGATGGCGGCGGCAAAAATGACGGAGGCGTTTGTGAGCCATGTCGCGCGTAGCGAGAAAAAGCTCATCGCCGCGATCTCCAGCCTGATGGGCAGCATGGGCGACAACGGCAGCGGCGGCAGTTATCTGTATCGCTCCAGCAAGGCCGCGCTCAATGCGGTGATGGTGAGCCTGGCGCATGATCTCAAGGCGCGCAAGGTCGGTGCGCTGGTGCTGCACCCGGGCTGGGTGAAGACGGATATGGGCGGCGCGAATGCGGAAATTACCGCGGAGAAAAGCGTGCGCGGCATGCGCAAGGTGATGGGGGATTTTACGCTCAGGGATACGGGACGGTTTATGGCTTACGATGGCACCGAGTTGCCCTGGTAGCCAAGTTACACTTCACGACGCCGCATACAGTTTGTCGCGCACGATAAACAGCGCGGCGATGGAGCGCGCTTCGGTGCACTCTTTGTGCGCGAGCAATTCCCTGAGTTGCGACAAGCGCCACGGCACCACCTCGATCTCTTCCGGTTCGTCGCCCGCTTCCTTGTGGGGGTACAAATCCTGCGCGAGCACCACGTGCGTGGTGTGGTTGAGATAGCCCGGCGCCAGCGTCAGTGACGTGATGTGTTGCAGGCGGTGTGCGCCGTGGCCGACCTCTTCCATCAGCTCGCGGTTGGCGGCGGCGAGTAGGTCTTCGCCCGCTTCGATGCGGCCCTTGGGCAGCGCGAGTTCGTAGCGCTCCACGCCTGCGGCGTATTCGCGGATGAGCAGCACGGTGTCGTGATCGAGCATGGGCACCACCAGCACCGCGCCGCGCGGAGCGCTGTGCAGGCGCTCGTATTGCACTTCTACGCCGTTGGAGAAGCGGATATCGACTTGTTCGACATGGAAGATACGCGTCTTGGCCAGGGTTTCGACGCGCAGGATGTCTGGTGTTTTAGGCATGTGCCCATGATAGCAGTGCCGCAGGTTGCTGAAAAACTCGTTTTTCAGCAACCTGCGGTGCAGCACATGGACGTGCATCATGGTGGCGGCAGCGGTTCGACTTTTGATGGGCCGCACCGTAGAATTACAGGCTGATAAGTCTGCATCAAGCAGGGGCGGTCAATCCAGTGAATGGGGGCGGTAAATGGAGACCTTGAAGTCCGGCAGTGACGTGTTGTTTATCTTGATCGGCGCGGTGATGGTGCTCGCCATGCACGCCGGGTTTGCCTTTCTTGAGCTGGGGACGGTACGGCACAAGAACCAGGTCAACGCACTGGTCAAGATCATCTGCGATTTTGCCGTTTCAACCATTGCCTATTTCTTTATCGGATACGGTGTGGCCTACGGCGTGTACTTCATGCAGGGGGCGGAAGAGCTGGCGGCGAAAAACGGTTATGAGCTGGTGAAGTTTTTCTTCCTGCTCACGTTTGCGGCAGCCGTGCCGGCCATCATCTCGGGCGGCATAGCCGAGCGGGCCAAATTTAACCCGCAACTGGCGGCGACTTTCGCGTTTGTGGCGCTGATCTACCCGTTTTACGAGGGCATGGTGTGGAATAGCCATTACGGCGTGCAGGACTGGCTCGCCGCCACCTTCGGCGCCAAGTTCCACGACTTCGCCGGCTCGGTAGTGGTGCATGCAATGGGTGGCTGGATGGCGCTGGTCGCAGTCGTGATGCTGGGTGCGCGCCGCGGGCGTTACGGCAAAGACGGGCAGGTCTTCATGCACCCGCCGTCGAGCATCCCCTTTCTGGCGCTGGGCGCGTGGGTGCTGACCGTAGGCTGGTTCGGGTTTAACGTCATGTCGGCCCAGTCGGTCGAGGCGGTGAGCGGGCTGGTGGCAGTGAATTCGCTGATGGCCATGGTGGGCGGCATACTGGCCGCCCTGTTCATCGGCCGCAACGATCCCGGCTTTGTGCACAATGGCCCGCTGGCCGGGCTGGTGGCGGTGTGCGCGGGCTCCGATATCATGCACCCGCTGGGCGCGCTGGTGACCGGGGTGCTGGCCGGCGCTTTATTCGTTTGGACGTTTACGTTGACGCAAAACAAGTGGAAGATCGACGACGTGCTCGGGGTGTGGCCGTTGCACGGACTGTGCGGTGCGTGGGGCGGCATCGCGGCAGGCATTTTCGGGTTGGAGGCGCTGGGCGGCCGTGGCGGTGTGAGTTTGACCGCGCAGCTGATCGGCACGGCAGGCGGCGTCGTGATCGCGCTGGTGGGCAGTTTTGTGGTGTACAGCGTGCTCAAGAAAACATTCGGGCTGCGCCTCAGCGCGGAAGAGGAGTTCGCCGGCGCTGACCTCAGCATTCACAAGATTGGCGCTACACCCCCGTATGATGATTAACGCGCCGGGCGACGCATGACGCGCAAGCTGTACATCCATACTCACGGTTGTCAGATGAACGAGTACGACTCCGCGAAGATGGCGGATGTGCTCGCAGCGTCACATGGCCTGGCGCTGACCTCGACGCCGGAAGAGGCGGACGTGCTGCTGCTGAACACCTGCTCCATCCGCGAGAAGGCGCAGGAAAAGGTATTTTCACACTTGGGCCGCTGGCGCGAGTGGAAGCTGGCGCGGCCTGAGCTGGTGATTGGCGTCGGCGGCTGCGTGGCGAGCCAGGAAGGCGAAAATATCCGGACGCGTGCGCCGTATGTCGATATGGTGTTCGGCCCGCAGACACTACACCGCTTGCCTGAGATGGTGGAGAGTGTGTGGCGCACGCACACGCCGGTGGTCGATGTCTCGTTTCCCGAAATTGAAAAATTCGACCGCTTGCCCGCGCCGCGCGCGAATGGGCCTGCCGCGCTCGTCTCCATCATGGAAGGGTGCAGCAAATACTGCACGTTTTGCGTGGTGCCGTATACGCGCGGCGAGGAGGTGAGCCGCCCGCTGGCTGACGTGCTGCGCGAAATCACGCAACTCTCCGCACAGGGCGTGCGCGAGGTGACGCTGCTGGGGCAAAACGTCAACGCCTATCGCGGTGCGATGGACGACGGCGACAGCGCCGATCTTGCGCTGCTCATTCACTATGTCGCCGCCATAGCCGGAATTGAGCGCATCCGTTTCACCACCTCGCATCCGGTGGATTTTTCCGAGCACTTGATTCGCGCCTATGCCGAGGTGCCGAAGCTGGTCAACCATTTACATTTGCCGGTGCAAAGCGGCTCCGACCGCATCCTCGCATTGATGAAGCGCGGCCACACGGTGCTGGAATACAAATCGAAGCTGCGCAGGCTGCGCGCCGTGCGTCCGGACATCTGCATTTCGTCGGACTTCATCGTGGGTTTCCCCGGTGAGACCGAAGACGATTTCGCCGCCACGCTGCGGCTGATCGAAGAGGTCGGCTTCGATCATTCCTACAGCTTCATCTACAGCCCGCGCCCCGGCACGCCGGCGGCGGCACTGCCCGATCCGGTGCCGCTGGAAGTGAAGCAGCGCCGCCTCGCGGAACTGCAGGCGCTCAACAACGCGCAGGCGGCGGGCATCAGCCGTCGCATGCTGGGCGGTGTGCAGCGCGTACTGGTGGAGCGCCCCGCGCGCCATGCGCATCAGTTCGCCGGGTACACCGAAAACAATCGCGTGGTGAATTTTTACGGCGATCAAAATCTCATCGGCCAGTTCGTCGATGTGCGTGTCACCGAGGTGCAGCCGAACTCGCTACGCGGTGAGTTGGTGGCGCAGCGCTAATTCATGGCCAAACGACTGAGCCCACAGGCAGTGAAGATCGATCAGCCGCATTCGAGCGACATTGTGCTCGAGCCCGCCGACAACCAGCGCCTGGCCAATCTGTGCGGCCAGTTCGACGAGCACCTGCGCCAGATAGAAAGCCGCCTGGGTGTGGAGATCAACAACCGTGGCAACATGTTCCGCATCATCGGCGACGCTGTCCCGGTGCAGGCGGCGACCGAGGTGCTGAAGGGGTTGTATGCCGAGACGCAGCGCGAACCGCTGACGCGCGAGCGCGTGCACCTGGTTTTAAACAGCGGCGAGATCGACGCGCTTGCGGACACGGCGGAGGCGGAAGCCGCGCGCACGGAGGTCAGCATCCGCACGCGCCACGGCATGATTCAGGGGCAGAATCCGAACCAGCGGCGCTACCTGCAACATATTCAGGCGCACGACATCAATTTCGGCGTCGGCCCGGCGGGCACCGGCAAGACCTATCTCGCGGTGGCGTGCGCGGTCGAAGCGCTGGAGCGCGAACGCGTGCGGCGTCTGGTGCTGGTGCGCCCTGCGGTCGAGGCCGGCGAGCGTCTCGGCTTTCTGCCGGGCGATCTCGCGCAGAAGATCGACCCTTATCTGCGTCCGCTGTATGACGCGCTTTACGAGATGCTCGGCTTCGAGCGCGTCGCCAAGCTCATCGAGCGCAACGTGATTGAGGTCGCGCCGCTCGCCTACATGCGCGGGCGCACGCTGAACGAGGCGTTCATCATTCTGGATGAAGCGCAAAACACCACGGTCGAACAGATGAAGATGTTTCTCACGCGCATCGGTTTCGGTTCCACCGTGGTGGTGACCGGCGACGTGACGCAGGTCGATCTGCCGCGCGAGCGCAAGTCGGGCCTGCGCCACGCGGTCGAGGTGCTGAAGGGCGTGGAAGGCATCAGTTTCAGTTTTTTTCGCGCGCAGGATGTGGTGCGCCATCCGCTGGTGCAGCGCATAGTCACGGCCTATGAAAACTACGAGCGCAACGCCGATCCCCCGGAAAAATAATATCCAAGTGCAATATGCTGTGGCGCGTCGCGGGCTGCCGCTCGTCAAAGACATCCGGCGCTGGGCGCTCGCCGTGCTCGACGGCAGGCGCAGCGCAGCGGAAATGACGGTGCGCATCGTGGACGAAGAGGAAGGTGCGCGCCTGAACAGCGCCTACCGTCACAAGCGCGGCGCGACCAACGTGCTATCCTTTGCTTCCGGAGATAAAGATGTCCCGGAGTATCTGGGCGACCTCGTGATCTGCGCGCCGGTGGTGACGCGCGAGGTGCGCGAGCAGCACAAGACGCCGGCGGCGCATTGGGCGCACATGGTGGTGCACGGCACGCTGCATCTGTTGGAGTATGACCACCGTGATGACGCCGAGGCCGCCGTCATGGAGCGGCTGGAGGCACGCCTGCTCGCGGGTCTTGGTTATCCTGACCCTTATAGAACTGAAAAATAATTATGACTGACGACGATACCTCCACATCCCCTCCCCGTTCATGGCTCGACCGCCTGGGCAAGGTGCTGCTGGGCGAGCCGCAGGACCGCGAGCAGCTGATCGCGCTGCTGCGCGACGCCGAAGGCCGCAACCTGCTCGACGCCGACGCGCTGGCCATGATTGAAGGCGTGCTGGCGGTATCCGAGCTGCGCGTGCGCGACATCATGGTGCCGCGTTCGCAGATGGTGGTGGTACCGCACGATGCGCGCCCGGAGGAATTTCTGCCGCTCGTCATCGAGTCGGCCCACTCGCGCTTTCCGGTGGTGGGCGAAAGCCGCGACGAGGTGGTGGGCATACTGCTCGCCAAGGATCTGCTCGCCTATTTTGCCGAGGGCGGTAAAAATACGTTCAAGGTGCATGACGTGCTGCGTCCGGCGGTGTTCATTCCGGAGAGCAAGCGCCTCAACGTGCTGCTCAAGGAATTTCGCGACAGCCGCAATCATATCGCCATGGTGGTGGATGAATACGGCGGTGTGGCGGGGCTGGTGACGATTGAGGACGTGCTCGAACAGATCGTGGGCGAGATTGAAGATGAGCACGACGTCGATGACGAAACCTTCATCATCAAGCACAGCGATACCAATTACACGGTGCAGGCGCTGATGCCGGTGGAGGAATTCAACCGTGAATTCGGCACCGATTTCAGTCATGAGGAATTTGACACCATCGGCGGCGTGCTCACCCATCATCATGGCCGTCTGCCCAAGCGCGGCGAGACTATTACGCTGGCCCATCTGCGTTTCAAGGTGCTGCGCGCCGACAGCCGGCGACTGCATCTGTTGCAGGTGATGGTGCGTACGCCCGCCGACAGCACTACGCCCTCCACATCCTCTTCTGCGTGAAGCCACTCCTGTTGCGTAACTTCGCGGGCTGGCGCGGCGATGCGCTCAGCCTGTTGGCCGGCGCACTGTTACCGCTCGCCTTCGCTCCGGTGGGCCTGTTTCCGCTCGCGCTGGTTGCGCTGGTGCTGCTGTTTTCCGTCTGGATCGACGCAACGCCGCGCCGGGCGCTGTGGCGTGGCTGGCTGTTTGGCGTCGGCCAGTTCGGCGTGGGTGTGTCGTGGGTGTATGTCGCGATACACGACTTCGGCTATGCCAGCATTTTTCTGGCGAGCTTTTTAACGGCGCTGTTTGTCGCGTTGCTGGCACTGTTTCCGGCGGCGCTGGGTTATTTCGTCACACGTTTCTTTCCGGCCGCAGAGCAGACCACAGAGCAGAAAAAACCCCTGCTGATCCTGCTCGCCGCGTGGCCCGCCGCGTGGACATTGTTTGAATGGCTGCGCGGCTGGGTGTTTACCGGCTTTCCCTGGCTTAATGCAGGTTACAGCCAGATCGATGCGCCGCTCGCGGGGCTTGCACCGCTCGTGGGCGTGTACGGCGTGTCGTGGGCGGTGGCGCTCTCCGCCGGGTTGCTGCTCACGCTGTTGCTGGCCGGTAAAAAACAAAAAATGGCCGCGCTCGCGGTGCTGGTCGCGCTATGGGCGGGTGCGGCGCTGATCGGCCAGGTGCAGTGGGCGCACGCGCAGGGAAAACCGCTACACGTCGCACTGGTGCAGGGCAACATCCCGCAGGAAATAAAGTGGCAGCCGGAGCAGGCGCAGCGCACGCTCGACCTCTATCTTGATCTCACGCGGCGTCATTGGGGCAGCGATCTGATCGTCTGGCCGGAGGCGGCGCTGCCGCTGTTTTATCATCAGGTCGCGGACAATTATCTCGCCGGATTGCAGAGCGAGGCGCGCGCACACCACACGGATATGCTGATCGGGATTTCGGTGCTGGAGCGCGAATCGAAACGCTATTACAACAGCATGTTGAGCCTCGGCAGCAGCAGCGGTTTTTATTACAAACGTCACTTGGTGCCGTTCGGCGATTATCTCCCGTTCGATGACTGGCTGCGCGGGGTGATCGGGTTCTTCGATCTGCCCATGTCGGGCTACAGCGCCGGGCCGGCCGGGCAGCCGCTGCTGGAGGCCGCCGGGTACAAGATCGGCGTGTCGATTTGCTACGAAGACGTGTTCGGCGAGGAGGTCATTCAGGGCCTGCCGCAGGCGGCGCTGCTGGTGAACGGCACCAACAACGCCTGGTACGGCGATTCATTCGCCCCGCATCAGGCGTTGCAGATGTCGCGCATGCGCGCGCTGGAGACCGGGCGCTATCTGCTGCGCGCCACCACCAACGGCATCTCGGCGGTGATCGACACGCGCGGCGACATCGTGGCGCGCTCGCCGCAGTTTGCAACCCACGTCGTCACGGCCACGGCGCAGCCTATGGCGGGTGCGACACCCTATGTGCGTTGGGGAAATTACCCCGTGGTCGTCGCTCTGCTGCTGGCATTGGTGTGGCCGGCTCTGCGCGCAACAAAACCCGGGCGATTCCGCGTAAAATAACCCCACTTTACTTTGCAGTCACACCGGATTCAGGCGACATGGACGAACAGTATCAGCCAGGAAAAATAGAACAGGAAGTCCAGCGCTATTGGGATGAGCATCAGATATTCAAGGCGCAGGAAGACCCCGCGCGCCCCAAGTATTATTGCCTGTCGATGTTTCCCTACCCGAGCGGCCGCCTGCACATGGGCCATGTGCGCAACTACACCATCGGCGATGTGATCGCGCGTTATCAGCGCACGCAGGGCAAGAATGTGTTGCAGCCCATGGGCTGGGACGCGTTTGGTCTGCCCGCCGAAAACGCCGCGATGCAGAACAGCGTGCCGCCTGCTAAGTGGACCTACGACAACATCGCCTACATGCGCAGGCAGTTGAAAAGCCTGGGCTTCGGCTATGACTGGTCGCGCGAGCTTGCGACCTGCGATCCGGAATATTATCGCTGGGAGCAGTGGCTGTTCACGCGCTTGTTCAAGAAGGGCGTCATCTACAAGAAGAGCGGCGTGGTGAACTGGGATCCGGTGGATCAGACCGTGCTGGCGAACGAGCAGGTGATCGACGGGCGCGGCTGGCGCAGCGGCGCGCCCGTCGAGAAGCGCGAAATCCCGATGTACTATTTCCGCATCACCGCCTACGCCGACGAATTGCTCGCCGGCCTCGACCATCTGCCGAACTGGCCGGAGCAGGTGAAGGCCATGCAGCGCAACTGGATCGGCAAGTCCCGTGGCATGGAGGTGCATTTTCCATATGCCGACGGCAGCGATGTGCTGAAAGTTTTCACCACGCGCCCCGACACGCTCATGGGCGTAACTTATGTCGCAGTCGCCGCCGAGCATGCGCTGGCCACGCAGGCGGCTGCGAACAATCCCGCGCTGCGCGCCTTCATCGAAGAATGTAAAAAAGGCGGCGTGACCGAGGCCGAGCTTGCCACGCAGGAAAAGAAAGGCATGGCGACGGGTGAATTTGTCACCCATCCGTTCACCGGAGCGAAGCTGCCGGTGTGGGTGGCGAACTACGTGCTCATGGGTTACGGCGCAGGCGCGGTGATGGCGGTGCCGGCACACGATGAGCGCGATTTTGAATTTGCGATGAGGTATCAACTTCCGGTCAGGCAAGTGATACGTCCTGCGGATGGCGATCCCGCATCTCCGCTGGCCACCGCTTACACCGAACCCGGCATCCTGCTCAACTCCGGCGAGTTTGACGGCCTCGACTTCGAACAGGCCTTCGAACGCATGGCGCAGGTGTTGCAGGCCAAGGGCCTGGGCGGGCCGAAGATACAGTTCCGCCTGCGCGACTGGGGCATCTCGCGCCAACGCTACTGGGGCTGCCCGATTCCGATTATTCATTGCGCCGCTTGCGGCGACGTGCCGGTGCCGGATAAAGACCTGCCCGTGAAGTTGCCGGAAGACATCGTGCCGGACGGCAGCGGTAACCCGCTCGCCAAGCTGCCCGGGTTTTACGCGGCAAGCTGTCCGCAGTGCGGCAAACCGGCGCGGCGCGAGACCGACACCATGGATACCTTCGTCGAGTCGTCCTGGTACTACGCACGGTACTGCTCGCCCGGTTGCACGAGCGGCATGGTGGACGAGCGCGCGCGTCACTGGCTGCCGGTGGATCAATACATCGGCGGCATCGAACACGCGATCCTGCACCTGCTGTATGCGCGCTTCTTTCACAAGCTCATGCGCGACGAAGGATTGGTTGCGGGCGATGAGCCGTTCACCCAGCTGCTCACGCAGGGCATGGTGCTGGCCGAGACTTTTTATCGCATCCATGCGAATGGCAAAAAGGAATATTTTTTCCCGCACGACGTGGCCATAGTGCGCGACGCCAAGGGCCGCACCGTGGCGGCGACGCTCAAGCGCGACGGCCAGCCGGTGACGGTGGGCGGCATCGAAACCATGTCGAAATCAAAAAACAACGGCGTCGATCCGCAGCAGTTGATCAGCAAATACGGCGCCGACACCGCGCGCTTGTTCATGATGTTCGCCGCGCCGCCGGAGCAGACGCTGGAATGGTCGGATGCCGGCGTGCAGGGCGCTTATCGCTTCCTGAAGAGACTGTGGGCGTTTGCCTCTGAGAATAATTCCTTACTGGCTACCGCATCTGAAAGAGGAAACAAGGCAATAGATTGGGGAAACGCCGCCCCGGAGCATCTCGCCGTGCGCAGGGAGGTGCATCAGGCGCTCAAGCAGGTCAACTACGACATGGGCAAGCACCAGTTCAACACGGTGGTTTCCGGTGCGATGAAGATATTAAATGCGCTCGAACGTGCACCGAAGGTGGCTGCAGTGGTCAGGGAGGGTCTGGGCATCCTGCTGCGGCTGCTGGCGCCGATTACGCCGCACATCACGCACTGCTTGTGGAAGGAATTCGAGTTCGGCGGGGATATCATTGACGCAGCGTGGCCCGAGGTGGACGAGTCCGCCCTGGTGCAGGATGAAATAGAATTGGTGGTGCAGGTGAGCGGCAAGCTGCGCGGACGTATAATGGTGGCTGCACAAGCCGATGCCAGGACGATAGAAAGCACCGCACTGGGCGACGTCAACGTCAAACGTTTTACGGATGGGAAAACGGTAAAAAAAATCGTGGTAGTACCGGGCAAGCTGGTGAATATTGTCGTGACCGACTAATAACTCGGAGTGAACATGAAAACACGTATGGCGATATGGGGAATGATGCTGCTGCTCACGGGCTGCGGGTTTCATCTGCGTGGCGACGGTATGGACACGTCGGCATTGTCCGCGCTGCCGCCGGTGTATCTGCAAAGCGGCAATCCGCAAGGCGGCGTGATGGTGGAGCTGCAACGCCAGGGGCAGATGCGCGGCGCGCATTTCACCACTGACAGCACCCAGGCCGAGATGGCGCTGAATATCGGCGCCGAGAATTTCGAGCGGCGCGTGCTGTCCGTCGGCAGAACCGGCAAGGTGAGTGAGTTTGCGCTGCATTACAGCGTGGGCTTCAGCGTGCTCGACAAGGAAGGGAAGGAGTTGATGGCGGACAGCCTCAAGCTGGTGCGCGATTACAAGTTCGACGAGACGCAGGTGCTGGGCAAGGAGGCTGAGGAAGATCAGTTGCGCAAGGACATGCTGCGTGATGCGGCGCAGCAGATCATCCGCCGCCTGCGCGCGGTGAGTGCGAAGTAGCGCAATAGTGCAGTGAGGCTCCGGATCGAACAGCTTGCCCCGCATGTCGCGCGCGGCCTCGCGCCGGTGTATCTGGTGTCGGGTGACGAACCCCTGCAGGTCGAGGAGGCGTGCGATGCGATTCGCGCCGCGACGCGCGCGCAGGGCTACCACGAGCGCATCGTGTTCCAGGCCGCGACGGGTTTTGACTGGAGCGCGCTTGCGGCATGCACACAGAACCTGTCGCTGTTTGCCGAGCGTAAACTGATCGAGCTGCGTCTGCCCACCGGCAAACCGGGCGAGGCCGGTGGCGCCGCGCTCGCCGCCTATGCCGCACAACCCGCGAGTGACACCGTGCTGCTGGTTATCTGCCCCAAGCTCGATGCCGCCACGCAAAAATCCAAGTGGGTGAACGCGCTCGATGCCGCAGGCGTGATGTTGCAGGTCTGGCCGGTAGAGGCGCGGCAACTGCCGGAGTGGATTAGCCGCCGCCTCACGGCGCGCGGACTGAAGGCAGATAAAGAAGCGGTCGCGCTGCTGGCGGAACGCGTGGAGGGCAACCTGCTCGCCTGCGCGCAGGACATCGAGAAACTGTATCTCCTTTACGGTAACGCCGAGATTGACGTCGCGGCGGTGGCCGCAGCGGTGGCGGACAACGCGCGCTTCGACATCTACGCCTTGGTGGACAGTGCGCTCGCCGGTGATGGCGCACGCAGCGCGCGTATTCTGGAGGGCCTGCGCGCCGAGGGCGTTGACCCCGTATTGGTGCTGTGGGCGCTCGCGCGCGAGGTGCGCGTGCTCGCACGTATGGCGTATGATTGCGCCACGGGCTCAGGCGTGGATCAGGTGCTGGCGAGCCACAAGGTGTGGGAAAAGCGCAAGGGCCTGGTCAGGGCCGGGCTGATGCGGCACAAGGTGCGCGCGTGGCAGCGTTTATTGCTGCTCGCCGCACGCATCGAGCGCATCATCAAGGGTGCGCTGCCGGGTAGTGCCTGGGATGAATTGTTACGCCTCGCGCTCGGAGTTGGTGGCGTGAGACTGTTTGCAGGTGTGCGGGTCTGATGGACATTAAAAACTACATGACGGATGTCGGGCAGCGCGCGCGCGCAGCGGCGCGCCTGATGGCGCGCGCCGGCACCCAGGCCAAAAACGCCGCGCTGCTGGCGATGGCCGAGCGCATGGAGCGCGATGCTGCGGTGTTGCTTGCCGCCAACGCCAAGGACATTGAGGCCGCCAAAAAAAGCGGTCTCGACGCCGCCATGCTCGACCGGCTGACGCTGAATCAGGAGCGCGTGCAGGGCATGGCCGAGGGTCTGCGCCAGATCGCGGCGCTGTCCGATCCCGTCGGCGAAATCACCGATCTCAAATATCGCCCCGCCGGTTTTCAGGTGGGCAAGATGCGCGTGCCGCTCGGCGTGATCGGCATCATCTATGAGTCACGCCCCAACGTCACGGCGGACGCCGCGGGCTTGTGCCTCAAGTCCGGCAACGCCGCGATACTGCGCGGCGGCTCCGAGGCGCTGCATTCCAATCAGGCGATTGCCGCGTGCATCCGCGCGGGCCTGCAGAGCGCGGGTCTGCCGCAGGATGCGGTGCAGGTGATCGAGACCGCCGACCGCGCCGCAGTGGGCGAGCTCATCCGCATGAAGCAATACGTGGACGTGATCGTGCCGCGCGGCGGCAAGAGTCTGATCGCGCGCATCAGCGCGGAGGCCACCGTGCCGGTGATCAAACACCTCGACGGCGTGTGTCATGTGTACATCGACGACAAGGCCGATATTGAAAAGGCGGTGAAGGTGGCCTACAACGCCAAGACGCAACGTTACGGCACCTGCAACACCATGGAGACGCTGCTCGTCGCCAAGGGCATCGCGCCGCGCGTGCTGCCGCAACTCGGCAAGATGTATCAGGAGGCCGGCGTGGAGCTGCGCACTGATGAAGCCGCGCGCGCACTGATGCCGGGCGCCAAGGCCGCGAGTGCGGAAGACTGGGACACCGAATATCTCGCGCCGATACTCGCGGTGCGCGTGGTGAATGATCTGGATGCAGCCATCGAGCACATCGCGCAACACGGCTCGGCGCACACCGACGCCATCGTCACCGAGGACTTCTCGCACGCGCAGCGCTTTCTGCGCGAGGTGGATTCGAGTTCCGTGATGGTGAACGCCTCGACGCGGCTCGCCGACGGCTTCGAGTACGGCCTCGGCGCCGAGATCGGCATCAGCACTGACAAGCTGCACGCGCGCGGCCCGGTCGGCCTCGAAGGACTTACCACGCAAAAATTCATCGTGCTGGGTGATGGGCATGTCAGAAAATAGAGAAAAGAGAAAAGAGGCAAGAGATAAGATACTGAGGCGAGTTGCTCTCCACTGCCCTAAGCGAGCAACCCTCTTTTCTCTTGCCTCTTTTCTCTTGTATCTGCCTTTACCGTGATAGGCATTCTGGGCGGTAGTTTCGACCCCATCCATTGCGGCCATTTGCGCGCGGCCCTCGAGCTTTATCAAGACCTCGGTCTCAGCGAAATGCGTCTGATCCCCTGCGGCGAGCCGCCGCATCGCGCGCCGCCGCTGGCGAGCGGCGCGCAGCGGCTCGCCATGCTCAAGGCCGCGATCCGGGGTGAGCAGGGTCTGGTCGCGGACGAGCGCGAGCTGAAGCGCGCGGGCCCGTCGTATACGGTGGACACACTCACCTCCTTGCGCGCCGAGATGGGCGATGATGTGCCGCTCTGTCTGGTGATGGGCAAGGATGCCTTTCTCGGCCTGCACACCTGGCACCGCTGGCGCGAGCTGGTCGATCTCGCGCACATTGTGGTTGCAGAGCGTCCGGGCTGCGACAAGCTTGCAGCAGGCGAAGTGGCGCAGATGTATTCCGAGCGGCGCGTGGAGGCCGCCGAGCCGCTGCGGAAAAGGCCTGCCGGCTGCATCCTGCCCTGGCCGGTGCCCGCGCTCGATATTTCATCCTCGCGTATCCGCGCCCTGCTCGCCGCAGGCAAGAGCGTCCGCTATCTGGTGCCGGACGCGGTGATGGAAATAATACAGTCGCAACGAATTTATTCAGGAGACACAAAGTAATGCAACAGAATCGGCTGAAGAATCTGGTGGTGACCACGCTCGATGATATGAAGGCGCAGGACATCAAGGTGCTGGACGTGCACGGTGTGAGCGATGTCACCGACATCATGGTGATTGCCAGCGGCGGGTCCAGCCGCCAGGTCAAATCAATGGCGTCCGCCGTGGTCGAGAAGGCGAAGGAACATAAATACCGGCCGCTGGGCATCGAAGGCGAGCAGGGCGGCGAGTGGGTGCTGGTGGACCTGGGCGATGTGGTGGTGCACCTCATGCTGCCGGAGGTGCGCGATTTCTATAATCTCGAAAAATTGTGGGGCGACGTGGCGCAGGCGCACAGTGCCGAAAGCGCTGCTGCAAGCAAAAAGGCCGGCAAGAAGCCGGTCAAGAAAACAGTCAAGAAGGCGGTCGCAAAGGGCGGCAAGAAAGCCGTAGCCGCAGCAGGCCCGGCCGGCAAAAAGAAAACAACCGCAGGCGCCAAAAAGAGTGTAACGCCGGTGCGTCGCGTGGCGGCTGTGAAGCGCAGCCGCAAGAGCGGAGGCTGAGCACTGCGCATCCACCTGCTCGCGGTCGGCAACCGCATGCCCGCGTGGGTGAGCGAAGGCTATCAGGAGTATGCGCGCCGTCTGCCGCCCGAGTGCCATCTGCAACTGGTCGAGATCGCACCCGGCGCGCGCACCAAGGGCGCTGATCTCGCGCGCAGCGTGCGCGATGAAGGCGAGCGCATGCTGGGCGCGATTCCGAAAGATACGCTGGTGATCGCGCTCGATGCGCACGGCGTGCAGTGGGACACCGAAAAGCTGTCACAACAACTGGAGATGTGGCTGGGCGGCGGGCGTGACATCACCCTTTTGATTGGTGGCCCGGAGGGCCTGGCCGAAGACTGTTTAAAGCGTGCCGACCAGACGTGGTCGCTCTCCAAGCTCACCTTGCCGCACCCGCTGGCGCGCATCGTCCTCGCCGAACAGATTTACCGCGCCTGGAGTATTCTTAAAAAACATCCTTACCACCGCTAAACATAGCGTCATAAATCTACTGCGCGTCTTTGATGCGGGTGCGAGCGGTGCTCGGAATCCTCATGTACTGAGATGTACACTCCGGCTCCTGCGCTCCACCGCTCCCGCCTGAAATCCGCTCGCTACGATTCCTGTCGCTATGTATAGTATGGGGCATTGTTGAGAGACTGACGCCTGTGGAACCCAGACCCGATTTGCAGTACACCGCGAGCGCTGATGCGCCGCGCCGCATACAGGCGCTGCCTTCGCGCCTGATTAACCAGATTGCGGCGGGGGAGGTAGTCGAGCGGCCCGCTTCGGTGGTGAAGGAACTGCTGGAAAACAGTCTCGATGCGGGTGCGCGCGAGATTGTGGTGGAGGTGGAGCAGGGCGGCATGCGCCTGATGCGTGTGCGCGACGACGGTTGCGGCATACACAAGGACGATCTTGCGCTGGCGCTCGCGCGTCACGCCACGAGCAAAATCCGCACGCTGGAAGACCTCGAGCGCGTGCAGAGCATGGGCTTTCGTGGTGAAGCGCTGCCCAGCATAGCTTCCGTGTCGCGCCTCGTGCTTACTTCGCGCACCGCGCAGGATGATCGTGGCTGGCGCGTGGAGGGTGACGGGCGCGAACTCGATGCCACGCCTCAGCCGGCGGCGCATCCGCCCGGCACCACGGTCGAGGTGCGTGATCTGTTTTTCAACACTCCGGCGCGGCGCAAATTCCTGCGCACCGAGCGCACCGAATTCGAGCATCTCGAAGAAGTCGTCAAGCGTATTGCGCTGGCGCGCTTCGAGGCCGGCATCACGCTGCGGCATAACGAGCGCACGCTGTATACGCTGCGTCCGGCGCACGACGCAGCGGAGCAGGCACGGCGCGTGGCGGCGCTGTGCGGCTCGGCGTTCATCGAACACGCGCTGCGTGTGGAGGGTGTGGCCACCGGCCTTACGCTGAGCGGCTGGATAGCACGGCCGGTATTTTCGCGCAGCCAGCCTGATCTGCAACTGTTTTATGTGAACGGGCGCATGGTGCGCGACAAGTCGGTGAGTCACGCCGTGCGTCAGGCCTATCAGGACGTGCTGTACCACGGGCGTCACCCGGCCTTTGTGCTGTATCTCACGCTCGCGCCGGAGCAGGTGGATGTGAACGCGCACCCGGCCAAGCACGAGGTGCGCTTCCGCGAATCGCGCCTGATCCATGACTTTGTGTTCCGCACCTTGCATGAGGCCTTGGCGCGGCCTCATAGCGGTACAGAAACCAGTCCCGTTCACGCAGCCTTTGTGACACCCGCGCAGACGCCGTCAGTGCAGCCTCCGCCTGAGCGTGCGTTCCAACGCGCCATGCCGTTCCAGGTGCAGGAACAGATGGCGGTGTACGAGTCTCTGCATGCCGCGCCCGTGCATGGCGGGGCAGCGGGCGCGGAGGTTCAGCCCGGCGAGGTTCCGCCGCTCGGCTATGCGCTCGCGCAATTACAGGGGATATATATCCTCGCGGAGAACACGCACGGCCTCGTGCTGGTGGATATGCACGCCGCGCACGAGCGCATCACCTATGAACGCATGAAGACGGCGCTCGCGGGCGAGGGCGTGCGCGCGCAGCCGCTGCTGGTGCCGGTGACGCTTGCGGTGAGCGAGCGCGAGGCGGCGCTGGTGGAGGAGCACAATGCGTGGTTCAGCACGCTCGGCTTCGAGTTGAGCCGCGCCGGGCCGGAGACCGTGGTGGTGCGTCAGGTGCCCGCGCTGCTGCGCGATGCCGACAGCGCGGCGCTGGTGCGCGATGTGCTGTCGGACGTACTGGAGCACGGCGTCAGCGCACGCATCGGCGACGAGACCCAGCGCGTGCTGTCTACACTGGCTTGCCACGGCGCGGTGCGTGCAAACCGCAGGCTCACGCCGGCGGAGATGAACGCCCTGCTGCGCGACATGGAGCGCACCGAGCGCAGCGCGCAGTGCAACCACGGCCGTCCGACCTGGGTGCAGTTGAGTATGGGCGAGTTGGACAAGCTGTTTATGAGGGGGAAGTAGCAAGTGACAAGTTGCAAGCAAGGAAAGTAAGTCTTTTCTTGTTACTTGTCACTTGCTACTTGTAACTATGTTTTCTGCAATTTTTCTGATGGGCCCTACCGCCTCCGGCAAGAGCGATCTTGCGCTGGCGTTGGCGCAGCACCTGCCGTGCGAAATCATCAGCGTGGACTCGGCCATGGTGTACCGCGGCATGGACATCGGCACCGCGAAGCCGGGGCGCGCCGTGCTGGCGTCGGTGCCGCATCACCTGATCGACATCCGCGACCCGTCCGAGCCGTATTCCGCGGCCCAGTTCCGCGCCGACGCCCTGCGTGTGATGGCCGGGATCACGCGCGCGGGGCGTATCCCGCTGCTGGTGGGTGGGACGGGGCTGTATTTCCGTGCGCTGGAGCGCGGGCTTTCCGCGCTGCCGGGCGCCGATCCCGATTTGCGCGCGCGCCTCAGCGCCGAAGGCGAGGCGCAGGGCTGGGCCGCGTTGCATGCGCGCCTGGCCGAGGTCGACCCGGCGGCGGCGGCGCGCATCCACCCCAACGACCCGCAGCGCATCCAGCGCGCGCTTGAGGTCTATGAACTCAGCGGCGTGCCGATGAGCACGCTACAGACGGGGGGCGATGGCGAGCGTTTTCCGTATACGCCGCTCAAGCTGGTGCTTAGCCCCCCCGAGCGCGAGCTGTTGCACGTGCGCATCGCCGGGCGCTTCCGGCGCATGCTGGAGCAGGGGCTGGTGGACGAGGTGCGGGCGCTGTATGAGCGGGGTGACCTCGACCCGGCGCTGCCGTCATTGCGCGCCGTGGGCTACCGCCAGATATGGGGGTTTCTGGCGGGTGAGATTGATTGCGACGAAATGGAAAGACGCGCTATTATAGCCACGCGGCAGCTTGCCAAACGCCAGTTGACCTGGCTGCGCGCCGAGCCGGGTGCGCGCTGGTTTGACAGCGAGGCCCCCGATCTTTTGGCCGCCGTATTGAAATACTGTAACGCCGCCTCAACTTAATACCCAGATGAGTGTCAAAGCTTTGCTTGGCCGGAAGATATCAAGGGGTAGTTGCTCTTTTAACCCCTTGATCCTGATGGCTCCAATAACTAGAAACGGAGAGCAAGTATGACCAAAGGGAAATCACTGCAAGACCCCTTCCTGAATGCGCTGCGCAAAGAAGGTGTGCCGGTCTCGGTTTATCTGACCAACGGAATCAAGTTGCAGGGTCAGATTGAATCGTTCGATCAATTCGTGGTGCTGCTGAAAAACACCGTGAGCCAGATGGTATACAAGCACGCCATTTCCACCGTGGTACCGTCGCGCAACATCAAGCTTCCCATGGAGGATGATGCGACGCCGGATGTGGGCAACGGGTAGATGATTGTTTGACCGTCCCCAGCAACGGCACGGCGGGGCTGAACGCGCCGTGCTGGTGCACGTCAATTTTCGCGCGGCCGATCAGCGCGAAGAGCTTGCCGAGTTGCATGAGCTGGCCGTCTCCGCACGCACCCGTCCGGTCGCGGTGGTCACCGGCAGCCGCCAGCAACCCGACCCCAAATACTTCATCGGCAGCGGCAAGGCCGAGGAGCTCCGCGCCTGCGTAGAGCGCGAGTGTGCCGAGGTGGTGCTGTTCAATCACCCGCTGTCGCCGGCGCAAGAGCGCAATCTGGAAAAACTGCTGCAATGCCGCGTGCTCGATCGCACCGGGCTCATCCTCGACATCTTCGCGCAGCGCGCGAGCAGCCACGAGGGCAAGCTGCAGGTGGAGCTGGCCCAGTTACAGCACATAGCGACGCGCCTGGTGCGCGGCTGGACTCACCTTGAGCGCCAGAAGGGTGGTATCGGCCTGCGCGGTCCCGGTGAAACGCAGCTCGAAACCGACCGCCGCCTGATCCGCGTGCGCATCAAGCACCTGAACAAGCAACTCGACAAAGTGGCCATGCAGCGCGGCCAGGGCCGCAAGGCGCGGCGCAAGGCCGCGGTGCCTACCGTTTCACTGGTCGGTTACACCAACACCGGAAAATCCACCCTGTTCAACCGGCTGACCCGCTCCGGCGTCTATGCCGCGAATCAGCTTTTCGCCACGCTTGACCCGACCCTGCGGCGTTTGTATCTCGCCCCTAACCGCCATGCCATACTCGCGGACACGGTCGGCTTCATCCGCCATCTGCCGCATGACCTGGTGGCGGCGTTCCGCTCCACCTTGCAGGAGACGCACGAGGCCGATCTCCTGCTGCATGTGATTGATGCACACGACGACAACCGTCATGCCGCCATGGAGCAGGTCAACGCGGTGCTGAAGGAGATCGGCGCCGAGGGCGTGCCGCAGATCGAGGTCTATAACAAGATCGACTTGGTGCCGGAGGCCGCCCCGCGCGTGGAGCGCGATGAACACGGCAGGGTGCGGCGCGTGTGGGTTTCAGCGGTGAGCGGTGCGGGACTGGAACTGTTGCGCGCGGCCGTGGCAGAGCATGTTGCACAGCGCATCTCTGTGTATGGCGGCCCCGAACAGGGTTACAATGCGCATTACAGTGAGCCGGCGGGAAGTTGTGTCGGTGAAAACTAATAATCATGAGTGAGGTGTGTAATGGCTTGGAATGAACCCGGAGGCGGCAGCAAGGATCCCTGGGGCGCAGGGGCGCGCAAGGGCGCGTCAGGCCCGCCCGACCTCGACGACATCCTCCGCAAACTGCAACAATTCCTTGGCGGATTGTTCGGCGGCAAGCGCAGCGGCGGCAACGGCGGCAGCGGCAATAACGGCAACGCGCGCTCCATGAGCGCGGTTGGCGCAATTGTTGTTTTCGTAATCTGGCTCGCATCCGGCATCTATATTGTCGATCCCGCCGAACGCGGCGTGGTGCTGACCTTCGGGAATTACGCTGAGACCACGATGCCGGGCCCGCACTGGCATATTCCCTACCCGATTGAAACCGTTGAAGTCGTCAATGTCGCCCAGATACGCAATGTCGAAATTGGTTTCCGCACCGGCGGAAGCGCACGTGGCGCCTCCGCTGCACCGCGTGTGCCGGTAGAGTCGCTGATGCTCACCCAGGATGAAAATATCGTCGACATCAAGCTCGCCGTGCAATACCGCGTCAAGGATGCGCGCGACTATCTGTTTAACGTGATCGATCCGGACGCCACGCTCGCCCAAGCGACCGAGAGTGCCGTGCGCGAGACCATCGGTAAAAGCAGTCTGGATTTTGTGCTCACCGAGGGGCGGGCAGAAATAATGGCGCGCACCGAGGCGCTGTTGCAGGGCGTGCTGGATCGTTACCGCAGCGGACTTGAGGTGACCAGCGTCAATCTGCAGGATGCCCAGCCACCCGAAGAGGTGCAAGCAGCATTTGAAGACGTCATCAAGTCGCGTGAGGATGAGCAGCGCCTCATGAACGAGGCGGAAACCTACGCCAATGACATTATCCCGCGCGCGCGCGGCGCCGCCCAGCGCCAGATCGAGGAAAGCAAGGCCCACAAGGCGCGTGTCGTCGCGCAGGCGGAAGGTGAGGCCAGCCGCTTTACGCAAGTGCTTGCCGAATATCGAAAGGCGCCTGCGGTGACCCGCGAGCGCTTGTATCTGGATGCGGTGGAATCGGTGCTGACCAGCGCGGGCAAGGTTATGGTGGATGTCAAAGGCGGCAGCAATCTGCTTTATCTGCCGCTTGATCGCATGAGCGGCGGCGCGGCCATGCCGCCTGACAAGGTGCTGGAGCGCATGTTACCGCCTGCCGCCTCGGTTGCGCCCCGAACCACCCAGGAAGGTCAGGGTGGCGACACGCGTGATCGCACCCGCGACAGAGGAGAACGCTGATGGAGAGGTTGAAGATGCTGTTGCCGGGATTGGCCGTAGTGTTGCTGGCGGCGATCTATTTTTCTATTTTTACGGTAAACGAACGTGAGCGCGTCATTCTGTTCCGGCTGGGTGAGATCGTGCGCTCGGATTTCGAGCCCGGGCTGCATTTCAAGATGCCTGTGATCAACAATGTGCGTAAATTCGACTCGCGTATCCATACCGCCGAAGCCGAGCCGGAGCGTTATCTCACCGCCGAGAAGAAAAATGTCATTGTCGATTCTTTCGTCAAATGGCGCATCAAGAATGTTGCGGACTATTACCGCAGTATGGGCGGCGACGAGTTGCGGGCAAACCAGAGGCTCTACCAGATCGTCAAGGATGGACTGCGCGGCGAATTCGGCAAGCGCACCATTAAGGATGTCATTTCCGGTGACCGGGCGAAGATCATGGAGGTGCTGACTGTCACCGCTAACCAGCAGGCTCACCAGTTCGGCATCGAGGTGATCGATGTGCGCCTGCGCCGGGTGGATTTACCCAAAGAAGTGAGTCTCTCGGTGTTCCAGCGTATGCAGGCCGAGCGCGAGCGGGTGGCGAAGGATTTGCGCGCACGCGGCGCGGAGGCGGCGGAGCGCATCAGGGCGGACGCGGACCGGCAGCGCAGCGTGATCCTCGCTGAGGCTTACCGCGAGGCCGAGCATACGCGCGGCCAGGGCGACGCGCAGGCCGCAGCCATCTATGCCAAGGCCTTTGGCAGCGATGCGGAGTTCTACTCGCTCTATCGCAGCCTGAATGCATACAAAAACACCTTCCGGGATAAAGGCGACATACTGGTGCTGGATCCCGGCGCGGATTTCTTCAAATACTTCAAGAGCCCGAATCCGGGCGGCGCGAGGTCGAGTGGCAAGTAGGCGGTACCGCGCCATGACGAAGGCCGGCAATGTGGGATAGCCTGGTGGCTGCGATTGCGCTGTTGCTCATCATCGAAGGCATACTGCCGTTTCTCAGCCCGGCGGGGCTGCGCAGGACGCTCACCCGCATGGCGGAGATGGACGACCGCGCGCTCCGCACAGGCGGACTTGTCAGCATGCTGCTCGGCCTCGGTCTGTTATACTTCGTGCGTTACTAATGAGTTCATTGTTAAGCCCACACTCTCCGCCACGTTCCCGCCCCCTGTTGAGGGGGCGGGGCAGGGTGGGGGTAGAGTTAACAGGATTTTTACTCAGGAGACACCTGGCTCGTCGTGTATCCTTACTTTGTGTCTCCTGAGTAAAACCTCCATCTCCTAACCACACTTATGTCTCGTCAAGATCGCTGGCTGTTGCCCGAGGGCATCGAGGAAGTGCTGCCGCTCGAGGCGCGGCAACTCGAAACGCTGCGCCGCAAGCTGCTCGATCTGTTCCGCACCTGGGGCTACGAACTCGTCATGCCGCCGCTGGTGGAATATCTCGAATCGCTGCTCACCGGCACCGGCAATGACCTCGACCTGCAAACCTTCAAGATCACCGATCAGCTCACCGGACGCCTGATGGGCGTGCGCGCCGACATGACGCCGCAAGTCGCGCGTATCGACGCGCATCGCCTCAAGCGCACTACGCCGGTGCGACTGTGTTATCTCGGCACGGTGCTGCACACCGTGCCCGGCGGCTTTGCGCGTTCGCGTAATCCGCTGCAGGTGGGTGCGGAGCTCTACGGTCACGCGGGCATCGAGAGCGATCTCGAGGTGCTGTGCCTGATGATGGAGACGCTCGCGGCGGCGGGTGTGCAGGACGTGTACCTCGATCTCGGCCACGTCGGCATTTATCGCGGACTCGTGCGCGAGGCGGGCCTGAACGCGGAACAGGAAAGAGCCTTGTTCGATGCACTGCAACGCAAGGCGCACACCGACATCGAAGAATCGTTGGCGCAATTCGCGTTGACCAAGATATACCGGCAACGCTTCGCCCAACTGGCGGATTTGAACGGCGGCGCAGAGGCGCTGGAAGAGGCGCGGCGCGTGTTGCACGGCAGCTCCGCGGAAACACTGAACGCGCTGGAGGATTTGTGCAGCCTCGCGCAGGCCGTGCGGCGCCGCTTGCCGCACACGCCGCTGCATTTCGATCTCGCGGAATTGCGCGGATATCGCTATCACACCGGCGCCGTGTTCGCTGCCTATGTGCCGGGACAGGGGCAGGCGGTAGCGCAGGGCGGGCGTTACGATGACATCGGCGCCGTGTTTGGCCGCGCGCGTCCGGCGACCGGCTTCAGCGCTGACTTAAAGACCTTGGCGGGCCTTACAACCGCGCCCGCTGCTGCGCAGGCCAATGGCATCTTCGCGCCGTGCGCCGATGACAGCGCGCTCGATGCGCAGATTCGAAAGTTGCGCGCAGAGGGCGAGTGCGTCGTGTGTGCACTGCCGGGACAGACCGGCGGCGCGCGCGAGATGGGCTGTGAGCGCGTACTGGAACTGCGCCAGGGAGTATGGACTGTGATCAAATTTGAGGACAAATAACAGTGGGTAAGAACGTCGTTGTGATCGGCACCCAATGGGGCGATGAAGGCAAGGGCAAGATTGTCGATTTGCTCACCGACCGCGCGCACGCCGTGGTGCGCTTTCAGGGCGGGCACAATGCCGGACACACGCTGGTCATCGACGGCAAAAAGACCGTGCTGCACCTCATCCCCTCCGGTGTGCTGCGCGAGGGCGTGCAGTGCCTGATCGGCAACGGCGTAGTGCTGTCGCCGACCGCGCTGCTGAAGGAAATAAAAATGCTGGAAGACAGCGGCGTGCCCGCGCGCGCGCGTCTCAAAATCAGCGAGGCGTGTCCGCTCATACTGCCGTATCACGTCGCGCTTGATCAGGCACGCGAGCTGGCGCGTGGCAAGGCCGCCATCGGCACCACCGGGCGCGGTATCGGTCCGGCGTATGAAGACAAGATTGCGCGCCGCGCACTGCGGCTCGGTGATCTGTTCCACCGTGAGCGTTTCGCATCCAAGCTTGGTGAGGTGCTCGATTATCACAATTTTGTGCTGCAAAAATATTACAAGGTTCCTGCGGTAAGTTTTCAGCAGGTGCTGGATGAGACGCTGGCATTGCAGGGCGAACTGGAGCCGCTGATCGCCGACGTGCCCGAGCTGCTGCATCAGTACAACAAGCGTGGTGTAGGGATATTATTTGAAGGCGCGCAGGGCGCGCTGCTCGATGTAGACCACGGTACTTATCCTTACGTGACCTCGTCCAACACCACCGCCGGCGGCGCGGCCACCGGCAGCGGTGCGGGGCCGCGCAGTTTCGACTACGTGATGGGCATCACCAAGGCTTACACCACGCGCGTCGGCTCCGGCCCGTTTCCCACCGAGCTGTTCGACGAGCTGGGCGCACACCTCTCCAGCCGCGGCAATGAATTCGGCTCCACCACCGGACGTGCGCGGCGCTGCGGCTGGTTCGACGCCGTGGCGATGCGCCGCGCGAATCTGATCAACAGCGTATCGGGACTGTGTATCACCAAGCTCGATGTGCTCGACGGTCTCGACAGCCTCAAGCTGTGCGTGGGTTACCGCTGCGGGGGCGCAGTGCGCCTGACGCCGCCGGTGGGTGCGGAGGCGGTGGCCGATTGCGAGCCGATGTACGACGAGATGCCGGGCTGGAAGGAATCCACCGTGGGCATCACCGATTACAAGAAGCTGCCCGCGAATGCGCGCGCCTATTTGAAACGCATCGAAGAAATAAGCGAGACACCGATCGACATCATTTCCACCGGCCCTGATCGCGCACAGACTATCGTGCTACGGCATCCATTCGATTGAAAAACGCGCTGAGGGGCGCATCGCGGCGTCGGGAGCGGTCTCAAAATGCTCGCTTACTACGTGTAAACTCCGCTTTTTCACCCGCTCCCGTCTTGCGCTGCATCCCCTGATCGCGTTTTTCAGCGGGCTGTTTAAGGGCTGGCGGGCGGGCGCAATCCTTCCACGGTTTTGATCAGTGCGCTGAACTCATCGCTTCCGTTCTCCTGCTGGTCGAGCCGCACCAGCAGGTAATCCAGACTTGGTGCACACCAGAACGTGGTGCGGCGTTTGCTGTCCGCGTCCATGATGCGCTCTATCTTCAGCGTCTTGAGCGCGCCCAGCGGCGTCTTCAGCATCTCTTCACCGGCGACACGAAAGCGGTAAACTTTAATCTGGTCATCGTCGATCAGCGTATAGGCAAGTTCGGTCTTGCCCTGTTTGAGATCGGTCATCAGCGCGAGCTGATAGACAAGCTTGTCCAGGGTGCCTGCCGTGATGGGTATCTTGTTCGATCCGTGTTCGCTGCCGTCACCGTTGACGACACCGCTCTCCCAGTCAAAAAGTTGATCCAGACGCCGCTCCTTTTTGCCGCCGGTTTTCCGGTAACTGTAGTGCAGTGAGCGTATACGCCCAGCGTGATATTCCCACTCGCTGCGTTCGACGATGAGGTCTTTCACAAACAGCGCGACCAAGCCGCCGCTGCGGGTTTCGGTCTCGAACACCTGCCGCCCGTCGTCCTGCTTGCTGAGGGTGCGGCGCATCTCGCCCAGCAGGAGGCTGCCCTTGTGCACCGTGTACGAGGCGTTGAATGCGGGGAGTGGCGCGGCCAATGCGGGCGCCGCTGCACACAGCGCAAGCAGGGCAATCATGAGGTAGCGCATAAGATCAGTGACCCTCTGAATGAGCAACAAGTTCCGGTGTAATGCTCTTGCCGTCGAGCAGGGCGTATTCGTTGCCGGCGTTGCCTGCGAGGCGCAGCCGCCCTTCGGCGAACCAGCGTATGGCTTGCGGATAAATGCGATGCTCCGCTTCGAGCACGCGTGCGCCGAGTGTGGCGGCGGTGTCTCCCGGCAGCACCGGCACGCGCGCCTCAAGCACCACCGGCCCACCGTCGAGGGCGTGTGTGACGAAATGTACGCTGGCGCCATGCTCGCGCACACCGGCCTCCAGCGCGCGCCGGTGGGTGTCGAGGCCGGTGAAGGCGGGCAGCAGCGATGGATGAATGTTAAGCATGCGTCCGTGGTAATGACTGACGAAGCTCGGGCTCAGGATGCGCATGAACCCGGCCAGCACCACCAGTTCCGGTGCGTGACTGTCGATGAGGGCTTGCAGTGCGTCATCAAAACCCTGGCGGTCGGGGAAGGCGGTGTGATCGAGTATCTCGGCGGGGATGCCCGCGTCGCGCGCCAGCGTGAGCCCCGGCGCATCGGGACGGTTGCTGATGACGGCGCGAATAGCTATCGGCAGCGCCTGCCCGGCCACGGCGCGCAGAATGGCGTGCAGATTGCTGCCGCGCCCGGAGATGAGAATGACAGTGGGCAGCCTGCGCGGCGCGCTCACTTGCCACCGGGCCGGATGACGACGTGCGGGGCGGTGTCGGCCGCGCAGGCCTCGATGCTGCCGATGTGCCACGCGGTCTCGCCGTGCTGCCGCAATAGAGCCAGGCTGCGCTCCACATCTTCAGGCGCGACACACAGAATCATGCCCGTGCCGCAATTGAAGGTACGGTACATTTCTTCATCCGAGAGCGCGCCGTGCTGTTGCAGCCAATCGAAGATCGCCGGACGCGGCCAGGCCGCGCTGTCGACGCGCGCGCGTGTGCCGTTGGGCATCACGCGCGGCAGATTTTCCAGCAGCCCGCCGCCGGTGATGTGCGCGAGTGCATGCACGGGCACCTGTTCGATCAGCGCGAGCAGCGGTTTGACATAGATGCGCGTGGGTGCAAGCAGGGTGGTGCCCAGCGTGCCGCCGTCAAACGCCTGATCGAGATCGGCCTGCGCGACCTCGATGATTTTGCGGATCAGCGAATAACCGTTCGAGTGCGGGCCGCTGGAGGCGATGCCGATCAGCGCGTCGCCCGCCGCCACGCAGCTGCCGTCGATGATACGCGATTTTTCCACCACGCCCACGCAAAAACCGGCGAGGTCGTAATCGCCGGCTGCATACAGGCCGGGCATCTCTGCGGTCTCGCCACCCACCAGCGCGCAACCGGCCAGCTCGCAGCCGTGGCCGATGCCCTCAATGACTTCCGCCGCCGTTTCCACATCGAGCCGGCCGGTGGCGTAGTAGTCGAGGAAAAACAGCGGCTCCGCGCCTTGCACCACGATGTCATTCACGCACATCGCCACGAGGTCGATGCCGATGGTGTTGTGGATGCCGGTTTCGATGGCGAGCTTCAGTTTGGTGCCCACGCCGTCGGTGCCGGACACCAGCACCGGCTCGCGGTAGCGGCCCACGGGCAGCTCGAACAGCGCGCCGAAGCCGCCCAGCCCGGCGAGTACGCCCGGACGCTGTGTGCGCCGCGCGATGGGTTTGATCTTTTCCACCAGCCGGCTGCCGGCGTCGATGTCCACGCCCGCAGCGCGATAGCTGAGAGGTGCGCCGGCAGTAGTTGCAGAGTTCTTTGGTTTCACCAGGGTTTAGGATCTATGTACGAGAGTGCGGTGGGGCCTGAGTCCATAAATATAAAAATACCGTGAAGGCTCGCGTTATGGCGCCGGGCTGCTAGAATACTCAAACCTATGCTGCGTAAGCAAGATATCCCCAATGTGATCAGTCTGTTGCGCATGCTGCTGGTGGTGCCGCTGGTGGTCATGCTGTTGCAGCAGCGCTATGCAGACGCGCTGCTGATATTTGTTCTGGCTGGCATCAGCGATGCACTGGATGGCTTTCTCGCCAAGCGCTATGGCTGGAAGAGCCGTCTGGGTTCGATTCTGGATCCCGTGGCAGACAAGTTGCTGCTGATGACGTCGTTCCTCGCCCTGGCCTGGCTGGGCTTGCTGCCCCTGTGGCTGGCGGCGGTTGTGGTTGGCCGCGACCTCATCATCGTACTGGGTGCTGTTGCGTATCATTATACCATCCGCCGCTTTGATCTGCTGCCAAGTCGCGCCAGCAAGCTCAATACCGTGATGCAGATCGCTCTGGTGCTCGCCGTTATGCTGCACCAGAGCCTATTGCCGGGAGCAGGAGAGGTAGTGCATATCCTTATCTACACGGTGCTCGTCACCACGCTCGCAAGCGGCGTGCATTATATCTGGACCTGGGGCACGCGCGCCCTGCAATCGACTGCGGAGGGGCCGGGTGACTGATTCGCAACGCTGGTTCACGCTGGCTGTGGTTGCGGGCGCGGGTGTGCTGCTGTATCTGCTCGCGCCGATATTCACGCCGTTTCTGGTGGGTGCGCTGCTGGCGTACATGTTCGACCCGCTGGTGGCACGGCTGGTGGCGCGGCGGCTTACACGCACGCTGGCCACGACCATCGTGTTTGCATTGCTGATGCTGCTGATAATTATTTTGCTGCTGATCCTGGTGCCTCTCATCGAGCGTCAGATTACGGTGTTGATCGGCAAGCTGCCGGCTTACGTCGCGTGGGTGAAGAACTCGGCACTGCCGTGGCTGCAGGCGCACCACCTGGGCCTGGAGGGTGCCGGGCTGGATACGGGCAGCGTGTACCAGGCGCTGGCCGGGCAGTGGCAGAAGGCGGGCGGCATCATGGCGAGCGCGCTGGGCTCGGTGTCGCAGTCCGGCATGGCGTTGCTCGGTTGGCTCATGAACCTGCTGCTGATTCCGCTGGTGACTTTCTACCTGCTGCGCGACTGGGACATCCTGCTGGAGCAGATTCGCAATCTGCTGCCGCGCAGGCTGGAGCCCGTTGTGGCGCGCCTGGCCACGGAGAGCGATGCGGTGCTGGGCGGGTTTCTGCGCGGTCAATTGCTGGTGATGCTGGCGCTCGCGCTGATCTACTCCGTGGGCCTGTGGTCCATCGGGCTCGATCTCGCGCTGCTGATCGGGGTGATGGCGGGCGTACTCAGCTTTGTGCCTTATCTCGGCGTCATCACCGGGGTGATTGCGGCGGGCATCGCCGCGGCCGTGCAATATCAGGATTGGGTGCATCTCGTTCCGGTGCTGATCGTGTTCGGCATCGGCCAGGTGGCGGAGGGATTTTTCCTCACCCCGCGCCTGATTGGCGCACGTATCGGCCTGCATCCGATTGCCGTCATCTTCGCCATCCTCGCGGGCGGTCAGTTGTTCGGATTTACCGGCGTGCTGCTCGCCCTGCCCAGCGCCGCCGTGCTGGTAGTGTTGCTGCGTTACGCGCACGAGCGCTATGTAAACAGCTATCTGTATGACCGTACGCCGGGCGACTAATGGCCGCAGCGACACAACTTCCGCTCAACCTCGGCCTGCGCGACGAAGCGAGCTTTGCCAATTATCTCGCCGGCCCGAACCGCGAGGCCTTGCACGCTATAGAGGCGCTGGTGCGCGGCGAGCACCGGTTTCTTTATCTGTGGGGTGCGGCGGGCAGCGGCAAAACCCATCTGCTGCACGCCGGGTGTCAGGCGATGTCCGCCGCCGGGGAGCGCTGCGCCTATCTGCCGTTGAACGAATTGCGCGCGCTGGGCACGGACGTGCTGGAAGGCCTGGAGCAGCTCGCGCTGGTGTGCGTGGACGACGTGCAGTCCATCGCCGCCTACCCCGAATGGGAAACGGAGCTGTTTCATTTGTATAACCGCTTGCGTGAAGCTGGCGCCACCCTCCTCGCGGCGGGCGATGCGCCGCCGCCAGCGCTGGGCTTGAGCCTGCCCGATCTGAGTTCGCGCCTTTCCTGGGGCCTGGTGCTGCAATTGCAGCCCTTGAGCGACGCAGAAAAAATCGCCGCGCTGCAACTGCGCGCGCACAATCGCGGCATGGAGCTGCCCGCGGAAGTGGGCGGTTATCTGCTGCGCCACTGGCCACGCGACATGTCGCGCCTGTTTGAACTGTTGCAGCGCCTGGACATCCATTCGCTCACCCGGCAGCGCAAGCTGACGATACCCTTCGTGCGCGAACTGATTGCGCACGAAACGGCGCAGGCGCAGTAGGGCGTGGCGTCGTGGCTGGAACGGCCGCAAGTCAAAAGGGCGCCCAAGTATTGTTGTCGCCTCGCTTAGCGCCTATGCTATGCAACCTTCACCGGGAGAGGTACCGAAGCGGTCATAACGGCGCCGACTCGAAATCGGATGGTCAGAGAAATCTGGCACGTGGGTTCGAATCCCACCCTCTCCGCCATGTTATGTTTGCGAGGTTCCGGACTCCAAACAAAAGATGTTTATCTGCAAAAGAGTTGAGTTCAGAACCCGGCTCTTTTCCTTTTCTTTCATAATCAGGAATACCTGCTAAAGAGGTGACAAATTGGCACAACCTAACTTTCAGTATCTGAAGCGCCAGAAAGATCTGGCAAAAAAGAAAAAGCAGGACGAAAAAAGACAGCGCAAGCTGGACAAAGGCAAGACACCGTCTGAAGAGAATCCGGATCAGCCGCCGGCGGACGAGGGGACGGCTGTATAAATCAGATCAATCGGTTCGACAGGATTTGCTAACCAAGCAATTTCATCAACTGGTCTCTGAGCGAGCGCATCAATGTCAGTTCGCTTGGCTCGACCAGTTCCGTTGTGCCTTTCTTCCAGTCGCCGTATAACAGGCCGATAGGGCGTCCGTTGAAAGCCATGGGGAGCAGGACGAAAGCCCGCACGTCGGGCAGGGTCTCGGTGAACCATGCCGGCATGCTGGGCGCCGACTTCATTGACACGACATCCTCGATAAACAC
>JAURVQ010000045.1 GCA_030655395.1 Gammaproteobacteria bacterium | reverse complement strand
TTAGGTTTTGGCCAAAAAAAAGCGCCCATCCCGCAAGGATTACTCCTGCGGAATGGACGCCGTTGTCCATGCGCAAGCCGGCATTGGCTTGCTGGTACTTTAGTTACGGAACCAGCCCTTCGTTGGGAGGGTTCTTGAATTTGCTGCGCTTAAGCCGACTTACGACTTCACATCAATAATTCCGCCGCTGTAATGACCGTCCGCGCCACTTCTGTCATGCGCAGGTTGCGTGTCATGGCCAGCTTGCGCAGGGCTTGATAGGCCTCGTCTTCCGAGCACTGGCGCTGTTTCATGACCATCCCCTTGGCGCGCTCGATCAGCTTGCGCTCCTCCAGCGCAGTAGTGGCCTTGGTCAACTCACCGCGCAGGGCCTGAAACTCCTGAAAGCGCGCGATGGCGACATCGATAATCGGTTTGATGCGCTCGCTGCTGAGTCCATTGACGATATAGGCGCTTACGCCGGCATGCATCGCCAGATGAATCTTTTCCTTGTCGCCGTCATGGGTGAACATCACCAGCGGCAAGTCACGACCGATACAGCACATGTGTTCCAGGGTGTCACGGTCGGGTGATTCCATGTCGATGATGATGACATCCGGCCGAATCTCATCAACGCGCGCGCGCAGGTCGTCATGGGGCGCGATGTGCGCGGCAACCGCATGGCCTGCCTGGCGCAGGGCCTGCTCCACTGCTCCGGCCCGGTGCGGGCTTTCATCCACCAGCAGCACACGTAACGCTTTAGACGGTTTATTCATATTCAGTCGGGCGGTCAGCCGGAGTAAAAAGAACCCACTCTCCGAGGAGAGGCGGAGAATGGGTGTGACCACCTGATATGTGCTCCACATAGCCTGCCGAAACTTTCTGTATCACCGTCAACATGATCAAGCGTGCGCCAGAAAACGCTCTTCTCTTACGATGAAATCCGCCGCTACATCCACCGTGCGTTTATTGCGGTTCAGGGCGAGTCTGCGCAGCGCCTGTTGGGCGCCGCCCTGTGAGATGTGCGCCTTCCTGACGAGAATATCCGCAGCCTGCCTTATAAGCTTGCGCTCCACCACTGTCGTGTTGGTCTGCTCCAATTCCCTGAGCAGGAGTTGCGTCTCGTGAAAGCGGATGATGGCGACATCCATGATGGGCTTCACCCGCTCCGGCCACAGCCCATCCACAATGTAGGCGCTGATACCTGCCTTCAGCGCGGCGTTGATGGTCGGCGCATCGCCCTGGCGGGTGAACATGACGATCGGACACGGATGGCCAAGATAAATGCGTTCAATCTGGCGCAGTTGCCGATGGTCAATATGCTCCAGCGCAAACACCAGAATGTCCGCTGCGGTTGTCTTGAGTACGGCCCGCAACGCCTTGATGCTGGTGACGAGTTCGACGACCTCATAGTCATGTTTACGCGCGGCGTGCTGTAACAGCTCCGCATCTTCTGCATTTTCCACGACTAACGCGATGCGCATGAAAGTCTCCTGAGTCAGTGTTGTCAGGGGAGTATCAGCAATAGCTGTGCCAATCAGAGAAAGCGTATAATTTTCAGTGAATTAACGGGTACAGGGTGCTCGGCAGGGGAGTCGTTGCGCACCATCCTGCGTGCATCAGGGAAGGGGGTGAATCATTTTGGGGCGGAATGTTTCGTACAGTGTTATCTCAAGCGGCGCAGGCGCGAGTGGTGAGTGGTGCTCAAGGAGTTCGTGGGCGATTTAGCAGCCAGCTTTGGAATTCATCGGCGGGTAAGGGGCGGGAGAAGAAGTAACCCTGTGCCTTGTCGCAGCCGAGTGCGACCAGCCGGTCAAGAATCTCCAGAGTCTCCACACCTTCGGCCACGACTTGCAAGTTGAGGTTGTGCGCCAGCTCGATGGTAGAGCGCACGATCGCGGCGCTGTCTTCGTCCGTCACCATGTCTATCACAAAGGACTTATCCACTTTGATCTCGTCCACCGGCAGCTTCTTAAGATAGCTCAGGGATGAGTAACCGGTGCCGAAGTCGTCAATGGAGAGGCGTACGCCCATGTGGCTTAAACGCGCGAGTATTTCCTTGGCATGCACCGGGTCAGACATGATGGCGCTTTCGGTGATCTCCAGTTCCAGCGAGTCCGGCTCCGCGCCTGTTTCTTCCAGCAGTTGCATCACTTGATTCGGCAGTTGCATGTTATGCAGATTGCGCGCCGAGAGGTTGACCGAGACGCTTAATGGCAGCCCCGCCTTGCGCCAGGCACTGCACTGGCGCAGCGCGGTGTTGAGCACCCACAAAGTGAGCGAGCTGATAAGTGCGTTGGGTTCGGCCTGCGGGATGAACTGGTCGGGCAGCAGCAGGCCACGCGATGGGTGTTGCCAGCGCACCAGTGCCTCGGCTCCCAGCACGCGGCGCGTAGTGAGGCACATCACGGGCTGGTAATACAGCAGCACTTGGTCATGTTCGATGGAGTGGCGCAGTTCGCCGAGCAAGGCGAGGCGGCTGGGGCTATGCTGATCGTGTTCCGGCGTGTAAACGGAGCAACCGCCGCCGCGTTGCTTGGCGACGTACATCGCAACGTCGGCGCGCCGTATGAGCAGATCGGCGCACTCACCGTGTTCCGGGCAATCCACAATGCCGATGCTCGCGCCGATGTCGAGCATGAGACCGTCCATGGTAAATGGCGCCCGTAGCGCCGCGATGATCTTGTGTGCCTGCCGCATGGCGTAGGCGCCTTCGCTCACTGCTGTCAATAACACGGCAAATTCATCGCCGCCCAGCCGGGCCACAATGGCTGAGTCAGCCTGTGAGTCGCGGATGCGTGCCGCGACCTGCTGCAATATGACATCGCCGCGGTCGTGTCCCAGCGTGTCGTTAATCTCCTTGAAGCCGTCCAGGTCTATGAGCAGCAGGGAGAGGGTACGGGGCCCTTGGCTTGCGGCCGGGATAGCACGTTGCAGGTGTTCGCGCAGCAGTATGCGGTTGGGTAATGCGGTCAGGCTGTCGTGCAGCGCTTGATATTTCAGACGCTCGGTTTGCGCCTTGCGTTCGATGGCAAAGGCGACATGACTGGCGATGGTCTGCGCCAGCTGTATCTCTTCGGTGCTGAATTCGCGTGGCTGGTCATAGTGGAGCATGAGCTTGCCGAGCAGACGCTTCTGATACACAAGTGGGATGAAGCCCAGGGCACGTATCCCTTCATGCGCGAACGCCTCGCGCATGTGCGCGAGCGAGGGCTCTGTGCGCACGTCGTTTACCAGTATCGGCTGTGCGTTGGTTTCCTGCGCGGACCAGGGCGAGTGACCGTCTGCGGCGGAACGGTAACGCCCGGAAAGCCCCTCCCAGGCCGTGAAGCGCATTACACCCTGCTCATCGAACAGCAGTATGGCGGCGCGCCACGTATGCAACGTAGTCTTGATGGCACGCAACGCCTGTTGATAGACGTCGTCCAGGGTCTCCGCCTGGCTCGTGGCATGGGTCAACTCGTAGATGGCGTTTAACTCATGAAACTGTTTGCGCAGCGAGGCATTCTGCTGCGAGAGCTGGAAGGCGCGCGCGAGTTCCGCGCCGTGCAGTTCGTGCTGTGCCCACACCGCCAGCTCGTGCAGTGTATCGAGTTGTTCCTGGTCCAGATGGCGTGGGCGGTAGTCTATGATGCAGAAGGTGCCGAGCCGGCTGCCATTCGGTGCGCTGATCGGGAAGCCGGCGTAGAAACGGATATGCGGCGCTCCTGTCACTAACGGATTATCGGCGAAGCGCTCGTCGAGCCGTGCGTCGGGAACGACCAGGGCATGAGCTCCCAGAATGGCGTGACCACAAAATGAAATACCGCGTGGCGTCTCGGAGACATCCAGACCTTGACAGGATTTAAACCACTGACGCTCCGCATCCACCAGGCTAATGAGCGCAATCGGCACATCGAACAGGCGTGCGGCGAAGCGCGTGATGCGATCGAAGCGTGCCTCGGGAGGCGTATCCAGGATGGACAAGGCATGCAGCGTGGACAGCCTTGTTGATTCGTCAGGCGGCAGCGGCGGTTCTTTCATGATGCTTGTCCTTATCCTGTTTGCAGGGCGTGCCGCCTAACTCTGTATTTCATTTATAGTAGCCCGTCGCGCGCGGCCTTCAGCACCAGCGCATCGAACTCTGCGTGCGTCATGAGCCCGCGTTCCGCCACGATGTCCCGCACCGGGCGTCCGGTTTTTTCTGACTCTTGCGCGATCTTGGCGGCTTGCTCATAGCCGATGCTGGGGTTGAGCAGCGTGGCCAGCGCCACGCTCTGGTGCAGAAAATTCTTGCAGCGCTCACGATCCACCGTCAGTCCCTTGAGATTGAATTCCGTCGCGGCATTGATGGCGTTAGTGAGCCAGTCCATCGCGTCAAACAGCGCCGAGCCGAGTGCGGGCATCATCACGTTCAATTCCAGTTGCCCGGCTTGGGTCATGAGCGCAATGGCGTGATCCTGTCCCTGCACCTGATAACACACCTGGTTCAGCATCTCGAACATCACCGGGTTGACCTTGCCCGGCATGATGCTGGAGCCGGGCTGCACGGCGGGCAGTGCGATCTCGCCCAAGCCCGTACGCGGGCCGGAGGCGAGCAGGCGCATGTCGTTGGCGATGCGCGTGAGTTCGAGCGCCAGTGCGCGGATCGCGCCGGAAAGGTGTTGCAGGTCGAGCATCGACTGCATCTGCGCCGCAAGGTCGTGCGCCGGACGCAGCGGTTCGCCGGTCAAGCGCGCGAGTTCCGCCGTGACCTTTTCGATGTAGCCCGGCGCGGTGTTGAGGCCGGTGCCTGCGGCGCTGCCGCCGAGGCCGATGTCGCACAGCGGCGCGTGCGTTTCGCGCAGACGCTCGATGCAGCGTGCGAGCGTCCAGGCGTAGGCGTTGAATTCGCGCCCCACGGTGGTGGGCACGGCGTCTTGCAGATGGGTGCGCGCGCTTTTCACGGTGTCGGCCTCGCGTGCACCGATGCGTGCGTATTCGCCGGCCATGGTTTGTGCCGCGGCGATGAGGCGCGGCAGCTTGGCGAGCGCCGCGAGGCGGATGGCGGTGGGGATGGTGTCGTTGGTGCTCTGCCCCATGTTGACGTGATCATTGGGATGCACCGGGCGGTAAGCGCCACGTTCCGCGCCGAGCGCGACATTGGCGAGGTTGGCGATCACCTCGTTGCTGTTCATGTTGTGACTGGTGCCGGCACCCGCCTGAAAGCGGTCCACCACGAACTGGTCGAGGTGGTGGCCGGCAAGAATTTCATCGCACGCCGCACTGATGGCGCTGGCAAGATCGTCCTTTAGCCACCCGCAGTGTTGATTGGCGACCGCCGCCGCGCGTTTGATGCGCACGTGGGCGAGGGTGAAGTCCCGATCCGGGCCGCGCCCGCTGATCGGGAAGTTGGCCACGGCGCGCACGGTCTGGATGCCAAACCACGCCTGGGCCGGAACCTTCAGCTCGCCCAGGCTGTCTCTCTCGATGCGGAAACTGGTATTATTCATGTGGGTTGTGCCGTGCGATGTCTGGGGGACTGTGTGCGCGTTAATTTTTGTAGATATATATTAATCCTTTTTGCCGCGCTGTGGGTATCGGCTGCAGCGGCGCAAGGCAATGACTTCGCGCTGCCCGATGTCAACGGCGTGAGCCACAAGCTGTCGGACTATCGCGGCAAGTGGGTGGTGGTGAACTATTGGGCCACCTGGTGCCCGCCCTGCCTGCAGGAAATCCCCGATCTGGTGATGTTCCATGACCGACACAAACACAAGGATGCCGTGGTGCTGGGCGTGATCATGGAAGACATCAGCGTGCAGTCCCTGCGTGAATTCATGGATGATCATTTGATGGACTATCCGGTGCTGCGCGGCGGTTCGAGATACGATTCGCCGCTGGGCCCGGTGCGCGGCCTGCCGGTGACATATCTTATCGCGCCGAATGGCGAGATTGCGGCACAGCATCTAGGCCGCATAAACGCAGAGTCCATTGAGGCATTCATTAAATCACCGCCCCCACAGTTTCAAACCGGCGCCGGAAAATACAGACAAAAATAATCAGGCGCATGACGACCTGCATACACTATAAGGTATCGGGCCGGGTGCAGGGGGTGGGTTTTCGGGCCGGTACACGGGCACGAGCGCTGAGTCTCGGCCTGTCAGGCTGGGCGCGTAACTGCGCGGACGGCGGCGTGGAAGTGCTGGCCTGCGGCGCTGCGGCGCAACTGGAAGCGCTGCGCCACTGGCTGCACTGCGGACCGCCGCAGGCGCAGGTGACGGCCGTTACCCAGTCATCCGCACCGCTTGTGCACCTCGACGGTTTTGACATTCGCTGACACCACGCCCTGATCGCCATGGATTTTTTCCCCATCTTTCTGAACATCAAAGGCAAGCCGTGCCTGCTGGTGGGCGGCGGCGATGTCGCCGCGCGCAAGGCGTTGCAGTTGTTGCGCGCAGGCGCCGAGGTGCGCGTCGTGGCGCCCGCGATGGGCGAGAGACTTCGGGCGCTTGCAGAACAGCATAAAATGACCCAGCGCAGCGGCAGATTCGAACCCGCCGATCTCGAAGATTGCGTGCTCGTCATCGCCGCCACTGACGACAGTGCCGTCAATCGTGCGGTACATGCCGCGGCGCTGCAAAAAAATATCCCCGTCAATGTGGTGGACAATCCGGCGCTGTGCAGCTTCATCATGCCCGCGATTGTGGATCGCTCGCCGATGCTGATCGCAGTGTCTTCCGGCGGCGCCGCGCCGGTGCTTACGCGCCTGTTGCGTGCGCGGCTTGAAACACTGATTCCCGCCGCCTACGGCAGCCTCGCCGCGCTCGCCGCAAGGTTTCGTGAAAAAGTGAAACAGCGGTTTGCGCACAGCGAGCAGCGCCGCCGCTTCTGGGAGGATATGCTGCAAGGCCCGGTGGCCGAGCGCGTCTTCGCCGGGCAGGAGCAAGCCGCCGAGGCGGCATTGCAGGCGGCGCTGGAAAACGCGGATGCCGCTGCGGTCACCGGTGAAGTCTATCTGGTCGGCGCGGGGCCGGGCGATCCTGACCTGCTTACGTTTCGCGCGCTACGCCTCATGCAGCAGGCCGACGTGGTGCTGTACGACCGCCTCATCCCGGAGGCAATCCTCAACCTCGTGCGCACCGATGCCGAGCGCATCTACGTGGGCAAGCGGCGCAGCGAACACACGTTACGTCAGGAGATGATCAACCGGCTCCTGGTGCAGCATGCCAAGGCAGGCAAGCGCGTGCTGCGACTGAAGGGCGGCGATCCGTTTATTTTCGGGCGCGGCGGCGAAGAGATCGCCACGCTGGCCGAGGAGGGCATACCGTTTCAAGTGGTGCCGGGCATCACCGCAGCGTCCGGTTGCGCCGCTTATGCCGGTATCCCGCTCACGCATCGTGATTACGCGCAATCGTGCGTATTTGTCACCGGCCAGTTGCGGGACGGCGGCATGGACCTCAATTGGGCCGGGCTGATTCAGCCGCAGCAAACCATTGTCGTCTACATGGGCCTCGCGGGCGTCGATGTGTTGTGCCGTGAACTCATCGCGCATGGGCTGCCCGCCGCCACGCCGAGCGCGCTGATTGAACGCGGCACCACGCCGCATCAGCGTGTGCTGGTCGGCACGCTCGGCACCTTGCCGGAGATCATCGGCAACACCGAGGTGCATGCGCCCACGCTGATTATCGTAGGTGACGTGGTGCGGCTGCATGACAGGCTGGCGTGGTTTCATCCCATATGAAATCCGTGATTGAAATCAGCATCGCCGCACAGCGTCTACGGCTGCGTGAGGGAAACCGCATCACGATGGACGTCGCCGTGAGCACGGCAAAAAATGGCGCGGGCGAAATCAACGGCAGCGAATGCACACCGCGTGGCGCACACGTGATACGCGCAAAGATCGGCGCGGGATGTGCGCCGGATACGGTGTTCGTGAGCCGGCGCCCGAGCGGAGAAATTTATACGCCTGCGTTGCGCCGGCAATTTCCGCAGCGTGACTGGATACTCACGCGCATCCTGTGGCTGAGCGGTTTGGAGGTGGGGAAAAATCGCCTCGGCAAGGTGGACACCATGCGCCGCTATATCTATATCCACGGCTGTCCCGATGAAGATGTGATGGGCGTCCCAAGCTCGCACGGCTGCGTGAAGATGTGCAACCCGGATGTGAGCGAACTCTTCGACCGTGTTGCCGTGGGTACGCGTGTCATTATCAATGAGTTATCGCAAGGGTGAAACCATGTCACTAGGTCCAGTGATGCTTGACTTGGCGGGGTTGGAAATCAGCCCCGCTGAACGCGAGATGCTCAAGCATCCCGCTGTCGGCGGCGTCATTCTGTTCGCGCGTAATTATGCGTCTGCCGATCAGGTCGCGATGCTGGTGGCCGAGATACATCGCTTGCGCGAACCGCGCCTGCTGGTGGCGGTGGATCATGAAGGCGGACGCGTGCAACGTTTCCGCGACGGCTTCACCGTGCTACCCGCCGTGCGTCATCTGGGCGCAATCTACGACACCGACCGCAAGCGTGCCAAACGCCTCGCGGAGGCCCACGGCTGGCTCATGGCGGCGGAGGTGCGCGCGGTGGGCATTGATTTCAGTTTCGCGCCGGTGCTGGATCTGGATCGCGGTGTGAGCGCAGTGATCGGCGACCGCGCGTTTCATTCCGACCCCGAAATCGTCGCCGACCTCGCGCACGCCTACATGAGCGGCATGGCGCGCGCGGGCATGGCGGCCACCGGCAAACACTTTCCCGGCCACGGCGCGGTGGAAGCGGATTCGCACATCGCAATTCCCGTGGATGAGCGCCGCTACGAAGACATCTACGCCGAAGATATTTTGCCGTTCGAGCGCATGATCCATTTCGGACTCGCCGCCGTAATGCCAGCGCACGTCATTTATCCGCGCGTCGATCCGCACCCTGCGGGATTTTCACCGTTCTGGATGCAGGAAGTATTGCGCACCCGCCTTGGATTCCAAGGCGTGATCTTCAGCGACGACCTCAGCATGGAAGGCGCCAGTGTGGCAGGCGGCTATGTCGAGCGTGCACACGCAGCACTGGGCGCAGGCTGCGACATGGTGCTGGTGTGCAATAACCCGGAAGCGGCAGCGCAAGTCGCGGAGGCACTGACCGATCATCACAACCCCGCGTCGCACGCCCGCCTGTTGCGCATGCGCGGACGCCCAGCGCCTGATCGCCTGCAACTGCAACAGATGCCGGCCTGGCAGCAGGCGGTGCAGGCCGTCGCTGGCCATGTTCCGGCGTAAGTGTTGTATGGCCACGCAGTTGTAAAGTATAAAGCCACACTTTACAATGAAGCATGATTAAAGGCTTCCGGCACAAGGGGCTGGAACGATTTTTTGAAACCGGCAGCAAGGCCGGCATTCAAGCGGCTCACGCAAAGAGACTGGCCGCACAACTTCTGCGTCTGGATGCGTCAAAGGTGCCGGCAGATATGAACCTGCCGGGCTGGAAGCTGCACCCGCTCAAAGGCGTTTTACGAGGCCATTGGGCGGTATGGATAGACCAGAACTGGCGGCTCACCTTTACCTTCGCAGGCAAAGACGCGGTAGTGGTGGATTACCATGATTATCACTAGGAGGTTTTATGGCGCGCATGTTTAATCCTCCTCATCCCGGCGCGGTATTGAGGGATGGGGTATTTACGGGCACGGGCATTACGGTGACGGATTTTGCCAGGCGGCTCGGTGTCACGCGCGTAGCCCTCTCCCGTATATTGAATGGCAGGGCGGGTATCAGTGCGGATATGGCGCTGAGGCTGGCTGCGGCGTTGGGCGGCACTGCCGAGTCATGGCTGCATATGCAGGTGGCGTATGATTTATGGCAAGCCGGACAAAAGCGCCGCCCCAAGGTCAAGCTTCTGGCAAAGGCGGCTTAAAACTCCAGGCTCTTCGTTCCGATTAGAATGACAGTGCAGGCCGGTATTTGTCGTATGCGCTCTGGTCGGCATTGTCCTGTCTCCCTATAATTCACCACAATACCCACCGGGGAAGCCCATGTCAGTCACCGCAGAGCAGGCGCTGAGCGTTTACACCCGCGCAGACCGTCTTTATTCGCAAGCCGAGGTTGAGGCGGCGCTTGCGCGCATGGCCGGAGAGATCGGTGCGCGGCTCAAAGGGCGCAATCCGTTGCTGTTGTGCGTGATGACCGGCGGTGTGGTGGCGATGGGGCAGTTGCTCACGCGGCTCGATTTTCCGTTGCAGGTTGATTACCTGCACGCCACACGTTATGCGGGCAGCACGCAGGGCGGTGAATTACAGTGGCGCACACGGCCCGCGACGGCGCTGCGTGATCGTGTGGTGCTGGTGGTGGACGATATTCTCGATGAAGGCAACACGCTCGCGGCGATTTTGCAGTATTGCAAGGCGGAGGGTGCGCGCGAGGTGTATAGCGCGGTGCTGGTGAACAAACTGCACGACCGCAAATGCGATGTGCGCGCCGATTTTGTCGGGCTTACGGTAGAAGATCGGTACGTGTTCGGTTACGGCATGGATTACAAGGACTACTGGCGCAATGCGCCCGGCATTTTTGCGGTGCGAGAGGAAGACATTTAATGATGGAACTTGCGATCATCGGCGGCAGCGGTCTCACCTCGCTCAAATGCCTGGAAGTCACGCGGCGCGAAGTGGTATATACGCCCTACGGCGAACCTTCGGGTCCGCTCACCTACGGCACCCTGTGTGGCAAGGAGGTGGTGTTTCTGCCGCGCCACGGCTACGGGCACACTATCCCGCCGCACATGATCAACTATCGCGCCAACCTGCAGGCGCTGAAGCAGATCGGTGTGAAGAAGGTGATTGCGGTCGCCGCAGTGGGCGGCATCCGCGCCGACCTCGTTCCGGGCAGTATCGTGATCCCCGACCAGATTGTTGATTACACCTGGGCGCGCGCGCATACGTTTTTTGAGGGCGGCGACACGCCCGTTACACACATCGACTTTACTCATCCCTACAGCGCGGAACTGCGCGCGCTGTTGCTCAAGGGTTGCGCGAATGCGGGGCTGGCATGCAGCAGTCAGGCGACTTACGGTGCGACGCAGGGCCCGCGTCTGGAAACCGCCGCCGAGATCAACCGCATGGAGCGCGATGGCTGCGGCATCGTGGGCATGACCGGTATGCCGGAGGCGGCGCTCGCGGCCGAGCTCGGACTCGCCTACGCGACCTGCGCGGTGGTGGCGAATATGGCGGCGGGGCGCGGTGCGGAGACTATCTCCATGGTGGAGATTGAGTACAACCTCAAGCAGGCCATGGAAAATGTGCGCACCCTGCTTGAGCACGTCATCCCGCTGATCTAAAGGGCGCCTCTGAAAATGGCCGTCAAGGAAGTGCTGCGCATGGGCCATCCGCTGCTGTTACAGGTGGCGGAGCCAGTGGCTGAATTCAATACCTCCGCGCTCGATGCGCTCATCGCCGACATGTTCGACACCATGGCGGTGCGTAACGGCGCCGGGCTCGCTGCGCCGCAGATCGGCGTGAGCCGGCGTGTAGTGATCTTCGGCGTGGAGCACAATCCGCGTTATCCGGAGGCCGAGCCGGTGCCGACCACCGTTCTCATCAATCCGGTGATCGAAGTGATCGGAGACGAGGACGATGAGATGTGGGAAGGCTGTTTGAGCGTGCCCGGCATGCGCGGCTTGGTGCGGCGGCCCACGTGCGTGCGCTATTCCGGCTTCGATCAACACGGCCAACGCTTCGAACGCGAGGCGCACGGATTTCACGCGCGCGTGGTGCAGCACGAGTGCGATCATCTCGACGGCATCTTGTATCCGTACCGCATCGAAGACCTGCGCCTGTTCGGTTTCGAGGACGAGGTGCTGAAGGCCGTGGCGGACTGACTCGCTGTGAGAGTGGCGCTCGGCGTTGAGTACGACGGCACAAGGTTTTACGGCTGGCAGTTGCAGCCGGGCACGCGCACGGTGCAGGAGTCCATCGAGCAGGCGCTGTCCAGGGTCGCGGATCACCCCGTGCGCGTGATCACCGCGGGCCGCACCGACACTGGCGTGCACGCCCTCGGCCAGGTGATCCATTTCGACACAGCGTCTGCGCGCAGCGACCGCTCGTGGGTGTACGGCGCGAACTCTTATCTCCCCGATGACTGTGGCGTGGTGTGGGCGCAGACCGTGAGTGACGAATTCCACGCGCGTTTTTCCGCCACGGCACGCTATTACCGCTATGTGATTTTCAACCGCGCGGTGCGTCCGGGTGCGTTTGGCAGCCGCGTGAGCTGGTGCTATCGTCCGCTGAATGTTGAAACTATGCAGGAGGCCGCGCGCCATCTCATCGGCGCGCACGATTTCTCCTCTTATCGCGCGCTGGCGTGCCAGGCGAAAAACCCGGTGCGCACGGTGCATCGTCTCGATGTTGCGCGTTACGGCGAGCTGGTCGTGCTCGACATCGTCGCCAACGCGTTTTTGCATCATATGGTGCGCAACATCGCGGGCGTGCTGATGACGATAGGCGCGGGCGAGCGCCCACCCGCGTGGGCGCTTGAGGTGCTGGAGGCGCGCGACCGTACCTTGGGCGGCGTCACCGCCACGCCGCACGGCCTGACGCTCATGCGGGTGGAATATCCCGAATCCTTCGGCCTGCCGCGGCTTCCACTGCCGCCCGTGCTCTGTTAGTCAGGAGTCACAAAGTTAAGGCTATAACGCTTATGATGTGACTCCTGACTAATCGCCGTGTGTATCTACCCCCACCCTGTCCCGCCCCCTACACAGGGGGCGGGGACGTAGCGGAAAGTGTAGACTTACCGACTGGCTTCTGAGTAATCTTAACAATTCAGTGACTTGCCATGCGCGTACGGGTTAAAATTTGCGGTATTACTCGTTCCGAGGACGCACGCGCGGCGGCGATGCTCGGCGCGGATGCGATCGGGCTGGTATTTTACGCGTCGAGTCCGCGTGCGGTGAGCATCGAGCAGGCGCAGACGATTGTGCGCGCGTTGCCGGCGTTCGTTACCGTGGTCGGTTTGTTCGTCGACGCCGCGCCCGCTGCAATTGAGCAAGTGCTGCAATCCGTGCGTATCGACACGCTGCAATTTCACGGTCACGAACCGGCCGAGCAATGCGGACGTTACCAGCGGCCCTACATCAAGGCGCTGCGCATGAGTGAAGGCGTGGATGTGGCCGCCTGCGCGCGCGCTTATGCCGACGCCGCAGCGCTGCTGCTCGACACGTATCATGAAAAAATTGCGGGTGGTACGGGCGAGCCGTTCGACTGGTCGCGCGTGCCGGCGAATATGGATAAACCGGTCATTCTCGCCGGCGGCCTCACGCCGCAAAACGTGGCCGCGGCGGTGCGGCAAGTGCGGCCCTACGGCGTCGATGTGAGCGGCGGCGTGGAATCGGCGAAAGGGATCAAGGACTCGCAGAAAATGGCGGCGTTCATAGCAGAGGTCAATCGTGTCAACAGCTAAGGCGCGCGCGCGCGCAACCACTCAGGAGGCGCAAAGCAAGGAGACACTGCAAGCCAAGTGGCTCCTGAGTAACAACCCTACTTACTCTACCCCCACCCTGTCCCGCCCCCTAAACAAGGGGCGGGGACGTGGCGGAGAATGCGGCCTTATTATTGACTTATGAGCAACTACACCGCATTACCGGATGCCAACGGCCACTTCGGCCCCTACGGCGGGCGCTTCGTCGCCGAGACGCTGATGCAGCCGCTCGAAGAGCTGCGCCTCGCGTATGAGCGTTACAAAAACGATGCTGGTTTTATCGCCGAATTCGATCACGACCTCAAGCATTACGTCGGTCGTCCGTCGCCGTTATATCTTGCCGAGCGCTGGACCCGGCAACTCGGCGGCGCACAGATTTACTTGAAGCGCGAGGACCTGAACCACACCGGCGCGCACAAGGTGAACAACACGGTAGGCCAGGCGCTGCTCGCCAAGCGCATGGGCAAGACGCGCATCATCGCCGAGACCGGCGCGGGCCAGCACGGCGTCGCCACCGCCACCGTGGCCGCGCGCCTCGGCCTGGAGTGCGTGGTGTACATGGGCTCCGAGGACATCAAGCGCCAGGCGCTCAACGTCTTCCGCATGAAGCTGCTGGGCGCTACCGTGGTGCCGGTCGAATCCGGCTCCAGGACGCTGAAGGACGCGCTCAACGAGGCGATGCGCGACTGGGTCACCAACGTGGACAATACCTTTTATATCATCGGCACCGTGGCAGGCCCGCATCCGTATCCAATGATGGTGCGTGATTTTCAGTCCATCATCGGGCGCGAGGCGCGTGCGCAGATTCTGGAGCAGGCCGGACGCCTGCCGGATGCGCTCATCGCCTGCGTGGGCGGCGGTTCCAACGCCATCGGATTGTTTTATCCGTTTCTCGAAGACGAGGGTGTGGCGATATACGGCGTCGAGGCCGCGGGCGAAGGGCTGGACACCGTCCATCACGCGGCGACGCTGTGCAACGGGCGCCCCGGCGTGCTGCATGGCAATCGCACCTATCTCATCGAAGATGACGACGGCCAGATCATCGAGACACACTCCATCTCGGCCGGTCTCGATTATCCCGGCGTGGGGCCGGAGCACGCCTGGCTCAAGGACAGTGGCCGTGCCAACTACGTGGCGATAACCGACAACGAAGCCGTGCAGGCCTTTCACGACCTCACCCGCATCGAGGGCATCATGCCCGCGCTGGAGTCGAGCCACGCGCTCGCTTACGCCACCAAGCTTGCGCCGACCATGGAAAAAGACGCGATCATCATCGTCAATCTGTCGGGCCGCGGCGACAAGGACATGCACACCGTGGCGGCGCGCGAGGGAGTTCGAGTATGAGCCGCGCACAATCCGGACAGGAAGCGCACCTGCAAGAGGCGGCGGTGAATCGCATCACACAATGCTTTGCCGCGCTGCGCACGCAAAAACGCAAGGCGCTGATTCCTTTTATTACTGCCGGCGATCCGAATCCGGACCTGACCGTGCCGCTGATGCACGCGATGGTGAGTGCGGGCGCGAACATCATCGAGCTTGGCGTGCCGTTCTCCGATCCGATGGCCGACGGCCCGGTGATCCAGCGTGCGTCGGAGCGTGCGCTGAAACATCATATGAGCCTGCGCCACGTGCTCGACACGGTACGCGAATTCCGCACGCGGGATAATGCAACACCCGTCGTATTGATGGGCTACTTGAATCCGGTGGAGATGATGGGCTACGAAGCCTTCGCGCGCGCCGCTGCCGCGTCCGGTGTCGACGGCGTCCTCACCGTGGATATGCCGCCGGAAGAAGCGGCTGATCTCGTCGCGGCGTTGCAGGCGCACGCCATCGCCCCGATCTTTCTGCTCGCGCCCACCAGCACGCCGAAGCGCATCTCCATGGTCAACGCGCTGGCGCAAGGTTATCTTTATTATGTCTCGATTAAAGGTGTCACCGGCGCCGCGACGCTCGATGTCGAGGCGGTCGGGCGCAAGCTCGACGAGATTCGCGCCCTGACCAAGCTGCCGCTGGGTGTGGGTTTCGGCATCAAGGACGCCGCCACCGCCGCACGCGTCGCCCAGCTCGCCGATGCCGTGATCGTGGGCAGCGCGCTGGTGCAGAAGATCGAGCAACTGGAACACGAGCCCGACAAGATCATGCCGGAGATCGCCGCGCTGCTGGCCGGGATGCGCCGGGCGATGGACGAACCCTCCGGCACACCCAAATGAGCTGGTTCGAAAAATTGCTCCCGTCCAAGATCAGAACCGAAGGCAACGGGCCGAAGAAAACGGTGCCGGAGGGGCTGTGGACGAAATGCGAGTCCTGCGCCTCGGTGCTGTTCAGCACCGAGCTGGAGCGCAATCTCGATGTCTGCCCCAAATGCAATCACCACATGCGCATCGGTGCGCGCCGTCGCCTCGATCATTTTCTCGATGCCGAGCCGCGCACAGAGATCGGCGCGGAACTTGCGCCGGTGGACGTGCTCAAGTTCCGTGACAGCAAGCGCTACAAGGACCGCCTGACCCAGGCGCACAAAGACACCGGCGAAAATGATGCCCTGATTGTCGTGAGCGGCAAGCTCAAGGGCATGCCGCTCGTCGCGTGTGCGTTCGAATTCCGCTTCATGGGCGGATCGATGGGCGCGGTGGTCGGTGAGCGTTTCGTGCGCGCCGTGAATCACTGCCTCGAACAGCGCATACCGCTGGTGTGTTTTTCCGCCAGTGGCGGCGCACGCATGCAGGAGGGTTTGTTTTCGCTCATGCAGATGGCCAAGACCAGCGCCGCGCTCGCGCGCCTGAGCGAACGCGGCATCCCGTTTATTTCCGTGCTCACCGATCCCACCATGGGCGGTGTGTCGGCGAGTCTCGCCATGCTGGGTGATGTGAACATAGCCGAACCCAAGGCGCTGATCGGATTCGCCGGCCCGCGCGTGATCGAGCAGACGGTGCGCGAGGTGTTGCCGGAAGGTTTTCAGCGCGCCGAATTTCTGCTTGAGCACGGCACCGTCGATATGATCGTCAACCGCCACGATATGCGTGACCGGATTGCACGCCTGCTGGCAATCCTCATGCATCAATCAGAAGCCAGCAAGTAGCAGGTTACCAGCAACAAGATGAGTGGTTTCTTCTTGTTACTCGCGGCCTCTCACCCGTAACTGTTTTCAAATGCGCTTCACCACACTCGCCGACTGGTTGTCATGGCAAGAGACCCAACACCCCCGGCTGATCGATCTCGGCCTGGAGCGCGTGAGCAGCGTGCTCCAGCGCATGGGGCTCGCGCAGCCGCCGCATGCCGTTATCACGGTGGCCGGCACCAACGGCAAAGGCTCCAGCGTGGCGCTGCTGGAGGCCATCTATCGCGCCGCCGGTTACCGTGTGGGGGCCTACACTTCGCCGCATCTGCTGCGTTATAACGAACGCGTTCGCGTGCTGGGTTGCGATGCGAGCGATGCGCAGTTGTGCGAGGCCTTTGCGCACATCGACGCGGCGCGCGGCGAAATCTCTCTGAGCTATTTTGAGTTTGGCACGCTCGCGGCCTTTGATATCTTTCAGCGCGCGCAGCTCGACGTCGCCATCCTCGAGGTCGGGCTCGGCGGGCGGCTGGACGCGGTGAACATACTCGACGCCGACGTCGCGCTGGTGACGAGCCTCGGTATCGACCACGTGGAGTGGCTGGGCCCGGACCGCGAGAGTATCGCGCGCGAGAAGGCGGGCATCTTTCGCGCGGGGCGGCCCGCGATCTGCGGCGACCCTGATGTGCCGCAAAGTCTGCGCGCGCACGCGTGTGAAACTTCCACACCGCTCTATTGTCTTGAGCGTGACTTCGGGTACAGCGCCGATTACAGCGCCGGCACCAGCGACTGGTCGTGGTGGGGCCGCTACGGCGACGCGAGCGCGCGTTACGAACACCTGCCTTTCCCCAGTCTGCGCGGTGCGTTTCAGTTGCGCAACGCCGCCGCCGTGTTGATGGCGCTGCAGCCGCTGTTGTCGCGCCTGCCGGTGCGCGAAGACGCGGTGCATCAAGGGTTGCTGGAAGTAAAGTTGCCGGGCCGGTTTCAGGTGCTGCCCGGTCCCATCACGCGCATCATGGACGTCGCGCACAATCCGCACGGCGCGGAAGTGCTGGCGCGCACCTTGAAAGAATACCCGTGCGCAGGCCGTACGCTGGCGGTGTTTTCCATGCTGGCGGACAAGGACATCGCGGGCGTGGTCGACATGATGCGTGAGGTGATCGACCAGTGGCATGTGGCGGAACTCCCTGCGGCGCGCGCGGCGAGTGTTGAACAGCTCGTACACCTGCTGCGTGAAAATGCGGCGCAGGCCGTGGTGCATGAACACGGCAGTGTCAGCGAGGCCTATCACGCCGCTGTAGCACAGGCCAGGCCCGGTGACCGCGTGGTGGTGTTCGGTTCATTTTATACGGTGGCCGAGGTGTTGCAGCAGGTCTATAATCAGCCTTAGCTATTTCAGGATGTAGAGATGCAAGACAGTAGTCTGAAACAACGCCTGGTGGGCGCCATCGTGCTGGTCTTTCTGGGCGTGATCGTGATCCCCATGCTGCTTGGCGGCGAAGGGCCTGCGCCGATCACGCAGAGCAACATTCCGCCGCCGCCGAAATCCGAGTTCAGCTCCAAGATCATTCCGCTGGACGAAGTGCCCGCTGCAGGCACCTTGAACCCGGTGCCGGTCAGTCCACCCGTCGCCAGTGTGGAGCAGCGCGCCGCGCCCGTTGCCGCTGCACCGTCTCCGGTGAAGAACGCAGCAACAGCCGTGGCCCCGGTTGCGCCAGTTCCCGCTCAGGCCCCGGCAAAAAACGTGGCCCCATCTGCGGCGCCCATTGCTCCGGCTCCAGCAAAGAGCGCGGTGCCGGCCGTAGCACCTGTTGCTGCGCCCCCAGCCAAGAGCGCTACCACCCCGGTCGCGCCCTCTGTGGCTGCGGCGAGTAAGCCCAGCGACACCGCCAGCAAAAAACCAGCTGTGGCCAAGGTGGCGGAGGGGTGGGCGGTACGGCTCGGCAGTTTTGCCAGCGAGCAGAATGCGCTGGCGCTACGCGACAAGTTGCGCGGGAAGGGCTACAAGGCCTTGGTGGAAAAGGTCACCACCCGCGGCGTACCGCTGCTGCGGGTGAGCGTGGGGCCGGAGACGCAGCGCGAGCGCGCAGAGGCCGTGCGCGACAAGCTGCAGAAAGACCTCAATATCAAGGGTAACGTGGTCCAATATCCCTGACTTTTGCACCGGAACGCCCTTGACGTACAGGTGGGGTAGGCCGGCCGTCTGTGGTAAAATACGCCCTCGTATCGCACACAGGTGTGGGCCAGTGACAGCATGATCTGGGTTGACTATACCATCATCGGGATTATTGCCCTTTCCACGCTGATCGGGCTGATCCGCGGCGTGGTGCGCGAGGCCTTGTCGCTCATTGCATGGATTATCGCACTGTGGGTTGCGTTCACCTTTTCGCAGCGTTTCTCCGAGCTTTTCGCGACGCACATTGCAACTCCATCCGTGCGCCTTGCGGCAGCGTTTATCACCCTCTTTGTCGTCACCTTGATCCTCGCCGCCGTGGTGAATTATCTCATCGCCAAAATGGCGGACAAGGGCGGCCTCAAGGGCACCGACCACGCGCTCGGCGTAGTGTTCGGACTGGCGCGCGGCGTGATTGTGGTTGCGCTGCTGGTGCTGCTCGCCGGAGCCACGCCGCTGCCCAAAGACCAGTGGTGGAGTGAGTCCATGTTGATTGGCCGTTTTCAAACCCTGGCCGTGTGGCTGCGCGGATTCCTGCCGCCGCAACTCGCGCAGAAATTCGATTACAGCAGCGACCGTTTGTGAGGTAGTTTCCATGTGTGGCATTATCGGAATTGTCGCCAAATCCGCCGTGAATCAGGCCCTGTACGACGGCCTCACGGTGCTGCAACACCGCGGCCAGGATGCCGCCGGCATCGTCACCAGCGATAACGGGCGGCTCTACATGCGCAAGGACAACGGCTTGGTGCGCGACGTGTTCCACACGCGCCACATGCGCAACCTGCCCGGCAATATCGGCATCGGTCACGTGCGTTATCCCACGGCGGGCTGTTCCAGCTCCGCCGAGGCGCAACCGTTTTATGTGAACTCCCCCTACGGCGTGTGCCTCGCGCACAACGGCAATCTCACCAACGCCGACGAGCTCAAGGAAGAATTGTTCCGCGAAGGCCTGCGTCACATCAACACCGACTCCGATTCCGAGGTGCTGCTCAACGTGTTCGCGCAGGAATTACAGCGCTGCGGAAAACTGCGCATCGACGAAAATGACATCTTCGCGGCGATTGCGCGCCTGCATCAGCGCTGCCGCGGCGGCTACGCCGCCATCGCCATGATCACCGGCTACGGCGTCGTCGGTTTCCGCGATCCCTTCGGCATCCGCCCGGTGGTGTTCGGCAAGCGTGATACCGAGCTTGGCGTGGAATACATGATCGCCTCCGAGAGCGTGGCGCTCAACACGCTGGGCTTCGATCTGGTGCGTGACATCGCGCCCGGCGAAGCGGTGCTGATTGATTCCGAGGGCGGCCTGCATACACGCCAGTGCGCGGATCACCCGGTGTGCGCACCATGTATTTTCGAGTACGTCTATCTTGCGCGTCCTGACTCCATCATCGACGGCATTTCCGTGTATCAGGCGCGCATCCGCATGGGCGAAAAGCTCGCGCGCAAGATTCAGCGCGAATGGCCCAAGCACGACATCGACGTGGTGATCCCGATCCCGGACACGAGCCGCACCGCGGCGTTACAACTCTCGCAGGAGCTCGGCATCGCCTACCGCGAAGGCTTCGTGAAAAACCGCTACATCGCGCGCACCTTCATCATGCCCGGCCAGAGTCAGCGCAAAAGATCGGTGCGCCAGAAACTCAATGCCATCGGCATGGAGTTCAAGGGCAAGAACGTGCTGCTGGTGGACGATTCCATCGTGCGCGGCACGACATCACAGCAGATCATTCAGCTGGCGCGCGAGGCCGGTGCGCGCAAGGTGTATTTCGCCTCCGCCGCGCCGCCGGTGCGTTATCCAAACGTGTACGGCATCGACATGCCTTCGGTACACGAGCTCATCGCGCACGAGCGCAGCGAGCAAGAGGTGGCGCAGGCCATAGGCGCCGACGGCCTGATCTATCAGGATCTCGATGACCTGATCGACGCCACGCGCAGCGACAACACCGCCATCAAGCGTTTTGACGCCTCCTGCTTCAGCGGCGAGTACATCACCGGCGGCGTGGATCGCCGCTATCTCGATCACATTGAAAAATTGCGCTGCGATTCCGCCAAGACTCAGCAGCGCGCGGCGCAAAACGAAGCCATGGATTTGCATAACGACGCTTGAGCGAACATGACACGCGACGATAAAAAAAATAAATCTAACAAGCAGAAGAATTACCGCTTCGACACGCGCGCCGTGCGCGCGGGCCAGATCCGCACGTCCGAAGATGAACAGTCCGAGCCGATCTTCCCTACGGTAAGTTTCGTGGCAGAGAGCGCCGCGCAGGCCGCCGCGCGCTTTTCAGGCGCCGAGCCGGGCAACATCTATTCGCGTTTCACCAACCCCACGGTGCGCACCTTCGAGCAGCGCCTTGCGAGCCTCGAAGGCGGCGAGCGCTGTGTGGCGACCGGCTCCGGCATGTCCGCCATCCTCACCACCTGCATGGGGCTGCTGAAGAGCGGCGACCACATCGTCGCCTCGCGCAGCATCTTCGGCCCCACGGTGATCCTGTTCAACACCATCCTCGCGCGCTTCGGCATCGAAACCACCTTCGTGCCGCTCACCGATCTCGCTGCGTGGGAGCAGGCGCTGCGTCCCAACACGCGCCTGCTGTTTCTGGAGACGCCGTCCAACCCGCTCACCGAAGTGGCCGACATCGCCGCGCTGGCGAAAATCGCGCACAAAAACGGAAGTTTACTGGTGGTGGACAACTGCTTCTGCACCCCTGCGTTGCAACTCCCGCTCGCGCTCGGCGCGGACATCGTCGTGCATTCCGCGAGCAAATACATCGACGGCCAGGGCCGCGCAGTGGGCGGCGCGATTGTCGGCAGCGAAAAATTGGTGGGCGGTGACATCTACGCTTTTCTGCGCACCGCCGGGCCGAGCATGAGCCCGTTCAATGCGTGGATTTACCTCAAAGGGCTGGAGACACTGCGCCTGCGCATGGACGCGCACAGCCGCAGTGCGTTGCAACTTGCCGAATGGCTGGAGCAGCAACCCGCGGTCAAGCGCGTGCACTATCCGGCCCTGCCGTCGCACCCGCAGCACGCCCTCGCCATGAAGCAGCAAGCCGCGGGCGGCGGCGTGTTGTCGTTTGAACTCGCGGGCGGGAAGACAGCGGCGTGGAAACTGATTGACGCCACACAGATCATCTCCATCACCGCCACCTTCGGCGACACCAAGAGCACCATCACCCACCCCGCCACCACCACGCACTGGCGCCTGACCCCTGAAGCCCGCGCCGCTGCCGGCATCAGCGACGGCCTCGTGCGCATAGGCGTGGGCCTCGAAGACGTTGAGGATTTGAAGGATGACCTCAAGGCTGGGCTTTCCGTCTGACACTACTTGGCTGGCGGATTACATTTCGATTCGAAGGCGGCAACGCCTTTGACGTGAATCTTGAGGATTATCACTGATGGAAACCCTACGCGACCCTAAACGAAAACCCACCCACCCCGGCGAAGTGCTGCGGAAAGACGTGCTGCCTGCCTTGGACATCACACAAACGGAATTTGCCAACCGGCTAGGGGTATCGCGTCTCACCGTGTCGGAACTGCTGCACGCAAAGCGCACCCTATCCCCGGATATGGCGGTGCGCCTGAGCAAGCTGCTGAACACCACCCCGGAAAGCTGGGTGAGAATGCAATACGCCGTTGACTTGTGGGAGTTGACCCACGGCAAAAATGCCAAACGGTACCGAGGCATCAAGCCGCTGGACATAGCGGCGTAAGCTTTCAGATTCCAGTCAGGTGAGGCTGGAATCAATGGCTGTCACGAGTGATGGGGGTTCCGATGGATAATGTAACGTTACAGATACTCGAAAGACTAAATACACTATATACGAACGCGTTTAGCCAGCTCATTACATACACCATAGGGCTGGTTGCGCTTGTAGGGCTGTTAATCCCGCTCGCAATGACTTTAATACAGAACCGGGCCTTCCGCCGCGAGGGCGAAGCGGTAACGAAATGGTTGCAGGACGAAGCGAAAAAAATTCGTGAGGAACTAAAACTAAGCTTAAGGGAGGAGTTGCTCAAAGAGAGTGGGGAAATTGAAAAACGATTTACAGACATCCTCACACAGAAAAATGTAGCCCTGACCAAAAAAATAGCTAATACAGATGCGGGTGTTTTCCACGTCCAAGCCGCGATCAACGCTCAACAAAATTTCTATCCCGTCGCAGTAGTCGATTATGCAAGTGCGGGAAGCAACTACTTAATAGGTGAGGACGAACTAAATTTGCGTAGGGTTCTTGTGCAAGTTGTCAGCATGCTATCTCTGACAGATAAAACCCATCTGAAAGACCATGATGAGATCGAATCGACTGTTAAATCGTTAATTAAGAGCCTTGAGGCGAACAACATTAACGGGAGATATTCAGACTCGATCCATGATATAGAGAAAGCGTTGAAGGAAGCCCAAGAAAGGCAACCGCAGGAATAGTCGCGACAACAACCGGAGTGACCATGTTAAATCTCATAGAAGGTCTTTGGACCATCAAATTTGTATCAAATACGCAGAGTGCTGGAGCCGGGGTGATTGTTATAGCGAAGGACAAAATTCTCGGAGGCGATACCCAATATATGTACGTTGGAAGCATTAGCATTGTAAATGACATTGTTAACGCGGATGTACACGTGAAGATTCACGAGCGTATACCTGGAGGCCAGTCAATTTTCGGGCCCCTTGAGGATTTCGACCTGATTCTAACGGGGAAATTAGGAGCCAAAGAAATGGTGCTGACAGGGCGATTAAAGGAAAACGCAGACGCTGCGATTACTATCCTGTGTAGCAAAGTAGCAGAGTTGCCATATTGACCTTGGAGCAGGCGTAGGGCGGATTAGCGCAGCGTAATCCGCCGAATGTGTGGGCTGACACAGAAGATAAGTTGGACGGGTTTAACAGATGAATCAATCTTTGAGAAATTTGGAGCTGGCGAGAGGAGTCGAACCCCCGACCGGCTGATTACAAATCAGCTGCTCTACCAACTGAGCTACGCCAGCGTTGGAAGTACGATCTGTGC
>JAURVQ010000035.1 GCA_030655395.1 Gammaproteobacteria bacterium | reverse complement strand
CGCACCCTACTTTTAATTTGGAAGTGGAATTACATCCAAGATGTCCGTAATCAGCAGCGAAGCGGCGCGACGCCGCACCTTCGCCATTATTTCTCATCCCGACGCGGGCAAGACCACGCTGACCGAAAAGCTGTTGCTGTTCGGCGGCGCGATCCAGCTCGCCGGCACGGTGAAAGGGCGTAAAAGCCAGCGCCACGCGACGTCCGACTGGATGGAACTGGAAAAGCAGCGCGGCATCTCGGTGACTTCTTCGGTGATGCAGTTTCCCTACCGCGACAAGATCATCAACCTGCTCGACACGCCGGGGCACGAGGATTTTTCCGAAGACACCTACCGCACGCTCACCGCGGTGGATTCCGCGCTCATGGTGATCGACTCCGCCAAGGGCGTGGAGGCGCGCACCATCAAGCTGCTGGAGGTGTGCCGTTTGCGCACCACACCCATCGTCACCTTCATCAACAAGCTCGACCGCGAAGGGCGCGCGCCCGTCGAACTGCTGGATGAAATCGAAACCGTGCTCAACATCCGCTGCGCGCCGGTGACCTGGCCCATCGGCATGGGCAAGCGCTTCAAGGGTATCTTTCATCTGCCCAACGACAGCGTGCACCTGTTTGCGTCTGCGCACGGCGGCAAGATACAGCAGGGCGAAATCATTCAGGGTTTGGACAATCCGCGTCTCGATGAATTATTCGGCTCCATGGCGGCGGAGCTGCGCGAGGAGATCGAGCTGGTGAAGGGCGCCAGCCATGCCTTCAATCTTGAGGCGTTTCTCGCCGGCGAACTGACGCCGGTGTTTTTCGGTTCGGCGATGAATAATTTCGGTGTGAAAGAATTGCTCGATGCCTTTGTCGATGTCGCGCCGCCGCCGCAACCGCGCGCTACTACCACGCGCAGCGTGCAGGCCGGGGAAGAAAAATTCACCGGTTTCGTATTTAAGATACAGGCCAACATGGACCCGGCGCACCGCGACCGCATCGCGTTTGTGCGCGTGTGTTCGGGCAGTTATACAAAAGGCATGAGGATGCACCACGTGCGCATCGCGCGCGAGGTGCAGATATCGAACGCCATCACCTTCATGGCCGGCGAGCGCGAACACATCGACGCCGCTTATCCCGGCGACATCATCGGGCTGCACAACCACGGCACGATCCAGATCGGCGACACCTTCACCCAGGGCGAGCAGCTCAAGTTCACCGGTATCCCGTATTTCTCGCCCGAGCTGTTCCGTCGCGTGCGGCTACGCGATCCGTTGCGTATGAAGGCGCTGCAAAAAGGACTCGATCAACTGTGTGAAGAAGGCGCGACACAATTATTCCGCCCCTTGGTCAGCAATGAGCTGATTCTGGGTGCGGTGGGTGTGCTGCAATTCGACGTGGTGGCCTACCGCTTGCAACACGAGTACGGCGTGGAATGCGCCTTCGAGAATGTACAGGTCGCCACCGCGCGCTGGGTGAAGTGTGCCGATGCCAAAAAGCTGGAAGAGTTCCGCCAGAAGGCACATGACAATCTGGCCGTGGACAGCGCGGGCCAGCTCGCCTACATCGCGCCCACGCGCATCAATCTGGAGCTGACCATGGAGCGCTGGCCGGAGATCGAATTCCGCGCTACGCGCGAGCATTAGCAGCCTACTTGCGCAGTCCCAGCAGGATGGCCTCGGCGCGCGCGCCGCAATAGACGTAGAGCCCGAGGCCTACCAGCAGGCCCACCGCGGTCAACATCATCCACACGCCCTGTAGTGTCTCCGCGCCGTTGTTCAAGGCGCCCTTGAACATCAACATCAAGGCCTCGATGGAGACCGCGATCAGGATCGCGGCGATGAAGCGTGTGATGGTGCGCCGTGTGGAGCTGTGGCGGAGGATATCTTTCTGCATCAATACCTCTTCCTCCAGGATGGTCTTGCCCAGATCGAAGATGGCGAGTGCCAGGGTGATGAAGATGATCACGCTGAACGGCTTGAGTTGTATGGCCTCGAGGGTATGTCCTGCCTGAAAAAGAGTGGCGAGATCGGTGAAGGCGGAATATAGCAACACCGCCACCACGCTGAACAACCCGAGCACAATCAACGCATAAATGGATTTGAACAGCGGTTGAAACCTGCTCCGCGAACTGTCGCCCATGAGAAATTCGATGATCTTTGCCAGATCAACATCAAGCACCAGATAGCCTGTGGTTTGTGTATGACTGTCATGGATTTTTATCACGGCCGTGATGCACAATTTTCTGCTGGCGTTGGATAAATAAGGATCGGTGACGGTGATCTGACTGTTGGCGCGCGCCTGAATAAAGTAAGGACGCTGGCTGCGATCCTTGCTCTTGCCGTCCTCGATTGCATGCTTCCAGTAGGGGCTGGTGATGTTGTCACTGGTTTGCATGCCGCTTGCATCGAGAATATAGAGCAGGTCAACAAAACGATAGAGTTTTGCGAGTGACTGCATCGCCTTGTGTTGCGCCGTGGGGTCATCCATCAGGCACGGTTCCGCGATGCCGGTCAGGATGGAGGCCACCATGTCCTGTACGCCTGCGCGATGTTCGTGATAACGCTCGATGACGTTAATGTAATTCATGGTCAACCCCGGTTATCCTGCCTAGAATTGAAAGTCGGCCTGCAGCCAGAACTTGCTCAAGTCACGTGACAAGGTGAGATTGCGCGCCACGTTGGTTGAATTTGTATCGCCGCTGTAGTCGGCATATTTGGCCAGTAGGGTGAGATTCTTGTTCACCTTCTTGCTGGCTTGAAGGCCCAGCTCGCTGCCGTAGTCGTAGCCGCTGGTGTCGGAAGAATAGCGGTCGTAACGCGCGAGCCAGTGGATGCCCTTCCAGCTTTTTTCGAGGGTGATGAAAATATCTTGCAGGCCATCCCTGGGCGTGGTCAGGAACTGATCGGCCCAGCCATTGAAGGCATGCCCTGTGGCAAACGGCGTGGCAAAGCCGTATACCCCGTCACCGCCCAATACTTCGTAGTTCAATTTGACCTGGACGGTCTTGACCTCGGCGCCCAGAACCAGATTCCTGTAGCTGGCGCCGACGGTGCTTGCGCCATTTTTATAATCGCTCTGATTGGCGTACTCCGCAGTGTAGAAAAATTTGGCGCCGCCTTCCGGCTGATGCCAGCCGTCAAAACGCAGCCCCAGTGTTTTATTGGACGCAGTGACTGCAATTGGCTGCCCCGGCGCATAGTCCAGCAGATAGGCATAGCCGATCAGGGTGCCGGGCTTGAAACCGCGATAGGCGATGTTCAAAAGTTCACCGTTGAGCCTGACGTCACCCTGGCTGCTATTCTGGCCGAAAATACGGTTGGTGTTGGTTACGTGAGCAAAGAAGACGTTGACGTTATTGGTCACTGCGGAAGTTACGGAAAAGGCGTCGAATGTTTGTGAATTCTGCCGCCAGCCTACGCTGCCGATGAAGCGCTGGTTGTCGAGATTAATGATCTGCCGTCCGTATCTGATGGTGGTATCCGCAAGCAGCGTATCGGGACCTCCTTTGTAACTGATAAAGCCCTGATTGATCTCGGTGCTCTCCGGATCGGCAACGGTGGGGTACTGGGTCAAGCCGTTGATGGTGTCGTTGTAGCGGCTGCTGCCGAGATTGCGGATGTCTTCAAACTGCACAAAGGCGCCGAAACCCTGGAAGTCGTTGGTGGCGTAGCCAAGCTGTGTGCGCAGGGTGAAGGCGCTGGCCTTGTCGGACTTGCCTTCCTGGGTGACCGACTCGAAGCGTGGCCGCAACTGGCCGGAGACCTTGCCTCCGGTGATGGCCTCAAGAAAGCTCCCCTCGGCATGAACAGCCGGCGATGCAAGCAGGCCCAGCAGGTGAATGAGGCCCACATAATAGACGGGTCTGCGCATGCGGTTTACGGATGGCGTGATGAAGTTCATGTAATGAATCTCCTTGATTATGTTTTGAGTGGATCAGGCGGCATGCTTGGCATGGCGCTGATAGAGAAATTTCAATACCTCACTGCGCAGGCTCGCGTAACGCGCATCTTCGGCCAGCGCCAAACGGTTGCGCGGACGCGGCAGGGCGATCTGTAGTACTTGACCGATCGTGGCCGCAGGCCCGTTGGTCATCATGACGACACGATCGGAGAGCAGCACCGCTTCGTCCACGTCGTGGGTCACCATCATCACCGTGCAGCCGCTGGCCGCAACGATGCGCATCAGTTCGTCCTGCAGCAGCGCGCGTGTCAGGGCATCCAGTGCGCCAAAGGGTTCATCCAGCAGCAGCACCTTGGGCTGCATGGAGAGCGCGCGTGCGGTGCCGACGCGCTGTTTCATCCCGCCCGAGATTTCGTGTGGATATTTATGCTGTGCCTCCTTGAGGCCGACCAGGTCGAGCACCTGTTCGGTGCGCTCACGCAAACGCGATTTTTTCTCGGTGCGGCCAAAGACGCGCTCCACCGCGAGGTACACGTTGCCGAAGCATGTGAGCCAGGGCAGCAGCGAGTGATTCTGGAACACCACGCCGCGATCCGGGCCGGGCCCGGTGATCTCGCGCCCGTTGCAGAGCATGATGCCGCCGCTCGCCGGAGTGAGGCCCGCCACAAGATTGAGCAAGGTGGATTTGCCGCAGCCCGAGTGGCCGATAATGGAAACAAACTCACCTTGTTGAATCGCCAGGTTGATGTCGGTGATGGCCGTGTAGGTGCCCTGTCTGGTGACAAAGACCCGCTCTACATTTTCCAGTTGTATGAATTTTTTGTGCATGACTGTTCCTTTGGGTTACGCATAAGTTAGTAAGTAAGTCCACACCTCCTGCTACGTCCCCGCCCCCTGTTTAGGGGGCGGGACAGGGTGGGGGTAGGTAAAACAGCGCATTTACTCAGGAGTCACATCATTCATGTTGTCGCCTTACTTGGTGACTCCTGAGTAACTATCAATATTCAAAGCGTCTGGCGAGCATGAGCAGCGCCTGTTCGAGTAACAGGCCGATGATGCCCACGACAAAAATGGCGATGATGATGTGCTCGACGTTGAGATTGTTCCATTCGTCCCACACCCAGAATCCGATTCCTACGCCGCCGGTCAGCATCTCCGCCGCCACGATCACCAGCCACGCCACACCGACAGACAGCCTGACCCCGGTCATCATGTAGGGCAGTACCGCGGGAAACAGGATTTTGCTGAATATCCTGAATTCCGACAGGTTCAATACGCGCGCAACATTGAGATAGTCGACCGGCACCTTGGTCACGCCGACCGCCGTGTTGATGACCATGGGCCAGATGCTGGAGATGAAGATCACCCAGATCGCGGCGGGCTGCGCCTCTTTGAATACCAGCAAGCCGATCGGCAGCCACGCCAGCGGCGACACCGGGCGCAGCAGGCTGATGATAGGCGCCGTCATCTTGTTCAAGAAGCTGAAGCGCCCGATCATGAAGCCGAGCGGTATGCCGATCAGTGCCGCGAGACCGAAGCCCATTCCGACCCGTTCGAGGGAGTGCAGGATATTCCAGCCGATGCCTTGGTCATTCGGTCCGTTGTCGTAGAAGGGGTCGCTGAATAACTCGACGGCGGAGTGCCAGGTTTTCACCGGCCCCGGCAGTTGCGGACTATACTCGGCGAGCAGTGACCACCCCAGCAGGAACACGATCAGACCGAGCAGCGGCGGAATCGCCCATTGGGTCAGCGCATCCATGCCGCCATACAGTGAGGCTGTCCACTTTCGCGCAGCCGGCCGTTGGGCCACGTTCGGCGCGGGCTGCTGCATTGGACTGGCGGCGTCATTCCTGCTTATTGGGATGACGTCTTTTTTCGTCATGGGCGCCACGTTCATCAGGAGCCTCCTTTCAGGCCTTGAGCTGGAAGCTTGCGGCATACTGTTTGGGATTTTTTCCATCCCACACCGCGCCGTCAAAAAAGGTGCTGCTGCGTAACGGTTCAGTGGGCACCGGAACCTTGAGTTGCTCAGCCGCCTGTTTGTATAAAGCGATTTGGTTCACCTGGCTGGCCACGGCCAGATAATCCGGATCATCGGTCAGCAAGCCCCAGCGTTTATGCTGCGTCATGAACCACATGCCGTCGGATAAGTAAGGGAAATTGACGCGGCCGTCGTTGTAGAATTTCATGTAGTCGGGGTCGATCCAGGATTTTCCGAGCCCGTTTTCATACTTGCCCAGCATGCGGCCTTCAATCACCGGATCGGGCGCATTCACGTAAGACTTGCGGGCGATGATCTTGGCGACCTGTGGGCGATTGGTGGTGGTGTCTATATATTTCGACGCCTCCAGTACCGCCATGATGAGCGCGCGCGCCGTGTTGGGATATTTCTGAACAAACTCCAGCGTGGTGCCCAGCACCTTTTCCGGGTGATCCTTCCAGATCGCTTGCGTGGTCGTGGCGGTGAAGCCGATCTGGTCGTAGATCGCGCGCGCATTCCACGGCTCGCCGACACAGTAGCCATCCATGTTGCCTACGCGCATGTTCGCCACCATCTGCGGCGGCGGGATCACGATGTTCTTGACGTCCTTGAACGGATGAATGCCGTGCGCCGCCAGCCAGTAGTAGAGCCACATAGCGTGCGTCCCGGTGGGGAAGGTCTGCGCGAAGGTATATTCGCCCTTTTCGGCGTCAATCAGCTTTTTCAGGCTGGCGCCGTCCACCGCGCCTTTGTCTTTGAGCGCGTTCGACAGGGTGATGGCCTGGCCGTTGTGGTTGAGGCCCATCAGGATAGCCATGTCTTTTTTCTGGCCGCCGATGCCGAGCTGCACGCCGTAGACCAGGCCGTACAACACGTGCGCGGCGTCCAGTTCACCCAGCATCAGTTTGTCGCGCACCCCGGCCCAGCTCGCCTCTTTGGTTACCGTCACGTTGAGGCCGTATTTTTTGTACAGGCCGAGCTCGCCCGCCATCACCACGCTGGCGCAGTCGGTGAGCGGGATAAATCCTATCTTGAGATCGGTTTTTTCAGGCGCATCGGAACCGGCGGCATGCACGCGGCTGCTCAGGCCCGCAGGCATTGCGGCATAGAGGCTTAAGGCCAGTGCCGACTTGAGAAATTCACGCCGCGCCGGGTCAGCGCCGTTATTGGTCAATGCATCAGTGTCAGCGTCGTTCATCGTTAATGCTCCCAGGTTAGGTTTTGGCC
>JAURVQ010000005.1 GCA_030655395.1 Gammaproteobacteria bacterium | reverse complement strand
CGCCAGAATCTACAGGCCAATCCGAATGTCGGTACGCTGGCGATAGAGTTCGCCACACGTAGGCGGATGCGGGTAAACGGCAACGGCGAACTGCGCGATAACAGTGTCATGGTTTATGCACAGCAGGTGTACTCCAATTGTCCGAAATATATACAAGAGCGAGAGTGGGAGTTGCCGGACATCACGCCACAAGCGAGTCATGCCGAATGGTGTAGTGCGCTCACCATGACGCACCAAGTTCTGATCGGGCAGGCCGACACATTCTTCATCGGCAGTTTCCACCCCCAGGGTGGGGCAGATGCCTCGCACCGTGGCGGTAATCCGGGTTTTATAATGGTACTCGATGAGAAAACGCTGCTCTGGCCTGACTACATCGGTAACAACATGTTCAACACCTTAGGCAATATCACGGCCTATCCGCAGGCGGGACTGCTGTTTGTGGATTTCAAAAAGGGCACAACGCTACAGCTTACAGGTACCGCCGAGGTAGTTTGGGATATGAGTCGCGCCAAGAAGATGCCGGGGGCGCAGCGGATGGTGCAGTTCTCTATTGCAGCGGTGATCAAGACGCAAAATGCGCTGTCGTTGCGCTGGAGGCTGCGCAGTTACTCGCCGTTTAATCCGGGCGAGTAGTCTTGCGGCGCATCCAGACCAGACATAGCATGCCGAGCAAAATCAGCGCACCGAAGCCGAAGGCGATGTGAGTGATGGAAATACTCGTGCCCAGGAGCAAGGTGTAGAGGCCGACCAGCAGCAACATCGTCAGGTTTTCGCAGAAGTTCTGTACCGCGACCGCATGTCCCGCGCCGACAGTCTCATGGCCGCGCTCCTGCAACAGCGCGTTCAACGGCACCACGAACATCCCGCCGCACGCACCGATCAGTAGCAGCAATGCGATGGCAGGATACATGTCATGTATCTGCGCCAGCGCCATGACCGCAACGCCGAGTAACAACCCCGGATAGAGCGCGCGGTTCACGCTGGAGAGCGTAATAAAGCGCGCCGCGAGCAGCGCGCCCAGCGCAATTCCCACCGCCACTGCGCCGCTCAAGTTCGCCGGAGTCTGGTTGTCGCTGATGAGCAATGCCACGGGTACCCACGCCACCAATAAAAGGCGCAGTGTGGCGCCGCTGCCCCAGAATAAACTGGTACCGATGAGAGAAAAACGCGCATCGCGGTTGCGGAACAACGTAGACAGCGCGCGACCAAAATCCCTGGTCATCTCCGCGGGGTGCACGCGATGCAGCGGATGCTCGGGCGGCAGGCGCGGAATCAGGAGATTGCTTAGCGCAGCGAGCAGATAACACGCGGCAACGCTGAGCAGCGCGGTGTGCACGGAAATATCGGCGAGCCAGCCGCCCAGCACCGCGCCGAGCAGGATTGCGACGATGGTCGAGCCTTCCATCAGGCTGTTGGCCTTGATCAGGTTCTCCGCGCCCACAAGCTGGCGCAGGATGCCGTACTTCGCCGGCGAATATGCCGCCGCGCCGAGTCCTACCAGGCCGTAGGCGAGCCAGGGATTGAGGCCTGCAAGCATTGCCACGGCGCCAATGAACTTGCAGCCGTTGCCTATCATCATCACACGCCCCTTTGGGAGGCTGTCGGCGAGCGGGCCGACGAAGGGTGCAAATACGATAAACGCCAGCACGAAAAATTCCTGCAATAGCGGCGCATGCCAGTCTTCATAATGGGCCAGCGACCTGAGCAAGGCGATGGCGGCAAACAACAGCGCGTTGTCGGCGAGGGCGGAGAGAAATTGTGCGGCCAGTACCGCCAGCATCGGGCGCGAGATCAGCGCCACGTTCAGTGTGGTATCTACGGACCGCTCCAGCGCCATGTCATTTCTCATGCTCTGCGATTCTTGCAGCAAGCCGGTGTCAGAGAGGGATCAGCCGATGGTTTGGTGCGCCGCCTGAAGATCGGCGTGATACGAGGAGCGCACCATCGGGCCGCTCGCCACGTTGCTGAAGCCCATGTCCTTGCCCACGCCGGCCAGACGGTCGAACTCTTCCGGCGCGACGAAGCGCGCCACCGGCAGGTGGTGACGGCTCGGTTGCAGGTATTGGCCGAGGGTGAGCATATCCACGTCGTGCGCGCGCAGGTCGCGCATCACCTGTTCGATTTCATCGATCTCCTCACCCAAGCCCAGCATGAGGCCCGATTTGGTGGGGACGGCGGGATGCGTCGCCTTGAAGCGCTTGAGCAGGGTGAGCGAATATTGATAATCGGCGCCGGGGCGCGACTGTTTGTACAGGCGCGGTACCGTTTCCAGATTGTGATTGAACACGTCGGGCGGTGACTGGGCCACGATGTCGAGCGCGATGTCCATGCGCCCGCGAAAATCGGGCGTGAGCACCTCGATGCGGGTTTGCGGCGAGTGATGGCGCACCGCGCGCAGGCAGTCGACAAAGTGCTGGGCGCCACCGTCGCGCAGATCGTCGCGGTCCACGGAGGTGATCACCACATATTTGAGCCCCATGTCGCGGATCACGTGCGCGAGATTTTCCGGCTCGCTGGCGTCGAGCGCTTCGGGTTTGCCGTGCGCGACATCGCAGAACGGGCAACGCCGCGTGCAGATCGCCCCCATGATCATGAAGGTCGCCGTGCCCTGGCCGAAGCATTCGCCGAGGTTGGGGCAGGAGGCCTCTTCGCACACGGTGTGCAGACGGTGTTCGCGCAAGACGCCCTTGAGGCGCGCCACCTCAGGGCTGGCGGTGGACTTGGCGCGTATCCAGGCGGGTTTGCGCACGAAGGTGGTGCTCGGCACGACCTTGACGGGGATGCGCGCGACCTTGGAGGCGCCTTTCATTTCACGCAATGTTTCGTTATCGGCCATGTTCGGATAGTACGTTATAAGTGACAGGCAGTGCGCTGGGGGTGAACGATGTTTCGTTTGCCGCCGGATGCACAGTGTAGCCCAGATGCTGCGCGAGCTGCGCAATGAGCCGGTCAGCCACCTGTAAGGTTTCCGCTGCGACGCCCAGGGCGCGCATGTCGGTCACCTGCAAATCAGGGTAGCCGCACGGGTGGATGCGTGAGTAGGGCTCGACATCCATCGCCACGTTGAGGCTCAGGCCGTGGTAACAGCGGCCCTGCCGCACGCGCAGGCCCAGGGCCGCGATCTTCGCGCCGTCGACGTAAACACCCGGCGCATCGCGGCGCGCGTGTGCGCCGATAGCGTAGTCCGCGAGTACTTCAATTACGGACTGCTCCAATGCGCTGACCAGTTGCCGCACACCGAGGGCGCGGCGGCGCAGGTCGAGCAGCACATACGCCACGACTTGTCCCGGCCCGTGATAGGTGACCTGCCCGCCGCGATCGGTATGAATCACGGGGATGTCGCGCGGCGCGGGCACCTGTTCACGCGACGCACAGGGACGTGCTAGTGTCGGTCGCTCCCGGCGTCCTGCCACCCGCGACATTGGTACATCCCTGTACGGCACGGGTGGCAGGACGCCGGGAGCGACCCTGGCGTTGAGGCCCAGTGTGTACACCGGTGCATGTTCCAGCAGCCAGATTTCATCGGGCGTGGAGGGCGTGCGCGTGGCGGTAAACTCGCGCATCGCCTCCCACACCGGCGTGTAGTCACACACGCCGAGCTGGCGCACCACCACATCCAGGCTGCGGTCAGACATGGGTGCCGCTACGCAGCTTGTGTTTGTAATCCTGAAACAGCGCGGTCATGCGCACCCACACCGGGCCGGGCTTGCCGCCGCTCACGGTGACGCCGTCGAGCGTGGTCACCGGCATGATCTCCTTGGTGGAGCTGGTGAGCCAGATTTCATCCGCCGCGCGCAGCTCGCCCTCGCTGATGGCCGCCTCTCGGCTTGCGATGCCGTGGGCTTGCGCGAGTTCCAGAATCAAATCACGGGTAATGCCCGGCAACAGCAAGGGGCCTTTGGGCGGCGTGATGACGGTATTATTTTTTATAATAAACAGGTTGCTCGCCGCGCCCTCGGTGACCGAGCCGTCGCGTATCAAAATCGCCTCCGTCGCGCCCCGGTCTATCGCTTCCTGACGCAGCAGGATATTCGGCAGCAGGGCGATGGCCTTGATGTGGCAATATTTCCAGCGGATGTCTTCGAGCGTGATGGCGGTGATGCCTTGTGTGGCGAAGGTCTCCGGAATCGGAGGCAGCGGGCTGCTGGTGGCAAACACCGTCGGCGCCGTATCCTTGGGGAAGGCATGGTCACGCTTGGCGACGCCGCGTGTGATCTGTAGATAGACATACTGGTCGGTCGCTCCCGGCATCCTGCCTCCCGCG
>JAURVQ010000102.1 GCA_030655395.1 Gammaproteobacteria bacterium | reverse complement strand
CTTATTTCCGTGGGGGAGGTGGTGCGCAAGATGGAACCCAATTTCAATGTGGTGGAGTGTTTCAGCGTGGCCGACCGGCCCTGCGCGGTCATGCCCCTGTGCGCCTTGAAGTCCCTGCTTTACCGGGGCATGAACGACTTTCTGGCGAGTCTGGACCGCTTCACGTTGGCCGACGCGGTGATCGCCCAGGGTCGCGCTGGTACCGCTTTTCCTGTCAAGGTCAGGGTGGAGAAGCCGGCCTCTGGTGCCTGACGGTTTTTTAGGCCGCCCGCATCAGCCCAAAAACCAGAACGCGCCGCACAGGGCGAGCGGGAGCAGCCACTGTACGGGAGGAGGGCGCTCGCCTTCGGTGATGGACAGCGTGGTGCAAGGCGCGCGCTCGGCGCGTGCGATGACCTCCTGAAATAATCCCGCGCTGACGGCGCCGATGCGTGTGATGGGGTTGCGGCTGGCGGTGGCGTGCTCCTGACTCATACGCTCGCTCAGCAAGTGTTGCGCCTGGGTGACGGTTGCCAGCGTGAGTGCGATGCGTACCGCGAGTCTTTCGGTCTTGATGCCGATCCAGCCCAGCGGCGTGAGCAGGCGATACAGCGCCGCGAGCAGCGGTTCGCGCGGCGTGGTTTGCAGCAACAGGCTCGCGGCCAGGGCGAGCAGCACCAGTGCTGCGATACGTTGCAGTCCTTCCTCAATGCCTTCCAGCGTGGGTGTGCTGCTGAGCGTGGGCAGCAGTGGCTGACCGGGTGTGAACCAGAGATAAAGAATGAGCAGTGACAGGAACAGCCAGCGCATGCGCCTGAGCAGGGGCCAGGCAGTTCTGAGTTGCGCGCCGGGGCTTGCTGCATAAATCAAACACACCAGCGCGGCGGCAAACAGCAGTTGCCACGGTTTTCCCACGGCAACAAAGGCCGCAAAGATCAGAAAACTGACGAGTCGTATGAGGGGATGTAGTGCGAGGCGTGAGGCTGCTGAACGCTGCATATTATCCCGCGCGCCCGGCGCGGATTACGTGCGGATCTGACGCATCAATTCACGCGCCTCATTTTTCTGCGCGTCGTTCCCTTCCTCCAGTATCTCCGCAATGATGCTGGTCGCACCTTCCTCGTCACCCATGTCGAGGTAGGCGCGTGCGAGGTCGAGCTTGGTGCTGACTTCATCGCCGTTGGCAAACGGCGCCGTGTCTTCTTCGGGTTCGTGTTCCAGCGGGGCCATATCCGTATCCGCCAGCGCCTCGGCCTCTTGTTCCAGATCAAAGTCGAAGCTGATAGCCGGCTCGTGCTTCGCTTCAGTGGCCGGCGGGGCCGGCGGCGGCTCCAGTGCAAGGTCGTCGACGCTGAAGTCGAGGGCGGACATTTCCCTGGCCGCAGGTTCTGGCTCTGGAGTGGCGAGCGTCTCGGCCAGGGAGTCCAGTTCCTGTTTGAGATTTTCGAGGCTGAGGTCGATGTCGGCGCTGCCGCTTTTTGCGGCGGCGGCCTCACTCTGGCCCGGCGGTGAAATGTCGAAATCGAAATTGATCGGCGCATGTTCCGTTGTGGGCGCCGGCGCCTCTTCCACTGCGGGTATCTCAGGCGTGAAGTCGATCTCAGGTGCGGGCGCTGTTGCAGCCATTGCCGCGGGAGCGACTGCGGGCGGCGCGAAGAGCGGGTGCTCAGGATAAAGCTGCCGGCCCATGAACACCGCCTTGTCCCACAGCGGGCTGGGCTGGCCCGCAAGTGCGGTGTGCAGGTCTTCCGCCTGTGTGCCAAACGCATTTTTGTTTTTGGTGAGATAAAACAATTCCAGCAGGCGCAGTTTAAGTTCGTGCCGGTACGGTTCCTTGGCGATGAGTTGTCTGAGCAGCACCTCGGCCTGCGGATATTGTTCGTAGGCGAGATAGACATCGACTTCGGCGAGCGGATCCTTGGCGGCAACCTGGGCAGCCTGGGCAGGCTCCGGCATTTCCATTGCCGCTTGATCCACTACGGCCTCGGTGGCGGCACCGCTGAGGGGTCCCATCATGCTGTAGATATCCGCCTCGGTGATAGTGGCGGCATTCATCTGCCGTCTGCGGTTGATGATCCACAGCAGGGCGAGCAGCAACAGCACCGCGCCGCCCGCTATGGCCTGCGTCATGGGATTGCTCTGAAGATCGTTCCACAGGGCCTGCAGCGTTGCCGGTGAAGGCAGGGTGGTCTGGATATCGTTCCACAGAGTTTGCAGCGTCTCCGGTGAAAGCAGATCGGCGAAGTTTCCGGCGGGTTTTGCAACCGGCGTGGTCTCGGGTGTGACGGCTTGTGCGGACGGCGCGGCGGGTGTTGTTGCCGCCGCGCTTGGCGCCGGCGCGCTCAATTTGTTTTGCAGGGCCGCAAGATTTTCATCCTTGAGCGTGATGAGCCGCTGCATGGACTCGACCTGCTTTTCAAGCTCCGCCATGCGCGAGCGCAACTCTTCGTTTTCCTGGCGCCGCGCCTCCACGGCTTCGGTGGCGAGCGTGAGATCCTTTTGCAGATTTTCGATCGCTGCACTTGTGCCCGGTGTGGCAGCGCCGCCGATGGCAGGCCCGCCCGCCGCAGAGGTTTTTGTGTCGCCAGTTTTTGTATCATTGGCGGCGACGAGCTTGAGACGCGCCGTGCCGGCGGAGTCACTCTCCCCGGTGCCCGCTTCAGCCGCTGGTTTTAGTTTTTCTTTGGCGCTGGCCCACAGCGCGTTCTGCTGTTTGATTTCGCGCAGGGCCTCCTCCTGGCTGATGAGGGTGATCTCGTCTGGCTCGGGGACGCGCAGACGGTGGCCCGCCTTGAGGTTGTTTACGTTGTTGCGGGCAAAGGCCTCCGGGTTGGCCTTGAGCAGCGCGAGCATCATCTGGTGCGGGCTGATGGCGCTGTCAGGCCGCAGACGCAGTGCGACGGGCAACAGGGTGTCGTTGGGCCGGATCAACGCAGCATCGTTTTCACGCGGCGCCGGCGCTGTTGCTGTTTCAGCAGAGGCGGGGGATGGCGCTGGAGCCGCGTCAGACGATGGCTGCGCCGCTTCCGGTGTCGGCTGCGCTATGCTTGTGGCCGCCGATGGTTCGACGGGTGCGGGTGCAGTTTTGGCCAAAGGCGCCTGAATGCGCGGCTGCCCGGTGCTCATCAGCGCGGGCGGGTCGAGCAGCACGGTGTATTCACGTACCAGATGACCGGCGGACCAGTTCACCTCGATCAGAAAGTTGAGAAACGGCTCCTTGACAGACTCCTGCGTATAGACGCGGATGTAATAGTTGCCGTTGGGTTTTTGCTCCACCTTGAAGCGCAGATCGGAGAGCATGGAGGCGCGCTCCACCCCGGCCTGCTCGAAGGTCGCGTTGGAGGCAAGCTTGACGCCGATGCTGTCGACCTCGTCCGGGCGCAACGAGAACAGCTCGATCTCGGACTGCAGGGGCTGATTGAGCGCCGAATGCGTGTCGATCTCGCCGAGCCCGAGGGCATGGACAGCAAGCGGCGACCACAGTACGAGCAGTACGAGTATCCGGGCCAGCGTGTGCACCATGTTTCCTCCGTATAGCGGTGGCTTTAGGGCTTCAACTCACCCAGGCCGCCGAATCGACAGGTATTTTTACCACATATACATGGACATAGGCTACCAAACTTCGAATAACCTTTACAAATCAGGCCCAGATTAGCCCATCAGATAGTTTTTGACCAGAATTTCCGCGATCTGGATGCTGTTCAAGGCCGCGCCCTTGCGCACGTTGTCCGAGACCACCCAGAGGTCGAGGCCGCGCGGGTGGGAGATGTCTTCGCGGATGCGTCCGACAAACACGGGGTCGTGCCCCGCGGATTCGGTGACGGCGGTCGGGTAGCCGCCCGGCTTGCGCTCGTCGTAAACCACCACGCCGGGGGCGTGCTCCAACAGATCGCGCGCCTCCTTGGCGCTGATCTTTTTGCGGGTCTCGATGTGCAGTGCCTCGGAGTGGCCGTAGAACACCGGCACGCGCACTGCGGTGGGGTTCACCTGGATGCTGTCGTCCTCCATGATCTTGTGCGTCTCCCAGACCATCTTCATTTCTTCCTTGGTGTAGCCGTTGTCCTGGAACACGTCAATCTGCGGCAGCACGTTGAAGGCGATCTGCTTGGGATACACGTGCGGCGGCGACTCCTGACCGTTCAGCAGCGCGGCAGTCTGGCCTGCGAGCTCTTCTATCGCCTCCTTGCCGGTGCCCGACACGGATTGATAGGTGCACACGTTGATGCGTTCGATACCGACCTTGTCGTAGATCGGCTTCAGCGCGACCAGCATTTGAATGGTCGAGCAGTTCGGGTTGGCGATGATGCCGTGCTGCTTGTAGCGCGCGATCGCGTGCGGGTTCACCTCCGGCACTACCAGCGGGATTTCATTGTCATAGCGGAACTGCGAGGTGTTGTCGATCACGATGCAGCCCGCCGCCGCGGCCTTGGGCGCATAAATTTCCGACACATCGGCACCCGCTGAAAACAATCCAATCTGCACCTTGGAGAAATCAAACGTGGCCAGATCCTGCACCTTTAAATTCTTGCCCTTGAACTGCACAGTGGTACCCGCCGAGCGGCTGCTCGCCAAGGGGTAAAGATTGCCCACCGGAAAATCGCGCTCTTCCAGTATCTCAATCATGGCCTCGCCTACGGCGCCGGTGGCGCCGACGATGGCGACATCAAATAATTTAGTCATGTGTTTTATCTATACCTTAAATTAAAGTATCGTAGGTCAGGTTGCGTAAGCTGCCTGACATTCCGTCACGTAGCTTCGCAACGTGACCTACGATTGTTTTAACGCCGTCAACACCGCCTCGCCCATCTCCCGCGTGCCCACCTTGCGCATGCCATCGGTGTAAATATCGGCGGTGCGGCAGCCTTCATCCAGCACGCGGCTCACGGCACGCTCGACGCGCGCGGCAAGCTCAGCCTCGTGCAAAGTGTAGCGCAACATCATGGCGACCGACAGCAACGTGGCTAATGGATTAGCGACGTTTTTGCCCGCGATGTCCGGCGCCGAGCCGTGTATCGGCTCGTACATGCCCTTGCCGTTGGCGTCGAGCGAGGCGGAGGGCAGCATGCCGATGGAGCCGGTGAGCATGGAGGCCTCATCGGACAAAATGTCGCCGAATATATTGCCGGTCACCATCACGTCGAACTGTTTGGGCGCGCGCACCAGTTGCATCGCGGCGTTGTCCACATACATGTGGGTGAGCGCGACATCGGGATAATCCTTGGCAAGGCGCGTCATCACCTCGCGCCAGAGTTCGGTGCACTCCAGCACGTTGGCCTTGTCCACCGAGCAGAGTTTCTTGTTGCGCTTGCGCGCGATATCAAATGCGACGCGTCCGATGCGCTCGATCTCGGGCTCGCTGTACACCATCGTATTGAACCCTTCGCGCTCGCCGTTCGGCAATGTGCGCACGCCGCGCGGCTGGCCGAAGTAAATGTCGCCGGTCAGTTCGCGCACAATCATGATGTCGAGCCCGGCGACCACTTCCGGTTTGAGCGTCGAGGCGGAGGCGAGCTGCGGATACAAAATGGCCGGGCGCAGGTTGGCGAACAGATTCAACTCCTTGCGCAGGCCGAGCAAGCCCTTTTCGGGGCGCACGGAAATGTCGAGCGCCTCCCACTTTGGCCCGCCCACCGCGCCGAGCAGCACCGCATCGGCCTGTCTGGCGAGCGCCAGGGTCTGTTCCGGCAGCGGCTTGCCCGTCGCGTCAATGGCCGCACCACCCACCAGGGCCTGTTCCATCTCGATCTTGAGACCAAAGTCACGGCGCAGACATTCCAGCAGCTTCACCGCCTCGGCGACGATTTCCACACCTATCCCGTCGCCGGGCAAGACTGCGATTTTTTTTGTCATATTTTTAGTTAAACAGCCAGGGGGCGTTTATCCGGCGACGCGCTTCATAGTTTTTAATGTCGCTTATGTGTTGCAAGGTGAGGCCGATGTCATCCAGGCCGTTGAGCAAACAGTGTTTACGGAAGGCGTCTACTTCGAAGGAGAAGGTTTCTCCGTCGGGTGTGGTGATAAGTTGCGCGGGCAAATCAACGGCAAGTGAATAACCCGGCGTGGCCGCCGCTTCTTTAAATAAACGATCCACGATCTTGCCGTCGAGCACTATGGGTAACAAGCCGTTTTTGAAACAGTTGTTATAAAAGATGTCGGCATAGCTCGGCGCAATCAGCGCGCGAAAGCCATAGTCTTCCAGCGCCCATGGCGCGTGCTCGCGCGACGAGCCGCAGCCGAAGTTGTCGCGCGCGAGCAGGATGCTCGCGCCTTTGTAGCGCGGCTGATTGAGCACAAAGCCGGGGTTGAGCGGGCGCCCGCTGTTGTCCCGGCCCGGCTCGCCGTGATCGAGATAACGCCACTCGTCAAACAGGTTCGGCCCGAAACCCGTGCGCTTGATGGATTTCAGGAACTGCTTGGGAATGATGGCGTCGGTGTCCACATTCGCCCGATCCAGCGGCGCCAAGATGCCCTTTAGTGTAGTGAATTTTTCCATAACTCTGGCTACTGGTTACTTCGTCACATCCACAAAATGCCCTGCGATCGCCGCCGCGGCTGCCATCGCAGGGCTCACCAGGTGCGTGCGTCCACCCTGACCCTGGCGGCCTTCAAAGTTGCGGTTGGAGGTGGAGGCGCAACGCTCGCCCGGCTCTAAACGGTCCGCATTCATGGCGAGGCACATGGAACAGCCCGGCGCGCGCCACTCGAAGCCGGCGTCGAGAAATATTTTGTCCAGGCCTTCTTTTTCCGCTTGTAGTTTCACCAAGCCGGAGCCCGGCACTACCATGGCGAGCTTGATGTTCTGCGCCACCTTTCGCCCGCGCGCGACATTGGCTGCCTCGCGCAAATCCTCGATGCGCGCGTTGGTGCAGGAGCCGATGAAGATTTTGTCGAGCGCGATATCGGTGATGGCGGTGCCGGGTTTCAATCCCATATACGCCAGCGCGCGCTCCATGCCGCCGCGTTTTACGCTGTCCTTTTCCTGTGCCGGATCGGGCACGCGGCCGTCTATGGTCGTCACCATCTCCGGCGACGTGCCCCAGGTAACTTGCGGCTGGATCTCGGCGGCGTTGAGCTGCACTTCCTTGTCGAACACCGCGTCGTCATCGCTCTTCAATGCGCGCCATGCCGCGACGGCCTGTTCCCACAATGTGCCTTTCGGCGCGTAGGGGCGATCTTTCAAATACGTGATGGTGGTGTCATCGACTGCGATCATGCCGCAGCGCGCGCCGGCCTCGATGCTCATATTGCACACCGTCATGCGTCCCGCCATGGAAAGGGCGCGGATCGCGTTGCCCGCGTATTCGATGGCGTA
>JAURVQ010000040.1 GCA_030655395.1 Gammaproteobacteria bacterium | reverse complement strand
CGATGGCGGTTTCTTTTTGTTCGCCGATGGGACGCACGGATTTTTCCTGAATTGCGCGCAGCAGTTTCACCTGCATGTGCAGCGGCAGGTCGGCGACTTCGTCGAGAAACAGGGTGCCGCCGTGCGCGGCCTGAAACAAGCCGGGTTTGTCCGCCACCGCGCCGGTGAAGCTGCCTTTCTTGTGACCGAAGAATTCACTGTCCATGAGGTGCTCGGGAATCGCGCCGCAATTCACCGGAATGAATGGGCTGCTCGCGCGCGGGCCGCTCTCATGGATCAGGCGCGCGACCAGCTCCTTGCCGGTGCCGGATTCGCCGCTGATGTAGACCGGTGCCTGGCTGCGCGCGAGCTTGGCGATGGTGATGCGGATGGTTTGCATGATGGGCGAGTTGCCGAGCAGGTCGAGACCGGCGCGCGCCGTCGGCGGTTCGGCGCGTGTGGACGAGAGCCGCAACGCAGTGCTGACCAGATTGCGCAGCACGCGCAGGTCGACCGGTTTGGAAACAAAGTCAAACGCACCCGCCTTGAGCGCGGCGATGGCCGACTCCATGTTGCCGTGCGCGGTGATGACCGCGACCGGAGTGGCGGGGTTGTGAATCTGCATGTGTTCGACGAGATCGATGCCGTTGCCGTCCGGCAGACGCATGTCGGTGAGGCAGAGATCGAACGGCTGCTGCGCAAGCAGCGCGCGCGCCTCTTGCACTGTTTCGGCCGTAAGCGAGGTGACGTTCATGCGTTTCAGCGTGAGTTGCAGCAACTCACGGATGTCGGCTTCGTCGTCAACTACCAGTGCTATAGGATCGCTCATGGCTCATCACTCACATCAGCGGCTTGCGTCTGCGGTCGGCAAACGTTATGCGGAAACAACTACCCTCGGGAACAGGGATGTAGTTGAGCCGCGCCTGATTGAGCTCACACAGTTCGCGTGCAATATACAGGCCGAGACCGGTGCCGCTCTGTTCGGTGGTGAAAAAGGGCTCGAAGATATGTTGCGCAACTTCCGGTGTGATCGAGGGCCCGAAGTTGATGACATCGATATGCGGTGCGGTGGATTCAGGCCCCGGATCGCAGCGCAGCTTCAACCGGGGGCGCCGATGCAGGTCACTGTAACGCAGTCCGTTTTCGCACAAATTCCACAGCACCTGATGTAACTGGCCGGGGTCGATGTGCACCATGATGCCGTTGCCGGGGTGTTCAATGGCGATGTCTTCGCCGGTGAGCTGGTAGTTTTGCACAAATTGGGCAATAAAGTCTTCCAGCCATGATTGTAGTGGAACATCCGCCTGATGGGTGTGGTCGCGGCGGCTGAGCTGCAACACATTGCTGATGATCTTGTTCATGCGTTGCGACTGATCGCACACGATGTCTGTCAGGCGCGCATCTTCTGCATTGAGAGAGGGCGACTCGCTGAGCAGCTGGCCCGCGTGACTGATCGCACCCAGCGGATTGCGTATCTCATGTGCGATGCTGGCAGCAAGTCTGCCGAGCGAGGCTAGCTTGAGGTGTTGCGCCTGTTGCGAGATGGCGCTGACGTCTTCAAGAAAGATCAGCGTGCCGGAAGTGGTTTCCGTTCCCAGCCGCGCAAAGCGCGGCAGAATATCGGTGGACACGCTGGCCGGGTGGATGATTTTCGTGGTGCTCTGAGCATCCTGTTGCCAGGTATGGAGCTGTTGCGCAAGATCAGGCGCTATCTGGTCGAGTGTGCGTGCGGCGGCGGGGCGTGGAAGATCGAACATGTGCGCAGCGGACTCGTTCATGAGGCGGACAGTTCCGCGGGCATCAAGCACCATGATGCCTGTTTGCATGCGGTCGATAATGTATTCCGTGAGCTGCTGCATGTTGGCGAGGTCTGCGGCGCGCTGTGCGGCGAGGGCCTCGCTGGCGCGTGCGCTGCGCGCGAGATATTGCGTGAGGATGGCGGTGGCGAAGTAGCTTGCACCCAGCATGCCCGCCAGCGTGTAGTTGCCGGGGAGTGCCAGTGCCTGCCAGTGCACGTAAACAGATTCGCTCAGTGTAGAGAGGGTCGCGACGGCAGCGAAGAACATCGCGGTTCGGCCCGGCATGAACAGGCCGCCGCCCGCGACCACCACCACGAGCAAAATGCCGAGGCCGCTGTCCACCCCACCGCTGGTGTGCATGAGCAGGGTGATGGCGGCGATATCGACGAGCACCTGGATATAGATCTGGTGTCGCAGGGGCGGCCAGCGCCAGAGCAGTGCGAAGCCGCAGGTGACGGCAAACACCAGATAAAAGGCGCTGAGTGCCGAGAAAAACTGGGGTGCGTATTCGCCGAACGGTTTGAGCGGCGTTTCCAGCAGGGTGGAGGAAAACAGGATGCCTGCGAGCAGAAGCCGGTAGATGTTGAGAAAGCGCAGGGCGTTCCACGTGAGGTTGGAGCCGGAGGCCGCGCCGGTGCGGGTGCTGATGGTGGCGGTCTGTTCAGTCACCCCGGCCTCGGTCAATCGCGCGCATCCCGGTGTGTCGCCGAACAATAGTAACGCTCGTCCTTTACCAGTGCCTCGCCTGCCGGTACGTGCAGGCCGCATTTGGCGCAGCGCACAATGGTGCCGATGCGCGGAGGCTGCCTGGGCGGTGCTTGGCGGCGCAGATAATTACGCACCAGCGCGACAATCACCCATACGGCCAAGGCGATAAAGATCAGGCGTAACAGGTTCATAGGCAATAACGGAGAATTTCTCCGCAGAAGCATAGCGCATTTTGCCTAAATCGCCTATTTCCTCCACAATAACGCTCTATTTAAGGCGGAACGCCATCATGTATCTGCACGAGTACCAGTCCAAACAATTGCTCGGCGCGTACGGCATGCCGCTGCCGGCGGGCCGCATCGCACACTCGGCGCAGGAGGCGGTGGAGGTTGCGCGCGCACTCGGCGGCGCAAGCTGGATGGTGAAGGCGCAGGTGCACGCGGGCGCACGCGGCAAGGCGGGCGGTGTGCAGTGCGCAAACAGCAGCGCCGAAGTGGAGCGGATGGCCAGGGCGCTGATCGGCAGCCATCTGGTAACGCAACAGACCGGTACGCAAGGCCTGCCGGTGGGCACCGTACTGGTGGAGACGCCCTGCGTCGCGGTGCGCGAACTTTACCTCTCGCTCACCATCGACCGCCGCAGCGAGCGCGTGATGGTCATGGCCGCCGCCGGCGGTGGCATGGAGATCGAGCAGCGTGCCCATGACACGCCCGATACCATACACACAGTCACGGCAGACCCGGTCGCGGGCCTGCAGGCTGAGCAGTGCCGTACGCTGGCCGTGTCATTACATCTGGCGGATAAACAGAGTGCGCAATTCACGCAAATCCTGCTCGCACTGTACCGTCTGTTTGTGGAAAAGGACGCCGCCCTGATCGAGATCAACCCACTGGTGGTGACGGACGCCGGCGACCTGCTCGCGCTCGACGCCAAGATCGTGCTCGATGACAATGCGCTGTACCGGCAGACGGAGCTTGCCGCGCTGCGCGACGTGACGCAGGAAGACGCGCGTGAAAGCGCTGCGCGCGGCTTTGGCCTCAACTACATCACGCTCGACGGCAATATCGCCTGTATGGTGAACGGCGCCGGACTCGCGATGGCGACCATGGATTTGATCAAGCTGCACGGCGGCGAGCCCGCCAATTTTCTTGACGTGGGCGGCGGCACGACGGCGGACAAGGTGGCGGAGGCGTTCAAGCTGATTTTGTCCGACAAAAAGGTACGCGCAATACTGGTCAACATCTTCGGTGGCATCGTGCGCTGTGACCTGATCGCGGAAGGTATCATCAAGGCGGTGTCCGAGGTCGGCATTACGCTGCCCGTGGTCGTGCGCCTCGAAGGCAATAACGCCGAGCGCGCGCGCGAATTGTTGCATGACAGCAGACTCAAAATAATCACCGCTGACGGTTTGACAGATGCGGCTGTGAAGGCAGTAGCAAGTAGCAAGTTACAAGTAGCAAGGTAAAAGAATCACTGCCATGTTTTTACTTACTACTTGTAGCTTGCCACTGATTTAATATGAGCATATTAGTTGACAAGAACACCCGCGTTATTTGCCAGGGCTTCACCGGCAAACAGGGCACGTTTCACTCCGAGCAGGCTATCGCCTACGGCACGCGCATGGCCGGTGGCGTCACGCCCGGCAAGGGCGGCGCAACCCACCTGGGCCTGCCGGTGTTCAATAGCGTGCGTGATGCGGTGCGAGAAACGCAGGCGGACGCCAGCATGATCTATGTGCCCGCGCCGTATGCGGCGGACGCGATTCTGGAGGCGGCGGATGCGGGCATCAAGGTCATCGTGTGCATCACCGAAGGGATTCCGGTGCTGGACATGCTCAAGGTGAAGGCCACGCTGCAAAATTATCCGCAGGCGCGGCTCATCGGCCCGAACTGCCCCGGCGTCATTACGCCGGGCGCGTGCAAGATCGGCATCATGCCGGGCGCGATACACAAACCCGGCCGTGTCGGCATCGTCTCGCGCTCCGGCACGCTCACGTACGAGGCCGTGCACCAGACCACGCAGAATGGCTTAGGGCAAAGCACCTGCGTCGGCATCGGCGGCGATCCGATACACGGCATGAATTTTATCGATTGCCTCGCCCTGTTCGAGCAGGATACCCAGACCGAAGGCATTATTCTGGTCGGCGAGATCGGCGGCACGGCGGAAGAGGAGGCGGCGGAATATATCAGCCGGTACGTGAGCAAGCCGGTGGTGTCTTACATCGCGGGATTAACCGCGCCCGCGGGCAAACGCATGGGTCATGCCGGCGCCATCATCAGCGGAGGCTCGGGCACGGCGCAGGGCAAGATCGCCGCGCTTGAGCGCGCGGGTGTCACCATTGTGCATTCGCCGGCGGAGATGGGCACTGGCATGCTGGAACAATTAAAGTGTTGCAAGCCGCATGAGCACCACTCTTAGAATCGCGATGGCGCAGTTGAATCTGCGCGTGGGCGACGTGCGCGGCAACGTCGCGCGCATCATCGCCGCCGCCGCGCGCGCGCGCGATGAGATGCAGGCGCAGGTGGTGGTATTTCCGGAGCTCGCGCTCACCGGCTACCCGCCGGAAGATTTGCTGCTGCGCAGCGATCTGCATGCGCGCGTGCTGTGGGGCATCGAGGAGCTGAAACGCTCGCTCAGTGGCATCGACGTCATCGTGGGTTATCCGCACGAGGACGACGACGGTTGTCTCTATAATGCGGCGGCGCTGATCCGCAACGGCGCCATTGCGGCGCGTTATTTCAAACAGCATCTGCCCAACTACGGCGTATTTGACGAGAAGCGTTATTTCACTGCGGGCACAGACCCATGCGTCGTCGATATCCGCGGTGCGCCGGTGGCGCTCACCATCTGTGAGGACATCTGGATGCCCGGCCCCATTCAGCAGGCACGCGCGGCGGGGGCGCATTTATTGATCAACATCAACGCCTCGCCGTATCACGCCGGCAAGGGTGATGAGCGAGAGGCGCTGCTGCGCCAGCGCGTGCAGGAAGGCGGCATGCCGATTGTGTATGTAAATCTCGTCGGCGGGCAGGATGAACTGGTGTTCGACGGCGCATCGTTTGTCATGAACGCACATGGCGTCGTCACCGCGCACGCACCTGCATTCAGCGAAGGACTGTATGTGCAGGATTTCAGTGTTTCTGACGTGGGTGAAATCAGCGCGCAACTTGGCGTATGTCATGTCCCGCTGCCGGAGGCGGCCAGCGTGTATCAGGCGCTCGTGCTCGGTGTGCGCGATTACATCGAAAAAAACGGCTTCGGCGGCGTGGTGATCGGGGTGTCGGGCGGTATCGATTCCGCACTCACGCTCACGCTTGCGGTGGACGCCATCGGCGCGGAATGTGTGGAGGCGGTGCAAATGCCATCGCGCTACACCGCAGAGATGGGTATGGAAGACGGCGCGGCCATCGCGCAGGCGCTCGGCGTGGCGAGTCGCGTGATTTCCATCGAGCCCGCGTTCAACGCCTTTATGCAAAGCCTGAAACAGGAATTCGCCGGTCTGCCCGCGGACACCACGGAAGAAAACATCCAGGCGCGCTGCCGCGGCGTGATCCTGATGGCGATCGCAAACAAAAAGCGCAAGATCGTGCTCTCCACCGGCAACAAGAGCGAGATGGCGGTGGGCTATGCCACGCTCTACGGTGACATGGCGGGCGGGTTTGCGCCGCTCAAGGACGTGCCGAAGATGCTCGTCTACCGGCTGGCGGAATATCGCAACGGGATCAAGCCCGTGATTCCGCGCCGCGTGTTTGAGCGCCCGCCCACGGCGGAGCTTGCGCCCGGCCAGAGGGATGAGGACAGCCTGCCGCCGTATGCCGTGCTGGACCCGATCCTGGAGCTCTACGTGGAGCGGGACAAACGGCCGGAGGAGATCGTTGCCGCCGGGTTCGATGCGGCCACGGTGCGGCGCGTGCTCGCCATGGTGGATCGCAATGAATACAAGCGGCGTCAGGCGGCGCCGGGGGTGCGCATCACGCGGCGTGCCTTTGGACGTGATCGGCGTTATCCTATTACGTGGGGTGCAATTTAAGACATGAAGGGTGATCTATGAAAAAGCTCGAAGCGATTATCAAACCGTTCAAACTCGATGACGTGCGCGAGGCGTTGTCCGGCATCGGCATCACCGGCATGACTGTGACCGAGGTCAAGGGCTTCGGGCGCCAGAAGGGTCACACCGAACTCTACCGCGGCGCCGAATATGTGGTGGATTTCCTGCCCAAGATCAAGATCGAGGTGGTGCTGGCGGATGAACACGTCGAGCGTGCCATCGAGGCCATTACCCAGGCCGCGCGCACCGGCAAGATCGGCGACGGCAAGATATTCATTACCACGGTCGAGCGCGTGGTGCGCATCCGCACCGGTGAAACGGACTTGGCGGCAGTGTAGGCTGAAGCATTACTTCACGACCAGGTTTTTCACTTCCGCAATGCCGGGGTTGTCCGGGTAGTTGAGTTCCAGCACGCGCAGCGCATCATTCGAGAGGTCGTTGAGCCCCATCACCTTGTAGGCCTTGGCCATCACCGCCAGCGCCTCCGGCATCGCCGGCGTGCGCTGGTAATTTTCCACCACGTATTTACCGCGGTTGGCGGCGGCGAGGTAGGCCTCGCGTTTCATGTAGTAGTTCGCCACGTTGACTTCATATTGCGCGAGATTGTTGCGCAGATACGCCATGCGCAGCGTCGCGTCTTCGGCGTATTTGCTTTTCGGGAAGCGCTTCGTGAGCTCGGTAAAATCCTGGAACGACTGGCGCGCGGCGCCGGGGTCGCGCTGTGTGGCATCCTGCGGGACATAGCGCTCAAACAGCCCCTTGCCCTGATTGAAACTGGTGAGGCCTTTCAGATAATACGCGTAGTCCACATACGGGTGGCGCGGATGGAGTTTGATGAAGCGGTCGGCGGCGGCAATCGCCGCAGCGGGTTCGTTGTCCCTGTAATAGGCGTAGATGATATCCAGTTGCGCCTGTTGCGCCAGGCGCCCGGTGGGATAGCGCGCCTGCAGCGACTCCAGGTATTTCGCGCCTTGCACGAAGTCGCCGGAGTCGATCGAATCCTTGGCTTCGGTGTAAAGCTTGTTTGCCGACCAGTTCTTGGTCTCGTCGATTTTGTCCGGCAGCAGCGAACAGCCGCCGACGGCGAGCAACAAACACGCTATTATTAGATATTTGATCTGAGACATGAAAGCAGATTTCCTGACAACCGCCTGAATTATACCATGTGACCCCGCCACCATGACTACACCTGAACAGCTCACCGCACACATCCCCGCCGACATGGCCGGTCTGCGTCTCGACCAGGCGCTGGCGCAACTGTTCCCCGCCTATTCGCGTGCGCGCCTGCAGCAGTGGGTGCGCGCGGGCGAGGTGCGCGTCGACGCCAAACAGTGGCGCACGCGCGACAAGGTGCGCGGCGGGGAATTGGTCGAACTCACGGCGGCGCTCAAGGCCGAAGGCGCATGGCAGTCAGAGCCCATCGCGCTCGATATCCTGTATGAGGACGCTGCGCTGCTCGTGATCAACAAGCCCGCGGGCCTGGTGGTGCATCCGGGTGCGGGCAACCCGCAGGGCACGCTGCTGAATGCGCTGCTGCACCACGCACCGGAGCTCAATACGGTGCCGCGCGCGGGAATTGTGCACCGGCTGGACAAGGACACCAGCGGTCTGCTGGTGGTGGCACGCACGCTGCCCGCGCAGAAGTCGCTGGTGAAGCAACTGCACGCACGCACGGTGCAGCGTGAATACGACGCGGTCGTCGTGGGCGTGATGACGGCGGGCGGACGTATCGAGGCCGCGCTGAGCCGCCACCCGGTGCAGCGCACGCGCATGGCCGTGACGGTCGAAGGCCGTGGCAAGGCGGCCATCACGCATTACCGCGTGGCACAGCGCTTTCGCGCCCACACGCAGATCAGGGTGCGCCTGGAAACCGGGCGCACCCACCAGATTCGCGCCCACATGGCGCATATCCGTCACCCCATCGTCGGCGATCCGGTGTACGGCGGGCGTTTGTCTCTCCCTGCGGGTTGCAGCGAATCGCTCAAGTTGACCTTGCGCGCCTTCAAGCGCCAAGCACTGCACGCGGCCACGCTCGGATTTCTGCACCCGTTGACGGGTGAGGCGATGCAATGGTCGGTGCCGCCGCCCGACGATATGGCGCATCTGCTGGCGGTATTAGGTGAAGATGCGAAGAGCTGAAGACTGGATCATCCCGGACTGGCCCGCGCCGTCCACGGTACGCGCCGTGTCCACCACGCGTCGCGGCGGCGTAAGTGTTGCGCCTTATGATGCATTGAATCTCGGCGATCACGTGGGTGATGACACGCGCGCAGTGGAGCAAAATCGCGCGCATCTGATGGAGGCTTTGAACCTGCCCGCGTCACCGGTATGGCTGCGGCAAGTGCACGGCGCACGCGCAGTGGACGCCATGCGCGGGCCGTGTGAGGCGGATGCGGCCTATACCGGTCAACCCGGTGTAGTATGCGCGGTGTTGACCGCGGATTGTCTGCCGCTGCTGTTGTGTAACGCAGCCGGTACACGCGTAGCCGCAGTGCATGTGGGTTGGCGCGGTCTTGCGGCGGGCGTGATCGAGGCCGCGCTCGCTGTCATGGGGCCCGGCGCTGATCTGCTCGCCTGGCTCGGTCCCGCCATCGGCCCCGGCGCTTTCGAAGTGGGCAACGAGGTGCGCGATATTTTTATTGCACACGATACGCGCGCGCAAAGTGCATTCCGGCCATCACCCAACGGCCGCTGGTGGGCGGATATATACCAGCTTGCGCGTCTACGATTAGCCGCTCACGGTGTGGCAAGGGTTTACGGCGGACACGGCTGCACCTACAGCGACGCCGGACGTTTTTATTCCTACCGTCGCGACGGGATTACGGGACGCATGGCGACAATGATCTGGTTGGAGACAGATGCAAGATAAGCATTTTTACTTTTCTCTTGCCTCTTGCCTCTTGTATCTTGCCTCTGTATTTATTGAGTATGATGACGCGCTTATGCGCGAGGGAGAGTCATGGATCTGCTGACCTGGATTGTCTTGTTCAGTTTGCTGGGCGGCGTGCTGAGCGTCATTGCTGCGAGCGGGTTTTTACTTTTACCTGAGAAAATACTGGCGCGCCTGATATCACCCATGGTCAGCTTTGCCGTAGGGGCGCTGCTGGGCGTGGTGTTTCTCGATCTGTTGCCGGAGGCCATGGCGGCGCCGGGCGTGGATGTCAGTCTCGTCAGTTTCACTATACTCGCCGGGTTGCTTGGATTTTTCCTGCTGGAAAAAATGGTGCTGTGGCGCCACCATCATCACGGTGACGGGCACGCATGTCCGGGTGAGGTTGCGCAGAACCGTGCGGGAGGGATGCTGATTCTGGTCGGCGACGGCGTCCACAATTTTGTGGACGGAGTGCTGATTGCCGCGGCGTTTCTTGCGGATGTCCAGCTCGGTGTGTTGACCAGCATCGCCATCGCCGCGCACGAAATTCCCCAGGAGATGGGCAACTTCGTCGTGCTGTTGCACAGCGGGTTCAGCCGCGCGAAGGCGCTTTTGTATAACGTCTTGTCCAGTCTCACCACTGTGGTGGGTGCGCTAATTGCCTATTACAGCCTGTCGCATGTGCAGCAGGTGATACCGCTGATACTGGCCGTCGCCGCATCGAGTTTTATTTATATCGCCGTGGCGGATCTCATTCCCGGCCTGCACGAACGCACGCAGTTGCGCGCGACCGTGCAGCAGATCATCCTGATTGCGCTCGGTATCATGACCATTTATATCGCCGAGATGGCGCTGCATTAATTGGCCCGGTTTTTCCCTAAGCGCCAAGGCGCGGCAAAAAGGCCGGTGTTTCGGCGGCATAGCGGGCGTACTGCTCGCCGAACTCAGCCCGGACCTCCTGTTCCTCACGGCGCGCCAGGCGCACGTACATCCAGGTGAGCACCGGAAACATGGCAAGTGTCAGAACCGTCGGCCACTGCAAGAGAAAACCAAACATGATGAGCACAAAGGCCGCGTATTGCGGATGGCGGATGTACGCATAGGGCCCGGAGGTGGCGAGCGCGTGCGCGCGTTGCGCTGCATAGAGCACCTTCCACGCCGCGGCCAGCAGCCAGAAGCCGCCGCCGATGAAGGCAAAGCTCAAAAGATGAAACGGCCCGAAATGCGGATTCGCGCGCCAGCCGAGCAGCATCTCCAGCAGATGTCCCGCGTCGTGCGCGAACCAGTCCACACCGGGATAGCGGCTTTGCAGCCAGCCGGACAGCAGGTATAGCGTGAGCGGAAAGCCGTACATCTCGGTGAACAACGCGATGAGGAAGGCGGACATCGCCCCGAACGAGCGCCAGTCGCGCGGTGTCCGCGGCTGGGTGAAACTGTAGAGGAAGATCAGGAACACGAGCGAGTTGATAATGACGAGGAACCACAGGCCATAGGCGGGTGTGCTCATGGTTTTTCCTCCGGGCCGCGCCCGTGGCGGTGGCCGCCGTGACCGAACAGGTGCAGCAGCGGGCACAACAGCAGCAGGAGCAGCGGCAGCGCGCCCAGTACGTGCGCCTGATGCTCGGTGATTAGAAAAAACGCCGCAATCGCCAGGAAGCCGAGGAATGTCACGCCGGTGCGGGTTTTCCACCATGGCGTCGAATGGTTCGGTTCAGACCCGCGCATGTCAGACCTCCGAAAGCTTCACGCGCTTGAGCAGCGCCGAATTGACAATCACCGAGAGCGAACTCAAAGCCATGGCCGCCGCGGCGATGATAGGATTTAAAAATCCCAAGGCCGCGACGGGAATGCTGACCGTGTTGTAAATAAACGCCCAGAACAGATTCTGTTTGATTTTCCTGAGCGTGGCGCGCGACAGGCGGATGCTCGCCACCACGTCGCGCACGTCGTTTCTCACCAGGATGATGCCGCCGGTCTCCTTGGCCACGTCGGAGCCAGAGCCGATGGCGATGCCGATGTCTGCAGTGGCGAGCGCGGGCGCGTCGTTCACGCCGTCGCCCACCATCGCCACTACCTTGCCCTGGGCTTGCAGGTCGCGGATCACTTGGGCCTTGTCGCCGGGCAGCACTTCGGCGATGACGCGCTCGATGCCGAGCTCGCGTGCAATGGCATTGGCGGTGCGCGGATTGTCGCCGGTAAGCAGTATCACCTCGATACCTTCCTGCGCAAGGCTTTGCACTGCCTCGCGCGCTTCGGGTTTGAGTGTGTCTGCTACCGCGATCACGCCCAACAACGTGCCGTCATAAGCCAGCAGCATGGCGGTTTTGCCCTGCGCCTCGAGCTGAGTCATGCTGTCTTCGGCCTGATTGATCGTAATGCCTTCCTGCTGCAACAAGCGCCGATTGCCGAGCAGCGCGGGCTTACCCTCCAGCATGGCACGCGCGCCATGTCCCGCAATCGCCGTGAAATCACTGACCTTGGAGAGAGCGAGATTGCGGTGCTTTCCCGCGCGTACGATGGCGGCGCCGAGCGGATGTTCTGATCCCTGTTCCACGGCGGCGGCAAGCCGTAACAATTCCTCCTCGGAGTGATGCGCGATGGGGACAATGTCCGTGACGTTGGGCTCGCCGCGCGTAAGCGTGCCGGTCTTGTCGAACACCACCGTGGTGAGCTGCCGTGCGCGCTCCAGCACTTCAGCGCCGCGTATCAAGATACCCGCTTCCGCGCCCTTGCCGACGCCCACCATGAGAGCGGCTGGTGTGGCGATGCCGAGCGCGCACGGGCAGGAGATGATAAGCACCGCGATGAAGGCCATCAGGCCCTGCGGGAAGTTGCCCATCAGCCACCAGCCCGCGAAGGCGGTAAACGCGACCAGCACCACCGCGGGGACAAAATAGCCGGTCACCTGGTCGGCGATGCGCTGGATGGGCGCGCTTGAGGCCTGCGCCTCTTCGACCAGTTTGATGATTTGCGCGAGCGCGGTTTCCGCCCCGACGCGCGTGGTCTTGAAGCGCAACAGGCCCGCTTGATTGAGTGTGCCGCCGATGACTTTCGCTCCGGGACTTTTTTCCACCGGCATCGCCTCGCCGGTGAGCATCGCCTCATTCACGCTGGATGAGCCTTCCAGCACCACGCCATCGGCGG
>JAURVQ010000080.1 GCA_030655395.1 Gammaproteobacteria bacterium | reverse complement strand
GTCAGTGAATATGCGCTCAAGGTGCTCTATCGCCTGAAGGAGGCCGGTTACGAGGGTTATCTCGTGGGCGGCTGTGTGCGCGACCTGTTGCTGGGTCGCGAGCCCAAGGATTTCGACGTCGCCACCAACGCGCTGCCGGATCAGGTGGCCCACTTGTTCCGCAACTGCCGTCTGATCGGGCGCCGCTTCCGCCTCGCGCACGTGCACTTCGGGCGCAACATTATCGAGGTTGCTACCTTCCGCAGCGCACACGTCGAAGATCAGGATCAGGACGAAGCGCACAGCGAAAACGGACGCATCCTGCGCGACAACGTCTACGGCACCACGCTGGAAGATGACGCCTGGCGGCGCGATTTCACGGTGAATGCCTTGTACTACAACATCCGCGATTTTTCCGTGGTGGATTGCATGGGCGGCATGGATGATCTCCGGGCCGGGTTGTTGCGTCTGGTGGGCGAGCCCGAGCAGCGCTATCGCGAAGATGCGGTGCGCATGTTGCGCGCGGTGCGTTTCGCCGCCAAGCTCGGTTTTCGCATTCATCCAGAAAGCGAAGTGCCGATGACCAAACTGGGGCATCTGCTGAGCGAGATACCGTCCGCGCGCCTGTTCGAGGAAGTGCTCAAGCTGTTCATGGGCGGCTGTGCCGTGCAGACCTTTGAACTGTTGCGACATTACCGCCTGTTCGGCCATTTGTTCCCGGACACCGAGGCGAGCCTCACCCGGCAGCGTGCGCATTTCCCGCTGACCCTGCTTACGCACGCGCTGGTCAACACCGATGAGCGTATCGCGCAAGGCAAGCCGGTGACGCCGGCGTTTTTGTTCGCGGCCCTGTTGTGGGAGCCGATGCGGCAACTGGCCGAGAAAAAGCAGGCCGAAGGCATGAGCGAGATCGAGGCCATGCAGCTTGCCGCCGAAACCGTCGTGCTGCGCCAGGTGTCGCGCATCGCGTTGCCGAAGCGTTTCAGCGTGCCGATGCGTGAAATCTGGGCCATGCAGTATCGCCTGCCGCAGCGCGCGGGCAAGCGCGCCCTGCGCCTGCTGGCGCACCCGCGCTTTCGCGCGGCGTACGACTTTCTGCTGCTGCGCGCCGCTGCGGGCGAAGAGGTGCAGGAACTCGCCGATTGGTGGACGCACTTTCAGGAGACCGACGGCTCCGGCCAGCAGACCCTGCTGGGTACTCTGGCCCCGTCCCCCGCCAAAAAACGCAGACGCAGGCGCGCGCCGCGTGGGCGATCAGCAGGGCAGGCCGCGCCGGAGTGATCGGGTGCGATTTTGTTACTCATGAGTTCATTATTAAGGCTACACCCTCCGCTACGTCCCCGCCCCTTATTTAGGGGGCGGGATAGGGTGGGGGTAGAGTTAATAGGGTTTTTACTCAGGAGGCACACCGTCAGCGGTGTTTCCTTGCTTGGTGTCTCCTGAGTGCGTGCCTACATCGGCCTCGGCAGCAACCTCGCTGATCCCCTGCAACAGGTGAAGTCCGCGCTGAGTGAGCTCGGCGCGCTGCCTGAAACAAAAACAATCACGCACTCCAGCCTCTATCAGAGCGCGCCTCTCGGCCCCGCCGGCCAGCCCGACTACATCAACGCCGTGTGCATACTCGACACACGCCTGCCGCTGGAGCGCCTGTTCGACAGTCTGTTGGAGATTGAAGACCGGCATGGGAGAATACGGGGCGCGGAACGCTGGGGGCCGCGCACGCTCGACCTCGACCTGTTGCTTTACGGTGATGTGCAGATGGAACACGCGAGAATCACATTGCCGCATCCGCACCTGCATGAGCGCAGCTTTGTCCTGTATCCATTGCATGAAGTGGCGCCGGAGCTGGTGATTCCCGGACACGGGCCGCTGGTCGAGTTGCTGAAACGCTGTCCGGCGCAGGGGTTGAGAAAACTTGATGAGCAAGCCTGACGACAAACCTTTCGCCGTGCGGCGCGGCTACATCGCCGTGGAAGGCCCCATCGGCGTAGGCAAGACCAGCCTCGCTACACGGCTTGCGCACTCGCTCGGCGGTGAACTGCTGCTCGAGCAGGCGTATGACAATCCGTTTCTGGAGCGCTTCTACCAGAATCCGCGCCAAGCCGCGTTGCCCGCCCAGCTTTACTTCCTGTTTCAGCGCGCGCGGCAGATCAACGCACTGCGCCAGACCGATCTGTTCCGGCCCCTGCGCGTGGCCGATTTCATGATGGAGAAGGACCGGCTGTTTGCGCAGGCCACGCTGGATGAGGATGAGCTGCGCCTGTACGAACAGGTGTACGCGCAGACGGCCGTGCAGACACCGCAGCCGGACCTGGTGATTTATCTGCAAGCCCCGGTCGAAGTGCTGCTTGCCCGTATCGCGCGGCGCGGCGTGTCGTATGAGCGCATGATCGAGTCGGCCTATCTGCACCGGCTCACTAATGCCTACGCGGACTTCTTTCATCATTACGATGACGCGCCGCTGCTCATCGTCAACGCCGCGCAGATCGACCCGGTGAGCAATGACCAGGATTACGCGCTGCTGCTGGAGCGCATCGCCAGCATGCGCAGCGGGCGGCATTACTTCAACCCGCTGCCAATCGCCTTATGAAGCCGGTTACCCTGACGACACTGCGCGAGATGAAGCAGCGCGGCGAAAAGATCGCCTGTTTGACCGCCTACGATGCAAGTTTTGCCGCCGCGCTCGACGCTGCGGGAGTAGACCTCATCATGGTGGGCGATTCGCTCGGCATGGTGGTGCAGGGCCACGACAGCACGCTCCCCGTCACGCTCGCCGACATGATCTATCACACACGCTGCGTGCGGCGCGGCAGTCAACGCGCATTTATCGTCACCGATCTGCCCTTCATGAGCTACGCCAGCAGCGCGCAGGCGCTCGGCAACGCCGCGCGGTTGATGCAGGAAGGCGGCGCGCACATGGTGAAGCTTGAAGGCGGGGCGTGGCTCGCCGACACCGTGCATGAACTGACACAACGCGGCATGCCGGTGTGTGCGCATCTCGGCCTGTTGCCGCAGTCCGTGCACCAGCTCGGCGGCTACCGCGTGCAGGGGCGCGACGTCAGCAGCGCACAAACCTTGTTGAGCGACGCGCGTGCGCTGGAACAGGCGGGCGCGGGCCTGCTGGTGCTGGAGTGCGTCCCTGACACGCTGGCGCAGCAGATTACGCAGGCCTTGAAACTTCCGGTGATTGGCATTGGCGCAGGCGCACACTGCGACGGTCAGGTGCTGGTGCTGCATGACGTGCTGGGCCTCACACCGAAACCGCCAAAATTCTCCAAGAACTTTCTGCATGACGCGGCGGACATACCGAGCGCCGCGCGTGCCTACGTGAGCGCCGTGAAAGCAGGCGAGTTTCCCGCTCCCGAACACAGCTTTCAGTAATTTCCATGCGTGTGATCAAGACTATCGCCTCTCTCCGTGCCGAACTGACGGAGTGGCGGGCCAGGGCTGATCACATCGCCTTCGTCCCCACCATGGGCAATCTGCACGCCGGGCACCTCAAGCTGGTGGACGAGGCGAAAAGCCGCGCCCAGCGGGTGGTGGTGAGCATTTTTGTGAACCCCCTGCAGTTCAACGATCAGAACGACTTCCGTTCATATCCAAGCACGTTTACAGAAGATAGCGACAAATTGGTGCAAAACAACGTCGATATCGTGTTTTTTCCTGAAGTAGGGGAGATATACTCGCACGGAACGGAGCACCACACCACCATTACCGTGCCGGATATTTCCGACATCCTGTGCGGGGCGCACCGCCCCGGCCACTTCACGGGTGTAGCGACGGTGGTGAACAAGCTGTTCAACATTGTGCAGCCCGATATTGCCCTGTTCGGCGAAAAGGACTACCAGCAACTGCTCGTCATCCGGCGTATGGTGAGTGATCTAGCGCTGCCGGTCGAGATCGTCGGCATACCCACCGTGAGAGAGCAGGATGGACTGGCTCTAAGTTCACGTAACAGCTATTTAACCGCGGACGAGCGTCAGCATGCGCCGCGCCTGTATCAAGCCCTCATGCACGCCAAGGCCCGCATCGAGCAGGGCGCACGCGACTTCCACTCTCTCGAAAACGACGCCCTGATGGGCCTGCAGCAGGGCGGGTTCCGCCCCGAGTACGTCAGCGTGTGCCGTGCGGACAACCTCGCCCCCGCCGGGCCTGAAGACACAGACCTCGTCATCCTCGCTGCCGCCTGGCTGGGCAAGGCGCGCCTGATCGACAACGTGCGCGTGGCCTTGCCGCCCGTAGCGCAAGATCGGGTATAATAGGCCGCTGCTCGTCCTTTCTAAGGCGGAGACTTACATGCAGTACACCCTGCTCAAAGCCAAGCTCCATCACGCCCGCGTCACGCACTCCGAACTGGAGTACGAAGGCTCGTGCGCCATTGACGGCAAGCTGCTGGACACGGCGGGCATCCGCGAATACGAGCAGATCCACATCTACAACCTCGCCAACGGCGAGCGCTTCACCACCTACGCCATCCGCGCGCAGGACAACTCCGGCATCATCTCCGTGAACGGCGCCGCCGCCCACAAAGCCAACCCCGGCGACCGCGTCATCATCGCCGCCTACGCCGTCCTCAACCAGCACGAACTCGCCAACTTCCAGCCCACCCTCGTCTACCTCAACGAACACAACCGCATCACCCACTGCCGTAATGCCATTCCAGTGCAGGTGGCTTGAGCAGGTGATGGGTTACGCTTACGCTCCACCCATCCTGCGCGCTCCCCACCAAAAAAGTACGCCCAAAAATTGGAGCTAAATATTATGAATATAGCCCTCGTTTTCTCTGGAATTGCTGGTGCTTTTCTAGGTGCCATCGTTGTTGTCTGCCTGAACTACAGTGACAGGCGGCACGCCGCCAAGAACCGGCTGCGGGTTCTCTTGCTTAAAAACGGTTACAGTATTTGGTGGGGAAGCGACAAGAAGCCGTGGCAGGTTGTCGAGGCCAATTACGTTGAAATCCATGCAGAGTATTTGGCTCTTAGAAATCTCATTGTTTGGGGCTTCCGTCGCAGCTTGGACAACGCATGGATAGCCTACACAGGCGTAGGTCACTACCGCGATATACCCGACTACGATCCGTCGAAAATGTTTGCTAAAAGTGAAGTCACCAAAGAGAAAGCCATTGACTGCACTATCGGTTTTCTTAAAGCCCTTGAGTAGTTTCATTTTTCGCCCCCTAACTTTAGTTCCAGAGGATGCGATGAAGCCGCGCCGCTGAGTACAACGTTGACGCTGTAGAAAAACTCAAAATGCCAAAATCACCACGCCATAAATCAATAAGTTACGAAGTAGGTTTCTCGAAAATTGGCTTTTTCTACAGCTTCATTAGAGCCGCTAGGGAGACTTCGAATGTTTGGCATTTTCAGAAATAAGGAGAGGTCGGACAGAAAGGCGCTGCGACTGGAGTTCGAGACAGTCACTAAAGCGTTGCATCGTGCTGATGAACTGACGCAGGTCGCTGTCGGTCACAGCATTAACCTTGCAAACACTGCGTTTGTGGCTCGTTTTTCCACAGTCGAACGGTTCAAGGCGATGCCAGCTACTGAGAAGATTGAATATATCAAAAGTCTGTCCCATGCCGAAGAAGCGATTGGTCAGAGGGACTCTCATGCAGCTTTAGGGTTCGGACTTTTCAAGATGTGGATCGGTGCAGTGACCGCGAACGACGAAGAACTGGCCACGCACTTCTTGGAAGAGCTATCTTTCTTCAGCCGCAAAGGCGATTTGGGTGGGTAGCGCGTAGGATGGGTGGAGTGAAACGCAACCCATCATCATCGAGGGTGAGCGATTTTTTCTGATTATGTCAGTACGCAAGGAGTTTGTTGAGTTCGTGCTCGATCAACTCGCGCCAGTGGGTGGCGTTCGATCACGCGCGATGTTCGGTGGGTACGGAATTTATCAGCGGGACACCATCTTTGCGATCACTGTTGATGAGCGGTTGTACTTCAAGGCTGACAGCGTCACGCGCGCTGAGTTTGCGGCACGAGGGCTTGGCCCCTTTACTTACTCCGCACGTGGCAAGACCATGACGATGCAATATTACGAAGCGCCGCCGGAAGTCTTTGAGGAACCCGAAGCCATGCTGGAGTGGGCGCAACAGGCGATTGGAGTGGCGTTGCGGGCAAAGAGTGGCAAGCGTGGTAAGGCGCAATAACCGAAGGGCATTGCGCCGGATGAATTGTCAGTAGTAACCTACATGGGCTTACATAACGAGAAGAGGTATTATAGGGTGACTCTGTGCCGCAAAAAGTGAGAGAACTTATTGCGGAGCTTGAGAGGGCGGGCTTCGTCAATCGTGGTGGCAAGGGCAGTCACCGAAACTTCGTCCACCCGAACAAAGCCACCAAACCGATTGTAATATCCGGCGCGCTTGGCGATGACGCCAAGCACTATCAGATACGTGCGGTAAAGCTCGCTGTTGAGGAGTTGAGATCATGAAAGAAAGTGCGAGGTACGCAAAGATTGTCGAGTGGTCGGAAGAAGATCAGTGCTATGTCGGGAGTTCTCCGGGCCTGATCTATGGCGGATGTCACGGCACAGACGAGGAAGCTGTTTTCGCAGAGCTTTGCGAAATCGTTGAAGAGGCAATCACTCTCTACCACAAGGATGGCAGGCCTCTGCCACCCCCGACTTCAGGCCGCGATTTCGCAAACAAAATGCAAAACGTCGCATAGCTGCACACTCAACTGCTATTACACGTACGGCGGGTCAACGCGAAGCGTGAGGCGCAATAACCGAAGGGCATTGCGCCGGATGAATAAAAACTGACGCGGGACATTCTCAAAAACATTCGGCGGGTTACGGCTGACGCCTAACCCGCCCTACGATTATTGTTTCCCCCTCAACCTGAATTGATCACCCCGTATTGCGCATGCCCGCCGCGATGGCGTTGATGGAGCGTAGCAGGGGGGCGAGCCAGCGGTGGCGTTCGGGGTCGCTGAGTTCTTCGTTGCGGTAGCGTTTTAGCAGGGCGAGCTGGATTGCGTTGAGCGGGTCGAGGTAGGGGTTGCGGCGCGAGAGGGAGAGCGCGAGCGGCGGGTTTTCCTCGATCAGTGTTTCGGCGGCGACGACTTTCAATACTTCCTTCACCGTGCGCTCGTATTCGGCGCGGATCAATCCATAGATGCGTTCGGCGACGCCGGGGTCTGCGCACAGGGCGGCGTAGTCGCGCGCGATGTCCATGTCGGCCTTGAACAGCGCCATCTGCGTGTTGCTGAGCAGCGCGCGGAAAAACGGCCACGCGCGATACATGGCCTGGAGTTTGGAGAAGCGTTTAGGGTCGCCGCCGTGCCAGGTTTCGAGCGCAGTGCCGATGCCGTACCACGCGGGCAGTGTGTGGCGCGACTGCGCCCAGCCGAACACCCAGGCGATGGCGCGCACGGAGTACTTGGAGCGGTCGCCCTTTTTGCGATGCGACGGGCGCGAGCCGATGTTGAGCTGGCCGATTTCGTTGATCGGCGTGGCTTCGTAAAAATAATCGAGAAAACCGGGGGTGCGCTCGGTGAGGTCGCGGTAGCTGCGCTCGCCGATCTCGGTGAGCTGCTGCATGATGGCGAGAAATTCCGGGTTGTCCGGCGTCGGCGGCAGAATCAAGCCGCGGCTGGCCTTGAGCAGGCCGGTGGCGCCCACTGACAATTCGTACACGGCGGTTTCGGTGTTGCTGTATTTGTACGACACCATTTCACCTTGTTCGGTGAATTTGATTTGTCCGCGCACCGTGCCCTGCGGCTGCGACAGGATGGATTCGTGCGTGGGGCCGCCGCCGCGTCCGATGGTGCCGCCGCGTCCGTGGAACAGGCGAAAATCCACGGCGTGCCGGTCGGCGAGCACGGTGATTTTTTTCTGCGCCTCATACAAATTCCACGCCGACGCGAGAATGCCGCCGTCCTTGCACGAATCGGAGTAGCCCAGCATCACCTCCTGCATATTACCGGAGGCCTTGAGCAGCGCGCTGTAGGTCGGGTTGCCGAGCAGCGCATCCATCACCGGCTCGATGTGTGCGAGGTCTTCGATGGTCTCGAACAGCGGGGCGACGCGGATGTCGCAATACCATGCGTGGTCGCGATATCCGGCCAGGTCGGCCTGGCGCGCAAGCAGCATCACTTCGAGCACGTGGCTCGCGGAGCGTGTCATCGAGATCACGTAACTGCCGAACGCCTCGGGGCTCGTCTCCACGCGCATGCGCGCCATGACGTTGAACACCTCCAGCGTTTCGAGGGTTTCGGGGCTGAGCGCAGGGCTCAGCGTGAGCCGCCCGGCTTGCGCCAGCGCACGGCTGAGCACTTCGATGCGCCCGGCCTCGGACAGGGCGCCATAATCCACGGCCTCTGCCTGTGTGCTCAACAATTCCGCCACTGCCTGTGTGTGACGCGATGATTCCTGCCGCACGTCGAGCACCATGAGGAAGAAGCCGAAGGTCTCGGCGAGGCGGATCAGGTCTTGCAGGCCGCCTGCGGCAACGCTGCGATCGCCGTGACTGATGAGCGAGTCACGGATGAGGTAAAGGTCGGCGAGAAACTCGCGCTCCGCGAGGTAGGCGCCTGCTACCGGGGGCGCCTCGTGGTTGCCCTCGATGTGCTTCTTCACCGTGCGCAGGCTGCACTCCAGGCGATGGCGTATGACGTAGAGCTTGCGCCGGTAGGGCTCGTTGTTGAAGCGTTCGCGATTGGCGCCGAAGACCGTGGGCGCAAGATGTTCGTCGGTCTGGAAACTCGCGAGCAGTTCCGCGGACGGCGTGCAGAACTGGCGCGAGTGTGTCAGCACGCGGCTCAGGGCGGACACACGGGTGAGGTATTCGAGCAGCACCGCGCGCGTCTGCAGGCGCAGCGCCAGCGCGGTGGTCTCCGGTTTCACATTGGGATTGCCGTCGCGGTCGCCGCCGACCCAGGAACCGAAGCGCAGAAAGCTCGGCACGCGGATGGGCTGCTGCGCATCCTTTCCGTAGGTGCGGTTGATGGCCTTTTCCATGTAGCGGTACATCACCGGCACCGCCTGAAACAGACACTCGTGGAAATACAGCAGACCGTTCTTGATTTCATCCACCACCTGCGGACGCTGTGCGCGCACCTCGTCGGTCTTCCATAAAATTTCCACCTGCGCCTCCAGCGCCTGCATGACGTCTTCGCGCTCGTAGCGGCTGAGGCGGCGGTCGTTCAGGCGCTCGCTGGTGACGAAGATGCGCCGCAGCAGTTCCATGATGGTCTGGCGTTTGGATTCGGTGGGATGCGCGGTGATGACCGGAATGTAGCGCAGATGATCGAGCAGTGTTTGCAGTTGCTCCACGGTCACGCCTTGGGCGTGAAGCTGGCGCAGGGTGTGGTCGAACGAACCGATCCAGAGCGAGCCGCCGGCGCGCACCTGTGCACGGCGCTGGCGGTGCTGGAACGCCTCTTCGGCGATATTCACCAGGCTGAAGTAGTTGCTGAAGGCGCGCACCACGTGGGTGACGAACATCGGGTCGAGCGCGCTGATGAGTTGCTCGAGGCGGCGGCGCTTTTGCTGGTTGTCCTTGCTGCGCAGGCCGATGTAACCCTTGCGCAGTGTCTCCACCATTTTGAGCACGCGCCCGCCGGCCTGCGCATGCAGCACGTTGCCAAGCAGCGTGCCGAGCAGCTTGACGCGTGCGCGCAACTCTTTGTCGTTGTGTATGCGACCGGCCATCAGATATTTCCGTGCTTCAAAAACCCATGGTGTGCAAAACGATGCATTATAGCGATTATCACGCGGCGGGTGTGGCGGCGCGCTCGGCCTGCGCCTCACGGTATAGTTCGAGGTAGGCGCGCGCGTTCCTGTGCCAGCTGAAATCCTGCTGCATGCCGCAGGCCATCACCTTGCGCCAGTGTGCGGGTTGCCGGAACAGGGCCAGCGCGCGCTCCAGCGTATGCAGCAGCGCTGCGGGAGTCGCGTCGTCGAACACAAAGCCGGTGGCGGTGCCGGCCTTGAGGTGGGCGGCGTTGGTGTCCGTCACGCTGTCGGCCAGCCCACCGGTGCGGCGCACGATGGGCACGGTGCCGTAGCGCAGGCTGTAGAGCTGGTTCAGGCCGCACGGTTCGAAGCGCGACGGCATGAGGAACATGTCGGCGCCGGCCTCGATGCGATGCGCCAGTTCCTCGCTGTAGCCGATGTGTACGGCGATCTGTCGCGGGTGGCGCACGGCGGCATTGAGCAAGGCCTGCTCGATGTGTTTTTCGCCGCTGCCGAGCAGCGCGATCTGCAGCGGATGCTTGAGCAGGGCGGGCAGGGCCGCGAGCAGGAGATCAATCCCTTTTTGCTCGACCAGGCGCCCGATCAGTCCCAGCAGCGGTGCGTCGCTTATTTGCGGCAGGCCGAGCTGGCGTTGCAGCACGTCCTTGTTCACGGCTTTAAGGTGCAGCGTGTGCGGGCCGTAGTGTTGGGCGATCAAGGGGTCGTGCGCGGGATCCCACACGCCGTAGTCGGCGCCGTTCAGAATGCCGGTGAGATGCCGCGCGCGATGCGCGAGCAGGCCTTCGAGTCCGTAGCCGAAGGCCGGTGTTTGTATTTCTTTGGCGTAGGTCGGGCTCACCGTGGTGAGGCGGTCGGCGAAGATGAGCCCGCCCTTGAGAAACGAAACGCGCCCATGAAATTCGAGCGCCTCCGGGGCCCACAACGCGGCGGGCAGAGCCAGCGCTTGGAACACGTCAACATCAAACAGTCCCTGATAGGCGAGGTTGTGGAGGGTGAATACGGTCGCGGGCCGGACGGGTTCAAGCGCGAGCAGCGCGGGCACCAAGCCGGTCTGCCAGTCATTGCAGTGCACCACATCGGGTCGCCAGCTGATGCCGGCGCGTCCGCAGGCGATCTCGACGATGGCGCGCGCAAATACCGCGAAGCGCGCCGCGTTATCGGGCCAGTCCGCGCCGTGGGTGTCGCTGTAGGGGCCGCCGTCGCGGTCGAAATAAAACGGCGCATCGACCAGCCACACCTTCACGCCGCTGCCCGGTATATCGCCTTCGAGAATCCGCACCGGCGCGTCCGGCCCGGCGACATGCAGCGTGGCGATAGGCTCCAGATGACCCGCCTGTGCGAGCGCCGCGCGGTAGGCGGGCAACACCAGACGCACCTCATGCACGTGCGGCTTCAGCGCCGCCGTGAGGCTGTAAGCGACATCGGCCAGTCCGCCGGTCTTGATGAGCGGGTGCGCCTCGCTGACGGCGAACAGGAGGTTCGGGAGCTTGGGCATGGTTTATAGTTATTTTCGCACTGCGTTGTGTGGCATGATTATGGCATAAACCCTAAGTTACGCGGGTATTTACGCGTAGTTTGCGCACCGGAGTTTACGACGATGAGAATCGCATTGGCAGGGCTGGGCAAGATGGGCGCCAACATGGCGCGACGGTTGCGCCGAGGCGGCATCGAGGTGGTCGGCTTCAATCGCAGCCACGAGATCGTCAAACAGCTTGCGCGCGAAGAGGGTGTGATTGCGGCGCATTCACTGGATGATGCGGTGAGCAAACTCTCCGCGCCGCGTGTCGTGTGGCTCATGCTGCCGAGCGGAGTCCCGACCGAGCAGGCGATCTTCGAGCTGATACCGCTGCTGGAGCAGGGCGATATCATCATCGACGGCGGTAATTCCAACTATCACGACAGCGAACGCCGCAGCGTGCTGCTGGCCAAGCACGACATCGCCTTTATCGACTCCGGCACGTCGGGCGGCGTCTGGGGTCTCGACAACGGCTATTGCCTGATGGTGGGCGGCAGCGAAGAGGCCGTTGGCGTGATCGAGCCCGTGCTCAAGGTGCTGGCCCCTGCGCCGGATCGCGGCTGGGCGCACGTCGGGCCCGCCGGTGCCGGTCACTTCACCAAGATGATCCACAACGGCATCGAGTACGGCATGATGCAGGCCTACGCCGAGGGGCTGACGCTGCTGCACGGCAAGGAAGAATTCAAGCTCGATCTCGCGCAAATCACGGAACTGTGGCGGCACAGTTCCGTGGTACGCAGTTGGCTGCTCGATCTCACCGCTGAAGCGTTGAACACGCGTGGCGGAAAAAGCGTAGAGCAACTGCTGGAGAAATTTTCCAGCGAGGTGCAGGATTCCGGAGAAGGACGCTGGACTGCCATCGAGGCCGTGGATCAGGGTGTCGCCGCGCCGGTGATGACGCTCGCGTTGCAGATGCGTTTCGCAAGCCGCGACAGCGGTTACGGCAACCGCCTGCTGTCGCTGATGCGCAACGCCTTCGGCGGACATACCGCGCCCGATGCGAGTAGAAAATCATGATTGAGCCCTGTACCTTCGTTATCTTCGGCGCCACCGGCAATCTGTCGCAGAATAAACTGCTGCCCGCGCTGTACCACCTTGAGGAGGCATCACGCCTGCCTGAGGGTGCGGCGATCGTGTGTTTCGGGCGCCGCGAATGGAATACGGAGCAGTGGCGCGACGAAGTGGCGACGCTGCTCAAGACGCGGGTGCGCAAGGGTCTCGACGAAAAGGTGTACGCGCATTTTCGCGCGCGCCTGCATTATTTTCAGGGTGATATGACCGACGCGCAGGCCTTTCAGCGCCTGAAGCAGATGCTGGAGACAGATCATCAGTTTCCGGACAACAAGATATTTTATCTCGCCATCCGGCCCGCCGAATATGGCGCGGTGAGCCAGCACCTTGCCAGCGCCGGTTTGCATGAGGAAGACGGCGGTTGGCGGCGGCTGGTGGTGGAAAAACCGTTCGGCTACGACCTCGAAAGCGCGCAGACACTGGAAGAACGCCTGCACCGCCATTTTTCCGAGCAGCAAATCTATCGCATCGATCATTATCTCGGCAAAGGCACGGTGCAAAACGTGCTGGTGTTCCGCTTCGCCAACATCATGCTCGAGCCGCTGTGGAACCGTAATTACATCGACCACGTGCAGATCACCCATTCCGAAACCAACGGCATCGGCGGACGCGCGGAATATTATGACGGCGCCGGTGCGCTGCGCGACATGCTGCAAAGTCATCTGCTGCAAATGCTGACGCTGGTGGCGATGGAGCCGCCGGCCAACATGGACGCCGAATCGCTGCGCGATGAAAAGGTCAAGGTGCTGAAATCCATCCGGCCGATACCGCAAAGCGCGGTGCACGCGCATGCCTTTCGCGCGCAATACGCGCGCGGCATGAGCAACGGACAAAAGGTCGCGGGCTATCTGGATGAGAAAGGCGTGGCGCCGAGCAGTTCCACGGAAACCTACGCGGCGCTCAAGCTGTACATCGACAACTGGCGCTGGCGCAACGTGCCGTTTTACGTGCGCACCGGCAAGCGCATGGCGAAGGCGACTTCCAGCATTGCCATACGCTTCAAGCATGCGCCGCAAATGCTTTTTCGAGAGACGGTCACGGAACAGGTAAGGCCCAACTGGGTGTTGCTGGGGATACAGCCGGAAGAATGTCTGCGCGTTGAAATCCAGGCCAAACTGCCGGGCCTCAAGATGCACACGCATACCGTGAGTCTGGACGCGAGTTACCGTCAGGAATTTGAGGCGCAACTGGACGCCTACGAGGCGTTGCTGCTGGACGTGATCGAGGGCGATCATTCATTGTTTCTGCGCTATGATGAAGTGAGCTGGGCGTGGAAGGTGGTGGACCCGATCCTCAAGACCTGGTCGATGGAGCGCGATTTCATCCACACCTATCCTGCCGGCGGCTGGGGGCCGGGCGAGGCCAATCGCCTGTTCGAGCGTGAGTATCAATGCTGGCGCAATGATCTCAGCCTGGAAGGTGAGTCTGGGGATGCTGCATGCGCGTATTAAAGGTATAACCGCGTGAGCTCACTCACGCAATCGAGGGCATGGCAGGAGCTACAGGCGCACTATCCTGCATTGGCGCGCGTTCACATGCGCGATCTGTTTCGTGACGACGCGCTACGCTTCAACCGATTTTCACTGACCGTCAACGGCATCCTGCTCGACTACTCCAAAAACCGCATCACCGAAGAAACGCTGCGGCTGCTGTTCGCGCTCGCCGCGCAGGCCGACATCAAGGCGTGGACGGAAAAGATGGTTTCCGGCGCCAGGATCAACGTCACCGAAAACCGCGCCGTACTGCACGTCGCGCTGCGTAATCGCAGCAATCGCCCGATAGTGGTTGACGGCAAGGACGTCATGCCCGCGGTGAACGCGGTGCTCGCGCACATGAGGGTATTTACCGAGGCGGTGCGTAGCGGCGCGTGGCAAGGTTACAGCGGTAAATCCATCACCGACATCGTCAACATCGGTATCGGCGGCTCCGATCTCGGCCCAAAGATGGTGTGCGCGGCGCTCACGCCTTACGGCAAGCCCGGTCTGCGCATGCACTTTGTCTCCAACGTGGACGGCACGCACATCGCCGAGACGCTGAAGGCAGTTAACCCTGAAACCACGCTGTTTATCGTTGCCTCCAAGACCTTCGCCACGCAGGAGACGCTCACCAACGCGCACACCGCGCGCGCGTGGTTTCTGAAATCAGCCAAAAGCGACGCGGCGATTGCCAAGCATTTTGTGGCCGTTTCGACCCATGCCGGTGAAGTTGCCAAATTCGGCATTGATACCCAAAACATGTTTGAGTTCTGGGACTGGGTGGGAGGGCGCTATTCGCTGTGGTCGGCCATCGGCCTGCCCATCGCGCTCTACATCGGCATGGATAACTTCGAGGCGTTGCTGGCGGGAGCGCACGAAATGGATGAGCACTTCAGAACCGCGTCATTGGAAAATAATATGCCGGTGATTCTGGCGCTGCTCGGCATCTGGCACAACAATTTCTTTGGTGCGCAGACGCACGCCATTTTCCCCTACGACCAGTATCTGTGTTACTTCCCGGCCTATTTTCAGCAAGGCGACATGGAGAGCAACGGCAAGGGCGTGACGCGCGACGGCCATCACGTGGACTACGCTACCGGCCCCATCCTCTGGGGCGAGCCGGGCACCAACGGCCAGCACGCGTTTTATCAACTTCTGCATCAGGGCACCAAACTCATCCCCGCCGATTTCATCGCCCCCATGGAGACACACAACCCCATCGGCGAGCACCACCAAATTCTGCTTGCGAACTTCTTTGCCCAGACCGAGGCGCTGATGCAGGGCAAGACAGAAAGCGAGGCGCGCGCGGAGTTGATTAAAGAGGGCCTGAAGGGTGATGCGTTGGAAAGCCTGTTGCCGCATAAAGTGTTTCCGGGCAACAAACCCACCAATTCCATTCTGATCAAGAAAATCACGCCGCAAACACTGGGCGCCCTGATTGCGCTTTACGAACACAAGGTATTTGTGCAGGGCGTGATCTGGAACATCAATTCCTTTGACCAGTGGGGCGTGGAGCTGGGCAAGCAACTGGCGCAGAAGATATTGTCGGAGTTGCAAGGCTCAGGCGCCGTTACCTCGCACGATAGCTCAACCAGTGGGTTGATAAGTTTCTACAAAAGTAATCTTCGATAATGTAAGGGATGGGGCATTACGCAAATATCAAGCGCTGCCCCTTAGGCATAGGTATCGGATCACCGAACTCTCGTGCGGTATCAATCCATAGCTGAATCGCCTCATGTGCATTCGTTAGCGCGGCCTCTTGAGTATCCCCGTGCGCACTACATCCTGCCAATTCTGGTACCTCAGCGACGAAGACTTGATCCTCATTGCTCCAGTACAGAATAATTTCATATTTGTATATCAAACCTCACCTCCCAGCTTATGCCGCAGAATTACACTGCGCACTTGACGCACTTGGTATATTTTGGCCTTATTGCCATCGCGCTGCAAATTAATGCGCTCTTGCACACCCGATTTTCGGTATATATGGTGACTGCCGTGAATGCGCTCTTCGAAGCCCAATCTCAGCAAAAGTTGTCTTAGCCCCTCAAACGAAATGTTGGCATCTGACCTGCCAAGCAGTATCTGTTCCAACACCTTCTCGTTTTTTGACATACAAGTTCAACTATAGTTCTAAGGAAGCGCCTTCGCTAAACGGCTGTTGTGCATCGAATAGATAAAATAAATCCCCACACCGATCAGCAGCCAGACGCCAAAGCGTTGCCAGGTGATGAGCGGGAGAAAGGCCATCAGTGTTCCGCAGGAAATGATGCCCATGATGGGGATCACCGGATGCCAGGGGCATTTGAACGGGCGATGCAGCCCCGGCTGACGTGCGCGCATCACGATCACGCCGATACACACGAACACAAACGCGGCGAGCGTGCCGATGTTGGTGAGCTCGGCCAGCTCGCCCAACGGCACAAAGCCCGCGATAGCGGCGATGAGCAGTCCGCAGAGGATGATGACGCGCACCGGGGTGCGTGTTGTCTCGTTTAAAGTACCGAAGAACGGTGGCAACAGTCCGTCGCGCGACATGGCGAAGAAAATGCGCGTGAGTCCGTAGTACAGCACCAGCATCACCGTGGTGAGGCCCGCGATCACGCCGGTGGCCACCAGCCCGGAGGCCCAATTGATGCCGAGCAGTTGCAGCGCGTGTGCGACCGGTGAGGAGACGTTCAGGTCTTTGTAAGAGACGATGCCGGTCAGCAATCCCGATACCACGATATAAATCACGGTGCAAAACGCCAGCGAGGTGATGATGCCGATGGGCACGTCGCGCTGCGGATTTTTGGTTTCCTCGGCAGCAGTGGTGACGGCGTCGAAGCCGATGTAGGCGAAAAATACAAAAGCCGCGCCGCTCAGTATGCCCGTCGGTTCGCCGCCAGGGCCTGTGCTGCTCCAGCCGAACGGCATGAAGGGATGCCAGAGTTCCGTGTTGATGTGAAATACCGCCACGCCGATAAATACCGCAATGGCGAGCAGTTTTACGAACACCAGCACGGCGTTGAACTGCGAGCTTTGTTTGACGCCGATGGCCAGCAGTATGGCGAGTAGGAGAACGATTGCGGCGGCGGGCAGATTGATAATGCCGCCTTGCGGGGGCGCATGCGTGAGCGCGTCAGGCAGCGCCAGCCCGATTGAGGCCAGGGCACTACTGAAATAACCCGACCAGCCGGTGGCGACGGCGGCGGTGGCGACGCCGTATTCCAGTATCAAAATCCAGCCCACCATCCAGGCCAGCAGTTCGCCCAGTGCGGCGTAGCTGTAGCCGTAGGCGCTACCGCAACCGCCGAGGCTCGCCGCAAGTTCGGCATAGGCGAGCGCGGCGAAGGCGCAGGCGAAACCCGCTACCACGAACGACAACACGACTGCCGGGCCTGCCTTGGTGGCCGCAGCAACGCCGGTGAGCACGAAAATTCCGGTGCCGATGATGGCGCCGATGCCGAGCAGCGTCAGGTCGAACGCGCTCAAGGCGCGCTTCAGGCCGCTGTTGCAATAATCATCCGGTGTACTGGGTTTGGTACGGAATAGCTGCATGGCCTTCCCCCTTTTGTTGTATGAGCGCCCCGTGATGTTAGCGCGATTGTAGGCTGGCGTTGGGTGCTTGGGAAGGGCACGGCGCAATGACAGGCTCCGGTTTCCCGTTTATTATGCATCTTTAAATACTTGGAACAGATCCACCATGCCCACCATGAAACATTCTCGCCTGCTGATTTTGGGCTCCGGCCCCGCGGGCTATACCGCAGCGGTGTATGCCGCGCGCGCCAATCTCAAGCCCGCACTCATCACAGGCATCGAGCAGGGGGGTCAGTTGATGACCACCACCGACGTCGACAACTGGCCGGGAGACGTACACGGCTTGCAAGGGCCTGCATTGATGGAACGCATGCGCGAACACGCGCAGCGTTTTAGCACCGAAATTATTTTCGATCACATTAACAGCGTTGATCTCAAACGGCGTCCGTTTTTGCTCACGGGCGATGCGGGACAGTACACCTGCGACGCGCTCATCATCGCTACCGGCGCGTCGGCGATGTATCTCGGGCTGCCGTCCGAGGAGGCCTTCAAGGGGCGCGGTGTGTCGGGGTGCGCGACGTGCGACGGATTTTTCTACAAAGGCCAGAAGGTCGCGGTGATCGGCGGCGGCAACACGGCGGTGGAGGAGGCGCTGTATCTTTCCAACATCGCCACGCACGTCACCGTGGTGCACCGGCGCGATAAATTCAAGGCGGAAAAGATATTAATAGATAAGCTAAATAAAAAATCCGCTGAAGGCCGTGTCAACATAATCTGGAACAGTACGTTGGAAGAAGTATTGGGCGACGAAAGCGGCGTGACCGGCATGCGCGTCAAAAGTCTTGCGGACAGCAGCCACAAAGACTTCGACGTAAACGGCGTCTTCATCGCCATCGGCCACAAGCCGAACACGGCGATTTTTGCGGGCCAACTGGACATGAACAACGGCTATATCCGCGTGAACAGTGGTATTGAAGGCAACGCCACTGCCACCAGCGTGCCGGGCGTATTCGCCGCAGGCGACGTCGCCGATCACGTCTATCGACAGGCCATCACCTCGGCAGGCTCCGGCTGCATGGCGGCGCTGGATGCGGAGCGTTATCTGGAAAACCAGGAAGGCTCGTTAGGCTAGCGCTACCCATTAATCAGGAGACACCAAGTAAGAATACGCTACTGCGGGGGTGTCTCCTGATTAACAACCCTGTTTACTCTACCCCCACCCTGTCCCGCCCCCTCAACAGGGGACGGGGACGTGTAGGTGAGTGTCGCCTTGATTGCTGACTTATGAGTAAACAAACGCGCCCGACGACATCACGTTTTACAGCGCTGTGCGATCTGCGCGTGCATGCGCTGGCCTTTCTGTCGGGCATCATGCTGGTGCAGCAGTTGCCGGTGCTGCCATCGCTCTCATGGTCATGGTTGCTGATTCCCTGCATGTTGCTTGCGCTACGCCATCGCGCGTGGCTCACGCCCCTGTTTTTTATCGCCGGTATCGCATGGGTCACGCTGTGCGCGGGGCTCATACTTCAGGACAGTCTGCCCAAAGCGCTGGAAGGTCAGGATATCCGGGTCGAGGGTTATGTCGCCGATCTGCCCAAGGATATCGAGCACGGCACGCGCATCGAGTTTGATGTGAGTCATGCTTTTATCGATGGCAAAGAAGTTACGATCCCGCGCAAAATCAGGCTCAGCACCGGTATTGCCCAACACCCGCGCATCGGTGACGAATGGGGCATGTGGGTGCGCCTCAAGCGTCCGCACGGCTTTCAGAACCCGGGCGGGTTTGATTATGAAGGCTATCTGTTTCGTGAGCGCATCCGCGCCACCGGCTACGTGCGCGCTAATGAACCTCCACGCCTGATTTCTTCTGATCCCTATAGCTATCCCATCGGACGTTTCCGCCAGTATCTCGGCGAGAGTATCCGCGCGGCGCTGACCGGCAACGATTTCGCGGGCATGATCACCGCCTTTGCCAACGGCGACCAGAGTGATGTGAGCGACGCGCAGTGGAATGTGTTGCGGCATACCGGCACCACGCACTTGATTGCAATCTCCGGCATGAACATCGGCCTCGTGTCCGGCATTGTGTTTCTTATCGTGCGCTGGCTGTGGGCGTTGCCCGGGTATACGGTGTTACGGCTACCGGCGCAGAAGGCGGCGGCGCTGGGCGCGCTCGGCGCCGCTTTCTTTTACTCTGCGCTTGCCGGTTTTGCCATTCCGACGCAGCGTGCATTAATAATGTTGCTGGTCGTGTTGGGCGCACTGCTCATGCAGCGCGCCGTGCGACCCACGAATCTGCTCGCCGTCGCGCTGCTGGCGGTGCTGATTTACGACCCGCTCGCAGTGATATCTCCCGGCTTCTGGTTATCGTTTGCTTCGGTTGCGGTGATTTTATTCACGGCGCAGGGGCGAGTGGGTGAAAAACGCTGGCGGCAATGGGGGCGCGTGCAGTGGGCGGTGACGATTGGATTATTGCCGTTGCTGCTTCTATTGTTTCAGCAGGCCTCTCTCTCCGCGCCATTGGCCAACCTGCTGGCGATTCCGGTGATTGAAACCATCGTCATCCCGCTCACCTTGCTGGGCATTGTGTGTCAGGTGGCGTTGCCTGATTTTGTGGCGGCATCATTATTCCAGCTTGCGGCGTGGAGCATGGCGCAATTATGGGTGGCGCTCGACTATCTTGCGGCTTTCGATCAACTCCAGTGGTTGCAGCATACGCCTCCGGTGTGGACGCTCGCGTGCGCCGGTGTCGGCGTGTTGTGGCTGCTTGCGCCGCGCGGCTGGCCGGCGCGCTGGGTGGGCGCGGTGTGGCTGCTGCCGATGCTGCTGGTGCGTCCGCCCGCACCGCTCGCGGGCGAGGCATGGTTTACCCTGCTCGACGTGGGGCAGGGGCTGGCTGCAGTGGTGCGCACGCGTGAGCATACGCTGGTGTTCGACACCGGAGCGCGTTTCAGCGCGCGTTTTGACCTGGGGCGTGCGGTGGTCGTGCCTTATCTGCGTGCGAGCGGCGTGCGCGATGTGAACATGCTCATCGTGAGCCATAAAGACAACGATCACATCGGCGGCGCGGCATCATTGCTCGCGGCGTACCCGCCGCAACGCGTGCTTTCCAGCGTGCCGGAACGGTTGCCCAACGCACAGCATTGCATTGCGGGCGAGACTTGGCGCTGGGACGAAGTGGAATTCACGCTGCTCAGTCCGCCCGATGAAAACGTGCGCGGCAACAATTCAAGCTGCGTGCTGATGGTGCAAACCGCGCACGGCAAGGTGCTGCTCACCGCCGACATCGAGGCGAAAGCGGAACAGGCGTTGATAGCGCGTTGGGGAGAGCAACTGCACGCCAACGTGCTGGTTGTGCCGCACCACGGCAGCAAGACTTCGTCCACGGACGACTTTATCGACGCCGTTCAGCCGCGCTATGCGCTCATCCCTGCAGGTTACCGCAGCCGCTACCGTCACCCGCATCCTACCGTCGTCGAGCGCTACGCACAGCGTGGCATCACCATGCTCAATTCTCCGGCGCACGGCGCGATCACGGTCACGCTGGGGGCGGCGGGTATGCGGCTATCGAGTTATCGCCACGAGGAAAAGCGCTACTGGTTTGTCGAGTAGCTTTGCTCCACGTGCAGGGCTTGTTACTCATAAGTCAGTAAGTAAGACCACACTTCCCGCCACGTCCCCGCCCCCTGTTTAGGGGGCGGGACAGGGTGGGGGGTAGAGTAAACAGGGTGTTTACTCAGGAGTCACACGCTAAAATAATGTAATCTTACTTTGTGGCTCCTGAGTAGATTGAACGTATGACAAGAAGAGAGAAAGGCTATGCGGAATAAAGTTGTAAGGACGATGATCTGGCTGCTCATTGCCGTGATCGGCGCCGCAGCTGTCGGCGGCATCGCGCTCAATCGCGGCGAGTCGATCAACGCGATCTGGTTTATCGTCGCGGCCCTGTGCGTTTATGCTATCGGTTACCGTTTTTACAGTGCCTGGATCGCCACCAAGGTGCTGCTGCTCGACCCCGGCCGTGCGACGCCTGCCGAGCGCATCAACGACGGGCGCGATTTTGTGCCGACCAACCGCTGGATCGTGTTCGGCCACCACTTCGCGGCCATCGCAGGACCGGGGCCGTTGATCGGCCCCACCCTCGCCGCGCAGTTCGGCTATCTCCCCGGCACCTTGTGGATATTGATCGGCGCGGTGCTGGGCGGCTGCGTGCAGGACATGGTCACGCTGTTTTTCTCCACGCGCCGCAACGGCCGCAGCCTCGGCCAGATGGCGCGCGACGAACTCGGCATGATCGGTGGCGTGGCGGCACTCGTCGGCACGCTGATGATCATGGTGATACTCATCGCGGTGCTGGGGCTGGTGGTGGTAAACGCCATGAAGCACAGCCCGTGGGCCACCTCGACCGTATTCGCCACCATCCCTATCGCCATTTTTATCGGCTTTTATATGCGCAACATCCGCCCGGGCCGCGTGCTGGAAGGCACGCTCATAGGCGTCGCGCTGTTGCTGTTCTCCGTGGTCGGCGGCGGCTGGATAGATCACAGCGCCGCGCTGCGCGGGTATTTCGATATGGACGGCCTGAGCCTGGCCTGGTTTGTCATCGGCTACGGTTTCCTGGCCGCCATCCTGCCGGTGTGGCTGTTGCTCGCGCCGCGCGATTATCTGTCCACGTTCATGAAATTGGGCACGGTGATTTTGCTCGCCATCGCCATCGTGATTCTGCGGCCGGAAGTGAAAATGCCCGCGCTCACGCAATTCATAGACGGCAGCGGCCCGATCTTCGGCGGCGCGCTGTTCCCGTTCGTATTCATCACCATCGCCTGCGGCGCGATTTCCGGTTTTCATTCGCTGATCGCCTCAGGCACCACGCCGAAATTGATTTCCAACGAACGCGACATCCGCATGATCGGCTACGGCGGCATGATGCTCGAATCGTTCGTCGCCATCATGGCCATGATCGCCGCCACGGTGCTCGACCCCGGCGTGTTTTTCGCCATCAACAGCCCCGCCGGCATCGTCGGCAAAGAGGCTGCGGACGCGGTGGCGACAATATCGTCGTGGGGCTTTGCCGTTACGGTCGAGCAGATGAACGAGCTTGCCCGGCAAATGGGCGAGGCCACACTGTTCGCGCGCACCGGCGGCGCACCGTCACTCGCGGTCGGCATGGCCAGCATCTTCGGCAGCGCCTTCGGCGATGGTCTGCTTGCCATGTGGTATCACTTCGCCATCATGTTCGAAGCGGTATTTATTTTGACCACGCTCGACGCCGGTACGCGCGTCGGGCGCTTCATGCTGCAAGACCTGCTCGGCAATATCTGGCAGCCGATGGGGCGTACCTCGTGGTACCCCTCCGTGATCCTCACCAGCGCCGCCATCGTCGCGGCATGGGGATACTTTTTATATATCGGCGTGATCGACCCCAACGGCGGTGTGAATATCCTGTGGCCCTTGTTCGGCATGTCCAACCAGATGCTCGCGGGCATCGCGCTGTCGGTCGCCACCGGCATTCTGATCAAATCCGGAAAACTGAAATACGCCTGGGTCACGGGTTTACCGCTCACCTGGCTGGTCATCGTCACTACCAGCGCGGCGTGGCAAAAAATCATGAGCGAAGACGTGCGCATTGGATTTTTCGCCGCCGCCAACGACATGGCCGCCAAGCTCGCTGCCGGTGTACTGCCGCCCGACAAGGCCGCCGTCGCGCCGCATCTCATCTTCAATCAGCAACTGGACGGCTGGCTGACCCTGTTCTTCGTGCTGGTGCTGTGGATCGTGGTGCTCGACATGCTGCGCGTCGTGGCGCGTCATTTAAGCGGCAAGCCGGTGCTGCCCGTCTCCGAATCACCGCATACTCCCAGCCGATTGGTGGAAGATTGGGTGCGCGACTGAAATGCTCAAGCAAAAAATATTACTCGTGCTGAAATTCCTCCGCCAACTCAGCGGCGACGACGCCTACGAGCGTTATCTCGTGCATCATGCCCAAATACACCCTGATGCACGACGCTTAAGTCGCCGCGAATTCTTCAAACAAGAACAAGAACGCAAATGGAACGGCGTGCGGCGCTGTTGCTGAGGCTACCTCTGTGACTGCTGACATGCGCCCACTCGCCGACCGCCTGCGGCCTGCCCGGCTGGAGGATTTCTACGGCCAGGCGCACTTGCTCGGCCCCGGCAAACCGCTGCGGCTTGCCATCGAGTCCGGCCATCTGCACTCCATGATTTTCTGGGGGCCGCCGGGCACCGGCAAGACTACGCTGGCGCGTCTCATCGCGAAAAAATCCAACGCCCAGTTTTTGAGCATCTCGGCGGTGCTGGCTGGGGTTAAGGACATTCGTGAAATGGTCGCCAAGGCGGAGCAGGCGCGCACGCTGGGTCAGGGCACGGTGTTGTTCGTTGACGAGGTACACCGCTTTAACAAGTCGCAGCAGGATGCCTTTCTGCCGTACGTGGAAAACGGCACCTTCACCTTCATTGGCGCGACCACGGAAAATCCGTCGTTCGAGCTCAACAGTGCGCTGTTGTCGCGCGCACGCGTGTATGTGCTGAAGGCGCTGCAAGCGGATGACATACGCAAAGTTGTTGATCGTGCGCTGTCCGACGTGGAGCACGGCTTGGGCGGACTGAGACTGGAAATGTCCGAAGCACTGCGCGACCGCCTGGCGCTGGCCGCCGACGGCGATGCGCGACGCGCGCTGAACCTGCTGGAAGTCGCCGCCGATCTTGCCGAGCCCAGGGAAGGACGCGATACGATCACCGAGGAATTATTGAATGACGTGCTGAGTGGCGGCAGCACGCGCCGCTTCGACAAATACGGCGAAGCGTTTTACGACCAGATTTCCGCGCTGCACAAATCGGTGCGCGGCTCTTCGCCGGATGCCGCGCTCTACTGGCTCGCGCGCATGCTCGACGGCGGTTGCGATCCGCTCTACATCGCCCGGCGCGTGCTGCGCATGGCGAGCGAAGACATCGGCAACGCCGACCCGCGCGCACTCACCATCGCCCGCGAAGCATGGGATGTGCAGGAGCGCCTGGGCAGCCCCGAAGGCGAACTTGCGCTGGCGCAGGCCGTGGTCTATTTCGCCTGCGCGCCCAAGAGCAATGCCGTCTACACGGCGTTTGGCGCCGCGATGCGAGACGCGCGCGAGCATGGATCACTGGAAGTACCGCTGCAGCTGCGCAACGCGCCCACGCGCCTGATGAAGGAGCTCGATTACGGTAAAGACTATCGCTATGCCCATGAGGAGGCCGAGGCTTACGCCGCCGGTGAGCGTTATTTTCCGGAGGAAATGGGCAGCAAAATCTATTATCATCCCGTACCACGCGGGCTGGAAATAAAAATCGCCGAAAAGCTTGCCCATTTGCGTGCGCTGGATCGGCAAGCGTCCGATGCCAGGAAAAAACAGGATTAAATACCGTATGCAAATAGTTGCCATCGCCGCCTAGAGTCTTAGGCAGTCAAATCAATAGAGCGTGAGGATAAATACATGCATGCCCTTGAAGTCACCATGTTGCGCATTTACCTTCCTGATGACAAGGAGCATCTGGACAGGGTTTTAGGCGCGATCGAAAGCTTTTTTCCAAGCGCAGACGTGCATGTGTATGAGTTGAATTCCGCCTTTGATCAGAGCGGGCGCCGCATAAAATTGGGTACAGAGCGCAGGCTGATCGTTGAGTACATCGAAGAGTCGGACCGTGCCAGAGCATTTGTCGATGCGTTTCATGATGTCATCAAGCCGGGCAGAATTATTGGCAGTACTGCGTACATGTGCGCGGGGGAGGAGGAGTCAACTGAAGAAAACGGGGAGGGGGAAACTTAAGCGCCATGCTTGATCCGCGTTTTTTAAGAAGTGAACTGGAAACGGCGGCGCAGCGCCTGGCGACGCGTGGCTTTGCGCTCGATGTGAAACAGCTTGCCGGATTTGAAGCCGAGCGCAAACAGATTCAGGTCGAGGCGGAAAAACTTCAGGCCGAGCGCAACGCCGGCTCCAAGGCCATCGGCAAGGCCAAGGCCGCGGGTGAGGATGTCGCGCCGCTGATGAGCGCAGTGGCCGATCTGGGTGACAAACTCAAGCAGGCGGAGGCACGTCTCGCGGAAATACAGCAGCGGCTGGATGGGGTGTTGCTCGGCATTCCGAATTTGCCGCACGAGAGCGTGCCTGCCGGAAAAAGCGAGCACGACAACGTCGAAGTGCGCCGCGTCGGTGAGCCGAAAAAATTCGATTTCACACCCAAGGATCACGTTGATCTCGGCGCCGCGCTCGGCCAGATGGATTTCGACGCCGCTGCCAAAATCAGCGGTGCGCGTTTTGTCGTCTTGAGCGGCCCGCTCGCGCGTCTGCAACGCGCGCTGACTCAATTCATGCTCGATGTGCACACTCAGGAGCACGGCTACACTGAAGTGTATGTGCCTTATCTGGTCAATGCCGACAGCCTGCGCGGCACCGGGCAGTTGCCGAAGTTCGAGCAGGACTTGTTCGCGCTCAAGGGTGAGCAAAGCTATTACCTGATTCCCACCGCCGAAGTGCCGGTGACCAACCTCGTGCGCGACACGATACTCCCCGCCGAGGCCTTGCCGCGCAAATATGTCTGCCATACGCCGTGCTTTCGCAGCGAAGCGGGTTCCTACGGCAAGGACACGCGCGGCATGATCCGCCAGCATCAGTTTGAAAAGGTCGAGCTGGTGCAGATCGTGCGCCCGCAGGATTCCTTTGACGCCCTGGAAAAACTTACCGCGCACGCCGAGGCCATCCTGCAAAAACTGGAGTTGCCCTATCGCATGGTCGCGCTGTGCACGGGTGACATGGGCTTTGCCGCCGCCAAGACCTACGATCTGGAGGTGTGGCTGCCGAGCCAGAATAAATATCGTGAGATTTCCTCGTGCAGCAATTTCACCGACTTCCAGGCCCGCCGCATGCAGGCGCGCTGGCGCAATCCGGAGACGGGTAAACCGGAGCTGGCACATACCGTGAATGGTTCGGGCCTGGCCGTTGGGCGTACGCTGGTGGCGATCATGGAGAACTGCCAGGACAGTCACGGCAATATCCATCTGCCAAAAGCGCTGTGGCCCTATCTGGGCGGTGTTGAAGGCCGCATCCTGACGTGCGCGTGAGGCCCCGGCCTCGGGGCCTAATTGTTGACTGATTTTATCGGGTATAGTATCTTTACGGCTGCTCTCGATGTGTGTTGTATGAGGTTGTTACATGGCGTTAATGATTACCGACGAGTGCATCAATTGCGATGTGTGCGAGCCGGAGTGCCCGAACGGCGCCATCACGCAGGGCGCGGAGATTTACGTGATCGACCCCGCGTTGTGCACCGAATGCGTCGGCCATTTTGACAAGCCGCAGTGTGTAGAGGTGTGCCCGGTGGACTGCATCCCGCTCAACCCTGACGTGGTCGAAACGAAAGAGCAACTGCACGATAAATATCTCACGCTGATCCACAAGAAAGCCGCCATGTAAGCGGCTTTCTGCGTTATATTTCACGTTTCCAGAATTATTTGAGCGCAACAGCCTTCGCGTCTCATGTACAGCATTGACAACATCACTGTTTAACCGCCAGCAGGACAAAGAATAATGTCGAACACGCCTAAACACAGCAAGAAAGACCTGGAAGTCATGGCGCACATCCGCGCGCTGCTCGAACACATCGGCGAGGACCCTGATCGTGACGGCTTGCGCGACACGCCCGCACGCGTGCTTGACGTGCTGGCGGATCATTTCCAGGGCTATCAGCAGGACCCGAAAGAACATCTGCTGAAGACGTTTGAAGACGTGCAGGGCTATGACGAACTGGTGCTGGTGTCCGATATCGAGTTGCACAGTCACTGCGAGCATCACATGGTGCCGTTTGTGGGCAAGGCACACGTTGCCTACATTCCCGATGGGCGCATCGTCGGTCTGTCGAAACTTGCGCGCGTGGTGGATATTTATTCCAAGCGTTTGCAGGTGCAGGAAAAACTCACCGCGCAGATTGCAGACGTGATTCAGGAGGTATTGCAGCCGCAGGGTGTGGCGGTGATTCTCCAGTGCCAGCATTTCTGCATGTGCTATCGCGGCGCGCGCAAACCCGGAGCATGGACGACCACCAGCAAGCTGCACGGCCTGTTCCTGAAGAATGCCCCATCACGCATGGAGCTGTTTACCCTCATCGGCATGAAGCGCGAGCTGAGTTAAGCGCGCGTAAGCGGCAGGGCATTACTCTGAGCGAAGAATTTTATCCTGCTGACGCAGTAACACTGCATCCCTCCAATTTACCCAAACTCGGTGCGCGTCTGCGTAACACACACAAGGGTGATTACGGTCGCGTGCTCGTCATCGGCGGCGATCACGGCATGTCCGGCGCGGTAAGGCTCGCGGCTGAGGCGGCGGCGCGCGTGGGCGCTGGCCTCGTCAGCATCGCCACGCGCAGCGCGCACGCGGTGCTCATCAGCGCGCAACGGCCGGAGCTGTTGTGTTACGGCGTGGAAAACGCCAACGAACTGCGTCCGTTGCTGAACGCAGCGAGCGTGATTGTTGTCGGGCCCGGTCTGGGTCAGTCGCCGTGGGCGCGAGAATTATTTTCCGCCGTGCTGGAGACAGATTTACCCTGCGTGGTGGATGCCGATGCGCTCAATCTGCTGGCGGCGGAACCCGTCGCGCGTGATGCGTGGGTGCTCACGCCGCATCCGGGCGAAGCGGCGCGATTGCTGGCGTGCAGCGGCGCGGAAGTTCAGGCCGACCGCTTTAACGCGGTACGCGAAGTGCGGCGGCGCTATGGCGGCGTCGGGGTGCTGAAGGGGGCGGGTACGCTGGTAGTGGCGGGTGATGAACCCGTGAGCATTTGCGCCGGCGGCAATCCCGGCATGGCCAGCGCGGGCATGGGTGACGTGCTGAGCGGCGTGATCGCGGGCCTAATCGCGCAAGGTTTAAGTCCGCGCGATGCCGCACGCCTTGGCGTGTGGCTGCATGCCGAGGCGGGCGACCTTGCCGCACAGGCGGGGCAACGGGGACTGCTGGCGAGCGATCTCATGCCGCATTTGCATGCCTTGGTGAACCGGTTGTGATGGCAGAGGAGCGGGTGATTCCCTCCGCCGCCGCGATGGAGGCCTTGGGCGCGGAGCTTGCGCACACGATCTTGGGCGGCGCGATTGTTTACCTCACGGGTGAGCTGGGCGCGGGCAAGACCACGCTGGTGCGCGGCCTGCTGCGCGCGCTGGGGCATAACTCGATAGTGAAGAGCCCGACCTACACGCTGGTCGAGCCGTATTTTTTACAGGGGCGTCATGTGTACCACTTTGACCTCTACCGCCTCACCGGCCCTGAGGAGCTTGAGGCCATCGGTGCGCGTGATTATTTTCACCCCGACGCGCTGTGCCTTATTGAATGGCCGGAGCGGGGCAGGGGATTTCTGCCCGCGCCTGATATCGAGATCGCGTTGAGTCATGACCAGGCGGGGCGCAAAGCCAGACTGACCGGGCTTTGAATTTCATATTCATATGAGTATTTGAAGGTTGCAGGCATGTTTTTAGGCCGTCCAAGAGGTTTATCGCCTATCTATCTATAAAATAATAGAAAATGCTTGCAAAAGCCCCCGCGCTTCTTACAATAAGGGCCGTAGGTACGCGGGTGAGGCGAACACTATGAAAATTCTAAGTGCTTTGCTTTTGGCTATGCTGCCCGTCGCTGTCGCGGCGGCGCCAGTGGAGATCTTAGGCGTGCGCGTCTGGCCCGCGCCGGACAACACGCGCATCGTGGTGGATCTCAGCGCGGCGGCGGACTATAAGTTCAACCGCACTGGCGACCAGATTCAAATCGACCTCGCCCGCACCGAATTGCACCGCTCCCTGCCCGCCGTCGATACCAAAAAAGGCCTGCTCACCGGGCTTCAGTCGCAACCGGTGCGTAACGGAGTCCGCCTGACGCTGGCGCTCAAACCGGGCGCGCAGGCGAAGAGCTTCGTACTCAAACCCAATCAGCCGTATGGCCATCGCCTCGTGGTAGACCTGTTCCCGGCCAAGACGGAAGCCGCGGAAACGGCGGCCAAGCCCGCCGTAGCGGACAAGAAACCGAACCCACCCGCGCCGCGCGAGATCATCATCGCCATTGACGCCGGCCACGGCGGTGAAGACCCCGGCGCACAAGGGCGCAACGGCACGCGCGAGAAGGATGTCGTGCTTGCGGTGGCGCGGCGTCTGGAGGCGATGGTGCGCGAGGAAGAGGGCATGCGCCCGGTCATGATCCGCGACGGCGATTATTATCTGAGCCTGCGCCAGCGCATGCAGAAGGCGCGTCAGCACAAGGCAGACCTGTTCATCTCCATTCACGCCGACGCCTATTTGCATCCCGACGCCAAGGGCTCGTCGGTCTACACCCTCTCCGAGCGCGGCGCGAGCAATGAAGCGGCGCGCTGGCTCGCGGAAAGCGAAAATGCGTCCGATCTCGTGGGCGGGGTGAGTCTGGACGACAAGGACGAATTGCTCGCCTCGGTGCTGCTCGATCTGTCGCAGACCGCGACCAGCAGCGCGAGTATGGATATCGCCTCGGAAGTGCTCGACGGCCTCAGCGACGTGGGCCACCTGCACAAGCCGCAGGTACAACAGGCCGGGTTCGTGGTGCTGAAATCACCGGATGTCCCGTCCATCCTGGTCGAGACCGCGTTTATTTCCAACCCGAAGGAAGAAAGCAACCTGCGCGACCCGCGCTTCCAGCAGTCACTGGCCCAGGCCATGATGAGCGGCGTACGTTCTTATTTCGCGCGCCACGCCCCGCCCGACAGCATGCTTGCGCTGCGCGAGCACGTGGTAAATCGCGGCGACACCCTCACCGGCATCGCGCGCCAGTATCAAATCAGCCCGCAAGACCTGCGCGCGACAAATAACCTCACAAACGATGTACTGCAAGCGGGAGCGGTGCTGCGCATCCCCGCCACCGAGGCCGCAACAGCGCCCGTCGATACGGATAACCCGCCGCATAAATCCCCTGCCGCGCCACAGCGCAAGGCGCCTTTAAGAACAGCCGCTGCGGAAACGCTGTAGCCTGATTTCTGCTGGGCCGGGTACGTAGGCAGTCAGTGTGCGATAGCGCTTAACGATTTTCTAAGACACTGCCGAACAGGAGTTTTGTTTTTCCGGCACGATGTTCGGCGAGCGCCTCGTCGACAAGAGAGTCGAGTTTTCCGGCTGCTGAGTCAGTCACAATCTGCTGATCCCAGCGCGCATGTTCATATTCGATAAACCAGCTTCGAAGCGCAGCAAATGATTGGTTGTCGAGATGTTTAATCTGATCTTCAATTAATTGAACGGTTGTCATTGCTTGGCCTCCCGAAGTGTCTCGCTATTTTAGCTCACCAGCGGCTTTGGAGCGCAGTGGGAAAGCTGTCCGGCGCAGCTTGTTATGGCACCCCCTGCACTTACCCCACGGCTTAGCCGAAGAGTTTTCCCTGCGGCTGCACATCGGACCTGATCTCCGGCCAAAGCTCAACAAACGATGCTGCAGAAATGCGTGCCAGCTCGCTTGGCTCAATCTTGTTCAGACCGCCGCCGTACACCCGGCCTTCGCCTCGGAGTTCGTGGCCGGTGACTTGACCGAGCAAAGCGTGGACGGCTTCGGCACGGTCGGGATGTCGGCGAAGCATCGCCGCGAGGCTGTTCTGCGGGTAGAGCATCAGGTAGAGATTGGTTCCAATCGCCTTCGAGCGGTTCCAGATGAAGCGGAACGGCTGTTTGTCGGCAGAGCCGCGGCCCATGTATGTGCACAGAAACGGGGTGGGCTCTCGCTGTTCCTGTTTGTACCACGGGCTGCGCTTGCCGATCAGATAGCCGTCCATGATGCCAAGCGACTGAGCAGTTTGCAGGTATTCCCAAAGAGCCGGGTAATTCGCCTCGACCATCCGCTCGGGCAGGCTGCAATCGATGACGCACAGTTGACGGTCGAGGAGAGGGTAGCCGTCATCGTCAGCGTCGATGCGCGTGGTCTTAAGGTGGCGCGGGCCGGGAAGGATCGGACGGAGGTACTTGGCCGGGAGTCCTAGGCTCTTCGCGTCGGCGCGGTCAAGCACGAAAAACTTGTTGCAACCAGTGGCGATGCCGCGCTGTACGCGGAAGAAGTCGCCAAGCGTCGGGCCGTTACCGTCGCTAAGCGTATGTCGGTCGTTCTTGGCGTGACTCGGGTACACGGTCCACTTGCGAGACTCGCGCAATCGTTCACGCGGGATGAGGTCACGGGCGTGCGGCTCGGCCAGTGTGCCGCCGAAGGTGAACTCGACGACATGAGCAGCGGCGGGTGGCATCTTGCGGAACACCAGCACGACCGACGACACAAGGGCGTCACCGAACTGAACATCGTCGGGGTCAAAGCGGTGAGCACGGATAAGTGTAACGCGATCCGCGAGGAAGCCCTTGAGGGCCGCACCATAGTTGACGTCCATGAACTCCGAGGGGATAAGCCACGCGGCGATCCCACCGTCTTCCATCCACGCCGTGGCGAGCAAAAGAAAGTAGACGTACAGACCCGCAAGGCCACTGACTTCAACCCCGGTCATCTTGAATGTGAGGCCTTGGAGGCGTTCCTTGTCCTCTCGGTTCATGTGATGGTGTCGGACGTAGGGTGGGTTCGCCAAGATGACGTTGGGCGCGGGTGGGCATGAGCCGCTAGCAACGACTCGCGTGAAATCGCCGTGCACAATTTCAAGCCGGGCATCGGCCCACAGATTGCGGGCGGCGTCGGCGAATGCGGGGTCAAGCTCGACCCCGACGGCGCTGCTGATTCGCTTGGAGCCGAAGACTGCAAGTGCTGCGGAAAAGAAGCTGCCCGAGCCAATCGAAGGGTCGGCGAAGCGAATATTGTCTTTGGTACGACCGATGACTGATTCGACGTAGCGGGCGATATCGACGGCGAGGGCATTGGGCGTTGCGAACTGGCCAAGGCGATTCCGTTCCGCTGCTGACTTGCGCGTATCGATGTCCGCCTGAATTGCTTGTCGGCGTACTTCAACCGGGCTGTCCATGTGGGCGATCATGCTATTCATAAGCCCAGCTTCACAAGGTCGTCGATGCGATGCTCCCAGACCCAATCAATGCCCTCGGCGGCTTCGTAGCCCAAGTAGTCGCTGCCAAAGTAGCCGCAGAGAAATAGCACGAACGACACGGTGTTGCCGTGGGCAGCTTGAAGCTGGTGGATCTTGGTCGCTTCTTCTTTGCGCCGCTTATTGGTGTTGGTGAAATCACCCGCCGACTTGGCTTCGATCAGGATTGGCAGCCGACTCTTGCGCAGCTTCTTGGGTTGAATCACTACGTCAACCGGGATATTCACCTTGAGCGCCTTGCCGACCGCAATGTTCATGCGGAACGTGTACGTCCCGGCTTCCATTTTGGTCAACGGCTGCCCACTGGGATGAGCTTGCTTCCGGTAGCCTCGGGCGTCGAGCCAATCGCCCACGAGTTTGAGTTGCCGCTGTTCCTGAGCGTTGCGGACGATCGGGTTTGCCACTGCGCTGCATAAGCGGTCAGCGACGATCGTTGATGCTCGGTCGCGCTCGTGATCGGTAGGGCCTTTCGCGGCGGCCAGCCAGGGGAAGATGTCGCGGTCTAACAGCTTTGAGATGATGCGACAGAGTTTTCTCAACTCCGCATCCAAAGTGGCAGCGTTCATTTTGGTCGGGAGCTTGCCATCTTCCATCCGACCAACAAGGTTCTTGCTAGCATCGGCCAAGCCGATCAAGCGATCCACGGCCAGCGGTGGCGCCGTACACATGCGGAGCGTCGCCAGCGCGCTCGGATTGAGCTTGAGCGTGGCCGCGTCAATGCGGCGCAGGTCGTGCGTTGCAAGCAGCGCAGCTTTGACATGTGCTGTAGTTTTGACGCGTGTCGAGCGGAACGCCTCGGGTGCGAAGCGCATGAACCACTGGTTGAACTGGTCAACGGAAGCCGCGATGTCGGCCTTCCAGAGGTGCGGCTTGTCCGCATTGATCCGTCTAGCCATCATGAGTCCATTCGTTCATCGGTATTGGGTCTCCGGCTGTCGCGGTTACTATCTTGGGGGCCAACGTAAAGTTAGGTTGCTACCAAGCAAAGGCCGCAACCCAAATGCCCGACGAAAATAGCCACATGGCCAGGCAGGCCCAAAGCTCTTGCCAAAATATTGCTTTCCCCCATTCGATATTTTTCCAGCGCCGCACCTTTGATGCTTGGTGACAGATTACGAAGATACAAAAGGTTATCATCACAAGCAGGGATATCCCGCCAACCACCTGTAATGCTTGACGTGCTAACTCGGGCTGGGCCGAGAACTTGTCAAAGCGTATGTATCCGAATGCGGCGACTAAACCAAGAGTGACTTTCAGATACATCTCGAAATCTTTGTATATCCGCTCACTGTGATCCTTTGTGTCACCGCCACGGTCAGTAGTAGAACGCGCCTGCCAGGAAAAAAGGATGCCCGCGAACAAGACCAGAAACACAAGGATTGCTGTTGGGATGCCGTAGACCATGCAATTGCTCATGCGAGAAACCTAACGTTAAAGTAGGCACCCTAATGGGCGCTTTATAATGCGTCAACGATAGAGTCTAATTCATAAATCGTTTCATCTGTAGAGTATGCTGGTGCAGCATGTCAGGCCAGAGTAAATACTTAGCCACACTATATGCTCCCTCCCCATGCCCGGCAAGCCAAAGTGACTCGACGGGGTGCGGGAGAGTCCGTCATGAATACCGCTCAAAAACATCCTTCCGCCAGGTGCTGTCCCTACGTTATACATAGCGTCATAAATCTACTGCGCGTCTTTGATGCGGGTGCGTGCGGTGCTCGGAATCCTCATGTACTGAGATGTACACTCCGGCTCCTGCGCTCCA
>JAURVQ010000078.1 GCA_030655395.1 Gammaproteobacteria bacterium | reverse complement strand
AATCCAGGCACCTGGCGAACAAGATACTCAAGCAGTGCGGTATCCCCCACAAGTTTTAACTAGACCGCTATCGTCGTCTTCCATCTCAGCAGCTTCACCTTCTCCAGCTTGCCCCGGTAAATCGCCTCGGTGGTGCCGCGCGCAGTCTGTTTTTCAACAGACTGCTAACGAACTTCGACCAGTGAATAGCTGGTGCTGCGCCCGCCAGCCGGGTCTTTGACCAATATCCCGCGCTTCACGAGATCATCGATGTCACGGGATGCCGTGTCCTGCGAGCATTTACCAAGCGACGCCCATTTCGATGACGTCAGCTTACCCTCGAGGCCATCCAGCAGGCGACTGAGGATTTTCCTCTGCCGATTGTTGAAATGCTCTCCATTACGCATCTCCCAGAAGCGCGCCTTCTTGAATACCGTCGCCAGTATTGTCTCCGCGCCATCAACGGCACGTCCGAGACAACCTAAGAACCATTCGAGCCAGTCCGTAATGTCGAGGCCACCTTTCTGGGTCACTTCCAGAATATCGTAATAAGCCTTGCGCTCCACGCGGATTTGCGCGGACATACTGTAAAAGCGTTGCGGGCTGTTTTCTGATCGCGCCAGCATCATGTCCGCGACCGCGCGTGCGATCCGGCCGTTGCCGTCGTCGAAGGGGTGAATAGTAACAAACCACAGATGGGCGACGGCAGCCTTCAACACCGCATCCATGGATTCCTTGCCGTTGAACCAAGCAAGAAACACACGCATTTCACGATTGAGCTGTTTAGCGGGAGGCGCTTCATAATGAACCCGCTCCCGGCCTACAGGCCCGGAGACGATTTGCATGGGCCCGGTACTATCGTCACGCCAGGCGCCGGCACGGATAGGGGTCATGCCGCTGCGTCCAGTCGGAAATAGCGCGGCGTGCCAGTCGTACAACCGTTTGGCCGTGAGGGGCGCATCAAATTTTTGCGTGGCGTCCAGCATCATCTCGACCACACCCTCGACGTGGCGGTCGGCAGGCGCTAGCGCTCCCGCATCCATGCCGAGACGACGGGCAAGCGACGAGCGCACTTGCTCCTTATCGAAAATCTCACCCTCAATCTCACTGGATTTGATCACTTCTTCAGTGAGGGTTTGAAGCACGGCCTCGGCGCGCAGCGTGAAGCCAAGCGCTTCCATCCGCCCAATCAGCCGCCCCTGACGGTGACGCACGGCGGCAAGCCGTTCAGCCAGGCGCTCCTGACTCCAGCGAAATTTCGGCCAGCCTTTTAGCTGATGAATATAATTTTCCGCCATAATATCCGCGCCTAATGCGGATATTATGATAGTTATTCTCCGCATGAGCAAGCATATTTTCCGCTAAATATGCGGAGAATATGAGACCCAATCTCCGCATGACCTGACAGGGTCAACAAGGCTGTCCCTTTCGAAAGCAGCTAGCTAGGCCAGCTACAAACTGTGGGAAGTCCGCTGGGAGCTGAGAAATGTCTACGAAAGCAGATAGTATCCAAAACCTAAAGCCGCTTAATCTTCCAGATAGGTATAGCCGCTCAAGCCTTCTTGCAGTTCGTGCAGAAACAGCGTGCGCTCGGCGGGCTTGAGTTGTGCCGCCTCGATTTTCGCGCGAAAAGTCTGTAGCAGGTCTTTTGCATTGAAATGCACATAACGCAGTACGGTCTCGGCGGTGTCGCCGCGCAACGGCTGCACCAGACGATGGCCGCCATCGGCGGTGAGTTCGACGTGCACCGAATCGGTGTCGCCGAACAGGTTGTGCATATCGCCCAGAATTTCCTGATACGCACCGAGCAGAAAGATGCCGAGCAGGTACGGCTGCCCGGCGCTCAAGGGGTGTAGCAACAGGCTGGTCTCCACGCCTTCACCGTCCACATAGAGATCGATGCGGCCGTCGGAGTCGCAGGTGATATCCTGCAGCGCCGCGCGGCGCGTGGGGCGCTCATTCAGGCGGTGCAGCGGCATGATGGGGAAAATCTGGTCGATGGCCCAGGAGTCAGGCATCGACTGAAACAGTGAGAAGTTGCAGAAGTACTTGTCGGCCAGTTTTTCGTTCAACTCATCGAGCAGTTCGCGCTGCGCGCGTGAGCCCGCTTGCAAGAGATCGCGCACTTTCCAGCAGGTGGCGGAATAGAGCTGCTCGATGCGTGCACGCTGCGCAAGGTCCAACACGCCGTGGCTGAACATCACATTGGCCTCGGCCAGCCTGTGGACGGCCGCATGATAAGCCTCGACCGCGTCGCGCGCAGAGAGCTGCTCGAAGTCGCGCCATAAATCCTGAATCAGCGGGTGCTCATCGCTCGTGGCGGGTGTGATCTGGAACGGCTGTGGCGCCTGCTCCACGTCGATGACGTTGGTAATGAGCATGGCGTGGTGCGCGGTCATGGCGCGCCCGGATTCGGTGATGATGTGTGGCTGCGGCAGATTCTGTTCGGCGCAGATTTCATGCAGCGCATGCACCACGTTATCGGCGTATTCCTGCACGCTGTAGTTCATGGAACAGAAGTTGCGCGAACGCGTGCCGTCGTAGTCCACGCCCAGTCCACCGCCCACATCCACGCATAGCAGGTTCACGCCCCGCTGCCGCAGTTCGGCGTAATAGCGTGCGCATTCACGCATGCCGAGCTGGATGTCGTGGATATTGGCGATCTGCGAGCCGAGGTGAAAGTGCATGAGTTGCAGCGCATCGAGCAGCTTCGCCTCACGCAGACGCTCCACGACGCGCAATATCTGGGTGGCGGAGAGGCCAAACTTGGATTTTTCCCCGCCGGTGTTCTGCCACTTGCCCGCACCGATCGAGGCAAGCCGCACGCGCACGCCGATGAGCGGCGTGATATTCAGGCTGCGCGCCTCTTCGATGACCAGTTCCAGTTCCGCCAGCCGCTCGATCACGATGTACACGCGGTGACCGAGCTGCTTGCCGATCAGCGCGAGGCGGATATACTCGCGGTCCTTGTAGCCGTTGCACACCACGACTCCGCCATCGGTGGCGGACAGCGCCAGCACCGCCATCAGCTCCGGCTTGCTGCCGGCCTCCAGCCCCACGCGGCGGCCTCCGTGGCGGGTGATCTCTTCCACCACACGGCGCTGCTGGTTGACCTTGATGGGATAGACCGCCGTGTAGTCACCCTGGTAATTATCCGCTGCCATCGCGTTCGCAAAGGCCGCGCACAGCATGTCCACGCGCTGATGCAGGATGCCGGAAAAACGCACCAGCACCGGCAGCGCAAGACCGGCGGCCTTGATTTCGTCGCTCAGACGATACAGATCAATGCCCTGACCCGCTTCCAGTTGTGGATGGGCCACCAGATGGCCGTCGCCGTTGACGCCGAAATAACCACCGCCCCAGTACGCGATGTTGTAAAATTCACGCGCCTGGTCGAGGCTCCACTGCATGGCATCTTTACTCAAAAAATTTTCCGGTCCCGTGCTCATTTTGCTATTATCTCGCCTCGCGAATCTTCAACAACAGAGCTCAGCACTATGACAATGGATGGTCAATGGTATACGGAAGAATGGGCGGGGCAGGGTTCGGCCATCTCGCTCAAGATCACGCGCAAGCTGCATGATGAACAATCTCCCTATCAGCGCATCGAGATTTACGACACGGAGAATTTCGGCAGGCTGATGACCCTCGACGGCCTGGTGATGGTAACCGACCGCGACAACTTTATCTACCATGAAATGATGTCGCATCCGGCGCTGTTCACGCATGCCGACCCGAAGTCTGTGCTCATCATCGGCGGCGGCGACTGCGGCACGCTGCACGAGGTGCTGAAGCACCCGGTCACAGAGGTCATCCAGGTCGAGCTGGACGAGCGCGTGACGCGCGTTGCCGAGCAGTTCTTTCCCGCACTCACCGCCTCCAATCACGATGCCCGCGCGCGGCTCCGCTTCGCCGACGGCATTGCATGGGTAACTGAGGCCGCCGCCGGCAGCCTTGATGTGATTATCGTCGATGGCACCGACCCCATCGGCCCGGCGGCGGGATTGTTTTCCGAAGCCTTTTATAAAAGCTGCTGGCGCGCGCTGCGCCCCGGCGGCATCCTGGCGGGACAAAGCGAGTCGCCGTTGTTTCATGCCGACCTGATCTGCGCCATGCACGGCGCACTGCGCGCTGCGGGCTTTGCCGACGTGCGCACCCTCCCCTTCGCGCAATGTACCTACCCCTCCGGCTGGTGGAGCACCACCCTGGCGGCGAAGGGAACCACGCTCGACCGCATACGCGAGCAGGCCACGAACGCAAGACCCTTCAATACACGCTATTACAATCTCGCCATCCATCAGTCCGCGTTCGCGCTGCCGCAATTCCTGCGCGAGCGGCTGGACGGGCAGGAGGGCGCGTCATGAAGCCCATCGTCATCCTCGGCAGCGGCTTGGCGGGCTACACCGTGGCGCGCGAATTGCGCAAGCTCGATACGCACACCCCGCTGCACATCATCACCGCCGACGACGGGCGCTTTTACTCCAAGCCCATGCTCTCCAATGCCCTCGGCAAGGGCATGCGGCCCGAACAACTGGCCAGCGCAGACAGCGCAAAGATGGCCGCCGACCTCAACGCCACGCTCTGGACCGACACCCGCGTGACGGCCATGGATGCCAACGCTCACACCCTCATCGCGCGCGGCGAGACGGTGGAATACGCGAAGCTGGTGCTGGCCCTCGGTGCCGAGCCGGTGCGTCCTCCGTTGCAAGGCAACGCCGCGGCGGAAGTCTGTTCGGTAAACGACCTCATGGATTACACGCGCTTCCGGCGGGCGCTGGAAGGCAAGAAGCGGGTCGCGGTGATCGGCGGCGGACTCATCGGCTGCGAATTCGCCAATGACCTGCGCGCGGCGGGTTTTCTGGTGGACGTGATCAGCCCCGGCAAGGCGCCGCTCGACCGCCTGATACCGGAACAGGCCGGACACGCGCTGGAAAAGGCGCTCGCCAACCTTGGCGTGACGTGGCACCTCGGCAACACGGTGAAGGCGGTGGACAAGCGCGACTCCGGTTACCGCCTCACGCTGGCCGACGCCGCCGTCATCGAGGTCGACGTGGTGCTCTCCGCGGTCGGCCTCCGGCCGCGCACCGAACTCGCCAGGGACGCCGGCCTCGAGGTGAATCGCGGCATCGTGGTGGATCGTCAGCTGCGCACCAGCCACCCCGACATCTACGCGCTCGGCGATTGCGCCGAGGTCGCCGGGCTGGTGCTGCCGTTCGTGATGCCGCTCATGAATTGCGCGCGCGCATTGGCCAAGACCCTCGCGGGCGAACCCACGCCGGTGAGTTATCCCGCGATGCCGGTGCTGGTGAAGACACCGGCGCATCCGGTAGTGGTGTCACCGCCGCCCTTGTCCGGGACTGGGCAGTGGGAAGTGGAGGTGCGCGAAGACGGCGTGCGCGCCCTGTTTTACGACGCGGCACACACCCTGCGCGGCATGGCGCTCACCGGCTCCGCCGTGGCGGAAAAGACCGTCTGGATTAAAGAACTGCCGGTGGTGCTGGCGTAGCACTAGTGGCTAGTAGCGAGTGGCTAGTAGCTAGGAACTACCATTAAGCATGACTATGGGTTGCTCGCCACTCGCCACTAGCTACTCGCCACTGTCTTAAACTAATACCAGGTTATCGCGATGGATAAGTTCCGGCTCATCCACATAACCCAATAGCTCTTCGATCTTGTCGCTGGGCTGGCGCATGATCTTGCGCGCCTCGTCGGCGCTGTAGTTCACCAGCCCGCGGGCGATCTCTTTGCCGTCGGCATCCACGCACGCCACCGCTTCGCCGCGCGCAAACTCACCCTCCACCGCGATCACGCCCACCGGCAGCAGACTCTTGCCCGCCTCGCGCAGGACCTTGGCGGCGCCTGCGTCCAGCGTAAGACGTCCGCGCAGCTGTAACTGTCCGGCTAGCCACTGCTTGCGCGCCGCCACCGGCTCTTCGCTGGAATAGAGCAGCGTGCCGATCTCCTCGCCCTGGGCGATGCGCAACAGCACCTCCGCCTCGCGCCCCGGCGCGATGATGGTCGAGGCGCCGGAACGCCCCGCCTGCGCGGCGGCGCGCACCTTGGTCAGCATGCCGCCGCGTCCCAGCGTGCCCGAGCCGCCGCCCGCCATGGACTCCAGTTGAACATCGCCCGCGCGCCACTCGTGCAGCAGGGTGGCCTGGGGGTTCGCGCGCGGATCGGCGTCATACATGCCCGCCTGATCGGTGAGTATCACCAGCAGTTCGGCCTCGACGAGATTGGTCACCAGCGCCGCCAGCGTGTCATTGTCGCCGAGGCGGATTTCCTCCGTCGCCACCGTATCGTTCTCATTCACCACCGGCACCGCACCGAGCTTGAGCAGGGTGTGCAGGGTGCTGCGCGCATTCAGATAGCGCTTGCGGTTGGAGAGGTCATCGTGCGTGAGCAGGATTTGCGCGGTGTGCATGCCGTGGCGCTGGAAGCAGGACTCGTAGGCCTGCACCAGCCCCATCTGCCCCACCGCCGCCGCGGCCTGCAACTCGTGCAACGCGGTCGGGCGTTGCGCCCAGCCCAAGCGCTTCATGCCCTCGGCCACCGCGCCGGACGACACCAGTACCAGCTCCACGCCGTCCTGCCTGAGCGCGACCATCTGCTCCACCCAAGCACTGAT
>JAURVQ010000068.1 GCA_030655395.1 Gammaproteobacteria bacterium | reverse complement strand
CGGTGATGTGAGTATCGGCACCGGCAAGAAAGGCGCGAAGCCGCGCGACGGTATGGAAATCCGCATCATTCGCAACGACACGCTGGGGCAGGATAAAAACGCGCAGCAGGTTCAGGTGCTGGAAGGCAGCGCCGCATTTATCGAGATCGGCCAGTCCATACCCGTGGCGGAGCGCACGGTGGAAGGCGGCGGGATCACCGACCCGCGCCTGTATAACAGCATCACTTACAAGAACGTGACCGCAGGCTTCAGCATTCTGCCGCGCGTGAATGGCAGCACGGTCACGCTGGAGGTCGCTCCGCAACGCGCCGCGCCGTCCGCGCAGGGAGGCGGCAGCATCGATATCGCACAGATGCACACCACCGTTTCCGGAAAACTGGGTGAGTGGATAGACATCGGCGGCGCCGTGCAGGAGCAAAGTTCGGACAGCAGCGAGATACTCTCCTCGACACGCTCACTGCGTAATGAAGGTCACCGTGTCTTCATCAAGGTCGAAGAGGTGAAGTCGCACAAGTAACCGCAATTATCCAAGGGAACCCTGATGTGTCGTCATTCCGGGCGTAGCGTAGCGGAGGCCCGGAATCCAGTGCTTACATTTTAGTGGCTTACTGGGTTCCCGCTTTCGCGGGAACGACGCTTATTGAATTAATCAGAGCTTCTCTAGCGTACCAGCGCCTCAGAGATGCCGCGCAGGATAAATTCCATCGCCACGGCGAGCAGCAGCATGCCCATGATGCGCGTAGTGACGCGCGCGCCGGTCGGCCCCAGTTTGTCGAACAACCGGCCCGCCATGCGGAACATGATGTAAAGCACAAGTGCGGTTACCAGTATTACGCCGCTGAGTTGCACGTGCCCGGCCAGGCTTGCGCCTTGCTGCTGGGCGTAAAGGACCACTGCGGTGATGGTGCCGGGGCCGGCCAGCATGGGAATGCCGAGCGGCACGATGGAGATGTCGTCGCGGTGCGCGGACTCATCGCCTTGCACACCCTGCACGCGCGAGGGTGTGCCGTGCAGCATCGACCACGCCATGGACGCGAGGATCAGTCCACCCGCCACCTGGAAGCTGGGCAGGCTGATGCCGATCAGCGTGAACAGATACATGCCGCCGTATTGAAAGAATAACAATGTCGCCAGCACGGTGACGATCATGCGCAATAAAATTTTGCGCTGCCGCGCGGCCTCCATGTCATGGGTAAGGGAAAGATAGAGCGGCATCACGTCGAGCGGCGCGAGCACCACCATCAACGAGACGAATTGCTTGATGAGCAGTATGGTGTCGAATTGCATCAGGCTGTTTCCTGCATGTTGCCTGCATTATAGGGTGCAAACACGCCTTCAAGCCATGCGGGGATGCGCTCCTCCAGCCAGTAACGCGCCTGCCCGGGTGCGGTTCCGTAAACAAAGCCCACGTGTCCGCCGTGCCCGGACAGCTCCAATGTCACGTGCGGTGAGAGTTCGGTCTGTGTGGGGATGGCCTTGCGCGTCAGGAAGGGATCGTCGGCGGCATGCAGCACGAGCGTGGGAATGCCTATCCGACCGAGATATTGACGACAGCTTGATTGCGTATAGTAGTCGGCCACCCCGGAGAATCCATGCAGCGGCGCGGTGATGGCATCGTCGTAAGCGCGCAAGGTGCGCAGGCGATCAAGATCGCCGAACTCGAATGGCATGCGCATGTGTTTTGATTTTTCGCGCACCGCAGCGCGCAGAGAGCGCAGCAGATGACGCTGATAAATTCTGGAAAGGCCGCGTTGCAACCGCAGCGCCGACTCATTCATGTCGAACGGCACGGACACCGCCACAGCGCAGGAGAGCGGCGCGTACTGTCCTTGCTCACCCAGCCATTTCAATAACACATTGCCGCCGAGCGAATAGCCGACCGCAGCGAGCAGTGTGCGCGGCTCGCGTGCGCGCAGGACATTGACCAGCGTATTGAGATCGCCCGTGTCTCCGCCATGATAAAAGCGCGGCAGGCGGTTCGGTGCGCCACTGCAACCGCGAAAGTGCATCAGTACGGCGCGGCAGCCATGTTGATGGAGGGCGCGCAATATCCCGCGTGCATAGTTGGAGTTGCTCGAACCTTGCAGACCGTGCAGGACAATCACCACCGGCCCGGATGCTCCGGTGGTCCAGTCCAGATCAACAAAGTCACCGTCCGGCAACTCCAGCCGTTCGCGCCGCAGCGTGGGATTTTCAGCGCGGCGCACTACGCTCGCCCACAGCGTTTGCAGGTGCGCATTACGCAGCCACCAGGCGGGTATGAAGGGGTTTTTCATCACATGCGGTATTGCCGGTTTATGCAGTGGTAGTGGTAGGTCGGGTCAAGCGAAGCGGACCCGACCCGACACCATCAGTGCTATTCGCCAAAATCCCCCTCCAGCTTTGGAGCATCATCTCCCCAGTCTTCGGCATACCATTTTTTCCCAAGATATTCGTGATAAGAACTGTGCGGCCATTCGCAGGGGTGATTGACCAAACCATGTTTGACGGGGTTGTAGTGAATGTAGTCCAGGTGCCGGCGATAATCATTTTCATCCCGGATCAGATGCTCCCAAAATCTCTTTTGCCAGAAGGTCTGATGTGGCGCCTTTCCGGACACATAATGCTTGATCAAGCGCCAACGCAAGGAGAAATCGTCGGAATCCTCGGGAAGTTGCCAGATGCAATGAATATGATCTGGCAGGATAACATAAGCATGTTGTTGCAAGGGGTGGCGTGATTTTACATGTTGCAGCGCCTCGCCAAGTAAAATCACATGAGCCGGATCATCGAATAATGGCAGCCGGTTATGTGTAACAACAGTGAAGAAATAAACCCCGCCTTTTAATCTGGCCCGACGGTAGTGCATGTGGTTGTCTCGGGTTAGATAGTGTCGTCGG
>JAURVQ010000064.1 GCA_030655395.1 Gammaproteobacteria bacterium | reverse complement strand
CTCGGGCGTGATCGCGCCGTTGGTGTTGATCTCCATCACCAGCTTGTCGAGGTCGGTGCGCTGCTCAACACGAGCGCGCTCCACGGCATAGGTGACGCGGCGCACAGGGCTGAACGAGGCATCGAGGCTGAGCTTGCCGATCTTGCGGTCTTCTTCGGCGTTGGCACGCGTCGAGGCCGGTTCATAGCCACGGCCACGCTTGACCTTGAGCGTCATGTTGATTTCACCCGACTTGGTGAGGTGCGCAATGACGTGGTCGGGGTTCACGATTTCAACATCGTGGTCGAGCGTGATATCACGCGCCAGCACAACACCCAAGCCCTTCTTGCGCAGCGTGAGTGTGGCTTCATCGCGCGCATGCATGCGTATCGCGAGGCCCTTGAGGTTGAGCAGGATTTCGACTACATCTTCCTGTACGCCTTCAACGGTCGTGTATTCGTGCAGCACACCTTCGATCTCAGCATCGACGACCGCGCTCCCCGGCATGGAGGAGAGCAGGATGCGACGCAGCGCATTGCCCAAGGTGTGACCAAAGCCGCGTTCCAATGGCTCCAGCGTTACCTTGGCGTGTCTGTCGTTAATGGCTTGAACAGAGACCAGACGTGGCTTCAAAAATTCTGCGACTGAACCCTGCATAAAAAATCCTCTTTGTATAACCAGCGTTAGGGCGTTTCTAAAAATGCGTCTTTTGTCTTTAATGCGGCGTTGAAATCCTGCTCGGAATGCTCATGTACTGTCGTGTACACTCCGCTTCCTCGCAGGCTTTCGCCTTGCCTAAAGACAAAATCCACTATTTTTAGAGGCGCCCATTACTTCGAGTACAACTCGACGATAAGATGTTCGTTAATGTCGGCGGAAAGCTCACTGCGTTCCGGCAATGCCTTGAATACGCCTTGCAGCTTGGTCACGTCTACATCGATCCAATCTGAAAAGCCGCGCTGCTGGGCCATTTCCATGGCAGCCTTTATGCGCAACTGTTCCTTGGCGGCTTCGGCAGCAGCGATGACATCATTCGGCTGCACCTGATAGCTCGGAATATTGACCTTTTTACCATTGACGGTGATCGCATTGTGACGCACCAGCTGCCTGGCTTCCGAGCGCGACGCGCCAAAGCCCATGCGAAACACGACGTTGTCCAAGCGCCCCTCCAGCAACTGCAACAGCAGTTCACCGGTTGAGCCCTTGCGGCTGTCAGCCTGGGCATAGTAGCCGCGGAACTGGCCTTCCAGGACACCGTAGGTACGGCGGAGCTTCTGCTTTTCACGCAACTGCCGGGCATAGTCAGACAGGCGCGTACGGCGCTGTCCATGCTGTCCGGGCGGGAAGGCGCGGCTCTCGATCGCGCACTTGCTGGTAAAACACTTCTCGCCCTTGAGGAAAAGCTTTTCACCCTCACGGCGGCACAAACGACACTTGGGACCAGTATATTTAGCCACTTTAGAAAAGCCCTTAAACGCGACGTCGTTTCGGAGGACGGCAACCGTTATGCGGAATCGGTGTCACGTCGGAGATGTTGATAACCTTGAAACCTACCGCATTGAGCGCACGCACGGCGTACTCACGGCCCGGGCCGGGACCCTTGATAAACACCTCAAGCGTCTTGACGCCGAACTCCAGTGCCGCGGTACCTGCCTTCTCGGCAGCCACCTGCGCCGCAAACGGCGTGCTCTTGCGCGAACCGCGGAAGCCGCAGCCACCCGCAGAGGCCCAGCTCAGCGCGTTGCCCTGGCGGTCAGTGATCGTAATGATGGTGTTGTTGAACGAAGCATGCACGTGAGCCATGCCATCGACGACATTCTTCTTGACCTTTTTACGGGCGCGCGATGCAGTTTTGACTGCTGTTTTGACTACCATATAATCCCGTTATGTTTTGCGAATGGCTTTGCGCGGACCCTTGCGTGTGCGCGCGTTGGTACGGGTGCGCTGTCCACGCACCGGGAGACCGCGGCGATGACGCAGACCGCGATAGCAGCCGAGGTCCATCAGGCGCTTGATGCTCATCGACACCTCGCGGCGCAGATCGCCTTCGACCCTGAGCTTCGCCACTTCGGCACGAAGCGCTTCGACCTGGGCCTCGGTCAGGCTCTTGACCTTGATATGCGGATCAACATGCGCGGCCACACAAATAGCCTGCGCACGGGTATGTCCGATCCCGTAGATTGACGTTAACGCAATCACGGTATGCTTCTGGACTGGAATATTTATGCCTGCAATACGTGCCATTTAACCATTCTCGCTCTGAGAAATAACACCCTTGAAAAACCAGTTAGTATACGCATTCAGGCAGCAATAATCAAACTATCTGCTCTCTGCTGCGCTCAGCCTTGACGCTGCTTGTGACGCGCATTGGTACATACCACGCGCACCACGCCCTTGCGCTTCAGCACCTTGCAATTACGACACAGCTTTTTTACCGAAGCCCGCACTTTCATAAAAATTCTCCACACTACAATCTATACATGGTGCCATGTATGGATGGACGATCCGGCATCCTACCGGGGCTGGCCTCTCAGGTTCGCCTTCTTTAACAGGCCTTCGTACTGGTGCGACATCAAGTGCGCCTGTACCTGCGCGATAAAATCCATAACCACAACGACAATAATCAGCAACGATGTACCGCCGAAATAAAACGGCACGTTCCAGTACACGATCAAAAACTCCGGCAGCAGACAGACCAGCGTGATGTAGATCGCACCCGCCAGTGTCAGCCGCGTGGTAACACCGTCGATATAATGCGCGGTCTGTTCACCGGGCCGGATACCCGGAATAAAGGCGCCGGATTTCTTCAGGTTGTCCGCCGTCTCCTTCGGGTTGAACACGAGCGCCGTATAAAAAAAGCAAAAGAAAATAATCAGTGCCGCATACGACATCACATACAGCGGTTGCCCGGGCGACAGCGTGGTCGCAATGTCACGCATCCAACTCAAACCTTCACTGCTACCCCACCAACTGCCGAGGGTGCTCGGAAACAGCAAAATACTCGATGCAAAAATCGGCGGAATTACGCCCGCCATGTTCACCTTGAGCGGCAGGTGACTCGCCTGCGCTGCAAAAATCTTGCGCCCCATCTGACGCTTGGCGTAGTTCACCGGGATGCGCCGTTGACCGCGCTCCACGAATGTCACAAACGCAGTCACTGCGAGTATGAGCGTAAACAATACCAGTACAGTAAAAAAGTGCATCTCGCCGGTGCGCGCAAGCTCGAGTGTTCCGCCAACAGCCGACGGCAACCCGGCCACAATGCCGGCAAATATAATGATCGAAATACCATTGCCCACACCACGCTCGGTCACCTGCTCGCCGAGCCACATCAGGAACATGGTGCCGGTCACCAGCGTGACCGTCGCTACGAACACAAAATTCATGCCCGGATTAATCACCACAGAGACTCCACCGCTACTCTGGCTCTGGAGCGCAATCGCTATACCGACGGCCTGGAACACGGAGAGCACCACGGTAGCACGGCGTGTGTACTGGGTGATCTTGCGCCGTCCGGCTTCGCCTTCCTTTTTAAGCTGCATCAGTGACGGAAGCGTCACCGAGAGCAACTGCATGATAATGGAGGCCGAGATATACGGCATGATACCGAGCGCAAATACCGACAGACGCTCCAAGGCACCGCCGGAAAACATGTTGAACATGTCAACAATGGTTCCGCGCTGCTGCTCGAACAAAGCCGCCAGCGCCACCGGATCAATTCCAGGCACAGGGATATGGGCGCCGATACGAAACACCACCAGCGCACCCACCACGAACAGCAGGCGCCGCCTCAGCTCGCTGAGCTTACCCATGCCCCCCAGGGCACTTGCCATGGTTGAGCGTGTAACGGACACTTAATCCTCAATCTTTCCGCCGACAGCCTCGATGGCAGCACGCGCACCCTTGGTGACGGCGAGGCCGCGCGTTGTGACTGCAGCCGCCAGCTTGCCGGAAGCGATCACCTTGACGCGCTTGACGGCCTTGGGTACGAGATCTGCCGCCTTGAGCAACGCCATGTCGATGACCTGGCCACTCAGCTTTTGCAGCGTATCCAGACGCACTTCCGCAGTGTCATCAGCGGTGGGTGAAGCGAAGCCATGCTTGGGCAAGCGGCGTTGAATAGGCATCTGGCCGCCTTCAAAGCCGACCTTGTGATAACCACCGGCACGTGCATGCTGACCTTTATGGCCACGTCCGCAGGTCTTGCCGAGGCCGGAGCCGCCGCCGCGACCGACGCGTTTGCGCACGGTTTTTTCACCCGGCGCGGGTTTTAATGTATTGAGATGCATCAGGCGACGTCCTCGACCTTGACCATGTAAGAAACCTTGTTGATGATGCCGCGCACTTCCGGAGTGTCCTGCAACTGCACGCTCTGATTTATACGCTGCAGACCCAGGCCTTTAAGGCAGGCAACATGCCGTGGCAGACGCCCATGCTTGCTGCGTACCAGCGTCACCTTTACTACTACTACTTTCTTCTTCGCCGCAGGCATGTCTACTCCAGTATCTCGGCCACGGTCTTGCCGCGCTTGGTGGCGATTTCTTCCGGCGCCGACATGTCCGTCAGCCCCTTCAGGGTTGCGCGTACTACGTTGATGGGGTTGGAAGATCCGATGCACTTGGCAAGCACATCCTGCACCCCGAGCACCTCGAACACGGCCCGCATGGCGCCGCCGGCGATAATGCCGGTGCCTTCCGATGCCGGCGACATGAATACCTTGGTCGCACCATGGTTGGATGTGATCGCATACTGCAAGGTGCGTCCATTCAGGCTCACCGAGTGCATGTTGCGGCGCGCATCGTCCATCGCTTTCTGAATCGCCGCCTGCACCTCACGTGCCTTGCCGCGGCCCAGGCCGATCTTGCCGTTGCCGTCACCCACCACCGTCAGCGCGGAAAACCCGAATTGACGTCCGCCCTTAACCACTTTGGCGACACGGTTTACGTTGACCAGCTTTTCCTTCAAGCCATCATTCGGCTTCGCGCTTTCGTAGCTCGACATACTCTCAATCCTTTAAAATTGCAGACCGTTTTCGCGCGCAGCATCTGCGAGCGACTTGACACGACCGTGGTACTTGAAGCCAGAGCGGTCAAAAGCAACATTTGATATGCCTGCCGCCTTGGCGCGCTCGGCCAGCAGCTTGCCTACTGCCGCTGCTGCGGCCACGTTACCCGTACCCTTTACACCGCTTTTGACCACGGCTTCCAGTGTCGAGGCGCAGGCCACAACCTTCTCACCACCCGGCGCAATCAACTGGGCGTAGATGTGACGTGGCGTGCGATGCACACACAACCGGTACATCTCCAGTTCCTTGATTTTGGAACGCGCGCGTAATGCGCGGCGTAATCGACCTGTTTTCTTGTCCATGGCTCTATCCTTCACCCATTACTTCTTCTTCACTTCTTTACGCACGACGACTTCGTCGGAATAACGCACGCCCTTGCCCTTGTAAGGCTCCGGCGGACGGTACGAACGAATCTTGGCGGCCACGGCGCCGACCTGCTGCTTGTCCATGCCCTTGATCACAACCTCGGTCTGGGTGGGTGTTTCAATCGTAATGCCATGGGGCACGGCGAAATTGAGCGGGTGCGAAAACCCCAAGGTGAGATTCAGCACCTTGCCCTGAGCCTGCGCGCGGTAACCCACGCCCACCAATTCGAGTTTCTTGCTGAAGCCCTGCGTAACACCCGTCACCATATTGTTGACCAGCGAGCGCGTCGTACCGGCCATGGCATCGGAACGAGTCTCACTGTCGCGCGGAGAGAAGGTGAGGACATTGTTCTC
>JAURVQ010000054.1 GCA_030655395.1 Gammaproteobacteria bacterium | reverse complement strand
TGGAAACACCAGCGACCCCGGTATGCAGCGCGGCGTCCTGCAGCGCCACTTGGGCGAGGTCGGCGCTCAGCTCGGCGTCGTCCTTGATGTAGCGCTCCTGCTTGCCGCGCTTTACCTTGTACAGCGGTGGCTGCGCTATGTAGATGTGTCCGCGCTCGACCAGCTCCGGCATCTGGCGGAAGAAGAAGGTGAGCAACAGGGTGCGGATGTGCGAGCCGTCCACGTCGGCGTCGGTCATGATAATGATGCGGTGGTAGCGCAGCTTGTCCGGCACGTATTCCTCGCGCCCGATGCCGCAACCCAGCGCCGTGATCAGGGTGCCGATCTCGGCGGACGACAGCATCTTGTCGAAGCGCGCCCGCTCCACGTTGAGGATTTTACCCTTCAGCGGCAGGATCGCCTGGTTCTTGCGGTCGCGCCCCTGCTTGGCGGACCCGCCTGCGGAGTCGCCCTCCACCAGAAACAGTTCGGACAGCGCCGGGTCGCGCTCCTGACAGTCGGCCAGCTTGCCGGGCAGGCCGGCGAGATCGAGTGCGCTTGAGCGGCGCGTCAGCTCGCGCGCCTTGCGCGCCGCCTCGCGTGCCCGCGCTGCATCGATGATCTTGGCGGTGATGGCGCGCGCCTCGGCGGGGTTTTCCAGCAGGAAGGCCTCGAGCGCGTCGCTGACGGCCGGCTCGACGATGGCCTTGACCTCGGACGACACCAGCTTTTCCTTGGTCTGCGAGGAAAACTTCGGGTCCGGCACCTTCACCGACAGCACGGCGGTAAGCCCTTCGCGCGTGTCATCGCCGGTGGTGGTGATCTTGGCCTGCTTGGCGCTGCCTTCACGCTCAATGTACTGATTGAGCGTGCGCGTGAGCGCGCCGCGCAGGCCGGCGAGGTGCGTGCCGCCGTCGCGCTGCGGAATGTTGTTGGTGAAGCAGAAGATGTTTTCCTGGTACGAATCGTTCCACTGCAGGGCCGCCTCTACCCCTATGCCGTCGCGCTGCACGTTGACGTAAAACACCTTGGCGTGCAGCGGGGTCTTGTTGCGGTTGAGGTGTTCGACAAAGGCGCGGATGCCGCCGACATACTCAAACACATCGCTTTTGCCGCTGCGCTCGTCTTCCAGCCGGATGCGTACACCGGAATTGAGGAAAGACAGCTCGCGCAGGCGCTGGGCGAGCACGTCGTAGTGAAACTCGATGTGGGTGAAGACGGTGGGGCTGGGCCGGAAGTGCACCTCGGTGCCGGTCTGGGTGGTCTCCCCGATCACCTGCAGCGGGGCCTGTGGCTCGCCCAGACGATACTCTTGCGTGTGTACATGGCCGTTGCGGCGGATCGTGAGGCGCAGGAACTCCGAGAGTGCGTTGACCACCGAAACACCCACGCCGTGCAGCCCACCGGAGACCTTGTAGGAGTTGTCGTCGAATTTGCCGCCTGCATGCAGCACGGTCATCACAACCTCGGCGGCGGAGCGCCCCTCTTCGGGGTGGATATCGACCGGGATGCCGCGGCCATTGTCCGTGACCGTGATGCTGTTGTCTGTGTGGATGGTTACATCGATCTCGTTGCAGTGGCCCGCCAAGGCTTCGTCGATGGCGTTGTCCACTACCTCGAACACCATGTGATGCAGACCGGAGCCGTCATCGGTGTCGCCGATGTACATCCCGGGCCGCTTGCGGACAGCGTCCAGCCCCTTGAGGACCTTGATGCTGGAAGAGTCGTATGTCGGGTTAACCATCATGGGAGTGGCCCATTATAGCAGGCTTTTTATCGCGTCGTGTTCCACGTGGAACGCGGCTTCAGGGCGCCTCTAAAAATGATGGATTTTGCTTCAAGACAAGGCGCAGCGCAGGCGAGCAGCACAGCATACACGCCAGTATGTGAGCAGCGGAGACAAGCTGTAACGCAGTATTGGAGCAAAAGACACATTTTTAGAGGTGCCCTATAGGCGCATCGGCATGACGACGTACCGGCTGCGCTCATCGCCCTCGGCCTGCACCAGGCAGCTGCTGTTGGCGTCGCTGAAGGTGATCTGCACGCGCTGCCCCTTCGTGGCGCTGATGGCATCCTGCAGGTAGGTGACATTGAAGCCGATTTGCAGCTCTGCGCCGGTGTACTCTACCGCGACCTCTTCATCTGCCTCTTCCTGCTCCGGGTTGTGCGTATGGAGATTGAGTTGCCCCGGCTTCAGTTGCAGCGCGACGCTGCGAAACTTCTCGCTTGAAATCACCGATATGCGCACCAGGCTCTGCCGCAGGCCTTCGCGCTCTGCAAGCACCACCTTGTCGCCGCCCTTGGGCAGTACACGCTGATAATCCGGAAAGCGCCCGTCGATCTGCTTGCTGGTCAGGCTTACCCCGTCGGTGACAAACTGGATGTGGTTGGCGCTCAGCATTACCACCACCGGCTGGTCACTGTCCTCGAGCAGCCGCGCCAGCTCCTGCACTGCCTTGCGTGGAACGATGACTTGCCGCGATTCTTCTGCGGCCTTATTCTTTGGCAGGTCTACGCTGCACATGGCCAGGCGATGCCCGTCTGTTGCCACGGCATTCAGCTTGCCGTCTGCGATCTCCAGCAGCAGGCCGTTGAGGTAGTAGCGTACATCCTGCTGCGCCATGGCGAACTGTGTGCGCTCAATGAGCTCCTTCAACTCCTTTTGCGGCAGCTGCAGCTCTCCTGTTGTCTGTGCTGCACCCACCAAGGGAAACTCTTCCGCCGGTAGCGTTGCCAATGTGTAGCGGCTTTTGCCTGCTCGCAGCGTTGCCTTTCCCTTGTCCTCCACCAGCTCAATCATTACCTGTTCCGGCAGTGTGCGGACAATATCCAGCAGCTTGCGCGCCGGCAGGGTTGTTTTTCCATCCTGCCCCCCCTTTTGATCGATAGTTACCTTAGCCTCGATCTCCAGATCGGTACCCACGAAGGTTACCTGCCCCTTTTCCACATGGAGGAGGATGTTGGCCAGGATAGGCAGGGTATGTTTACGTTCGACCACCCCGGTCACGAGCTGTAATGGTTTTAATAGTGTTTCGCGCTGGATACTAAGTTTCATTAAGATTTACCTTACTTATTATTAATGATTGTAATTAGTGTCACGAGTACTTGAATAAACATAATAAATATATTACAAACAGTATCTTACATACATATTAGTACTTGAGCAAGGCTGTGGATAACTTTCTTATGCGGAAGTGGAAAACAGCCGCAGAAAAGACCAGAAAAGTATCCACAGGATATCCTCAGGTTGTGAGCGTCCTCACCAGTATCGAGTGGTCCTCTCCAAACCGGGTGTCCGCCTCTCTCAGTGCCGCAACCTTGCGCGAGGCATGTAGAACGGTAGTATGGTCGCGCCCCCCAAAGGCCCGGCCAATCTCGGGCAGGCTGTGGTTGGTGAGCTCCTTGGAAAGGGCCATGGCCATCTGGCGCGGGCGCGCCAAGGCACGCGTGCGCAGGGGCGAAAGCAGATCGGCCACGCGGATTTTGTAGTATTCGGCCACTGTCTTCTGGATATTTTCAATAGTGACCTGTTTATCCTGAATAGCAAGCAGATCGCGCAGCGCGTCTTTGGCAAAATCAAGCGTGATAGGAAGGCCGGTAAAGTTAGCGTTGGCCAGCACGCGACGCAGGGCGCCTTCCAGCTCGCGGATATTGGAACGAAAGCGTTTGGCGATAAAGAAAGCCACCTCGTGCGGCAAGTGCACCTGTACCGCGGCGGCCTTGCTCATCAAAATGGCGACGCGTGTTTCAAGCTCGGCCGGCTCAACGATGACGGACAGACCCCAGCCCACGCGCGACACCAGGCGCTCTTCCAGACCGCGCACTTCCTTGGGATAGCGGTCACAGGTGAGCACCACCTGGCGCTGGCCTTCAAGCAGGGCGTTGAAGGTATGGAAAAACTCCTCCTGTGAGCGCTCCTTGCCGGCGAAGAACTGAATGTCATCGATCAGCAAGGCGTCCACAGAGCGGTAAAAGCGCTTGAAGTCGGCAATGGTGTTGTGCTGGAGCGCCCGGACCATGTCGGCCACAAAGCGTTCGGAGTGGAGATAGACTACGCGCGCCGCAGGATTGTTTTGCCGGATCTGGTTGCCAATGCCGTGTAACAGGTGGGTCTTGCCGAGGCCAACGCCGCCATAGATAAACAGCGGGTTATAGGCGCTGCCGGGGCGTGCCGCGACCTGGCAGGCGGCGGCGTGTGCAAGCTGGTTTGATTTCCCGGCAACGAAATTGCTGAAGGTGTAGTCGGGATTGAGGGTGTTCTGATAAGCCGCGTCGGTGTTGTCCGCCTTGCGCGTGCTCGGGCGTAGCGCAGAGGGCGCGGCTGCTACAGGGTGCGCTTGTCGGCCACCGACCTCAATCGTTACTTGCGGCGAATGTCCGTTTTTGATGTGGCCGACAATCTCAATGATGCGTGCGAGATAGCGGTCGTGTACCCAGTCGAGCACGAAGCGGTTGGGGGCGAGCAGGCGCATGCCAGCGCTGTCCTCAACCGCCTGCAGAGGGCGTATCCAATTATTGAATTCTTGCGCGGACAGCCCCGTTTCGAGGTGTCCGAGGCACGTCTCCCAGAGTCCCACCGGTCACAATCCTGCTGTCAGTTGTATCTTTGTTCGAGCCCTGAAGTGTATACCTGTAACGCGGTGTTCGCATAGCCCGATGTCGGCGTCGCAAGACTAAACTTTCATTGACAGCCCATGTCGAGACTCGGCATAATTCGCATCTTACTGATTTTGGAGCCTCCTTTGAGAGGCGTCGGCGGAGCCCGTTATGAAAAGAACCTACCAGCCCAGCAAATTAAAGCGCGCACGCACGCACGGCTTCCGCGCACGCATGGCTACAAAAAGCGGGCGGCAGATACTGAATGCGCGTCGCGCCAAGAGCCGGGCCCGCTTAAGCGCCTGACGCGCGGCATTGGCACCGGCGTCCTGCCGTCACACCAGGAAACACAGGCTTGTTTCTGCGGCGCAATACCAGCGGGTTTTTGATCAGCCGCAAAAAAAATCGGGCGACAAACTTTTCACCCTCCTCGCGCAGCCTAACGACGCCGGTATGGCACGCCTCGGTCTCGCTGTTTCAAGCAAGACGGTTCGACATGCGGTGGCGCGCAATCGCATAAAGCGTATCGTGCGCGAGACATTCCGTCAGCGGCGTGAACGGCTCGAGGCGCTGGATTTTATCGTTATCGCCCGCAGCGGCGCCGACCGGAAGACCAAACACGAGTTACACGCCGCCCTTGATAAAGCCTGGTCCAGTTTCATCCGATGCAAAAACTCCTGATCATCCTGCTCCACGGCTATCGCTATCTTTTCAGCCCGTGGCTGGGCAATCACTGCCGTTTTCATCCCAGCTGCTCATGCTACGCCGAGACGGCGATCTCGCGCTACGGCGCGCCCAGCGGCGTATGGATGACGCTGCGCCGCCTCGCCCGCTGTCATCCGTGGCATGCCGGCGGCTATGACCCGGTGCCGGAGCGCCATGACTCTGTGCCCGAGCACAAGGACGGCATGATATGAACCGGGACAATCTCCGCCTGATTCTGCTGCTGGCGCTGGGGTTCGTGCTGTTCCTGATCTGGGAGGCGTGGCAGCAGGATTATGCCCCCGCCGCGCCCGCCCAAACGGCGGCAACAACGCTGACGCCGAACAGCGCCGCCGATGTGCCGTCCGGCGCCACGGCCCAACAACCCGCGCCCGCCGCGACAACAACGGCAGCCCCCGCCACGCCCGCCGCGCTGGCGACCGCCCAGCGTGTGCACGTGGTGACCGATGTGCTGGATGTCGAGATTGACACCGTGGGCGGCGACCTGCGCCGCCTGGATCTGCTGGCCTACCCTGCGGTCGCGGGGAAACCCGAGCCGTTCCGGCTGATGACGGAAGCCGCTTCCAAGTTGTTTGTGGCACAGACGGGCCTGCTCGCGGGCGCCAACGGCCCCGATCACCACGCCCAGTTCAAGGCCGAGCAGGCGGAGTACCGCCTGGAATCGGGGGCGAACGAGATCAAGGTGCGCTTGCGCTGGGTGAGTCCGGAGGGTGTGCCGGTCGACAAGGTTTACACTTTCAGCCGCGGCAGTTACGAGGTGAAAATCGAGCACCAGGTGCACAACACCACCCAGCAAGAACTGCAAGGTCGCGTGTACGGACAGTTTCAGCGCGTGGAAGACACCAGCAGCCAGTCGCACTTTATTTACACCTACACCGGCGGCGTAATTTCGAGTCCGGAAAACAAATACGAAAAAATCGACTTCGGCCAGATGGCGGAACAAAACCTGAGCCGCGACATCGTGGGCGGTTGGGCCGCCATGTTGCAGCATTATTTTGTCAGTGCGTGGATACCGCCGCGCGACGAAACCAGCCACTACTACACCACGACGCTTAAGGAAGGCGTGGACACACCACGCTACATTCTCGGCCTGGTAAGCGCAGAGCGCGGCATCAAGCCGGGCGAAAGCGCCACGCTCGGGCTCACACTCTACGTCGGACCGAAGATACAGGATCATCTGAAGGAGGTCGCGCCCAACCTTGATCTCACGGTGGATTACGGCATGCTCACCGTGCTGGCGCAGCCGCTGTTCTGGCTGCTGGAATACATCCACGGCGTGGTGAAAAACTGGGGCTGGTCCATCGTACTGCTCACGCTCCTCATCAAGCTCGTGTTTTATCATTTGTCGGCGGCGAGCTACCGCTCAATGGCCAACATGCGCAAGTTGCAACCGCGCATCATGAGCATCCGCGAGCGTCTGGGCGACGACCGCCAGCGCATGAGCCAGGCCATGATGGAACTGTACAAGACCGAAAAGATCAACCCGCTCGGCGGCTGTCTGCCGGTGCTGGTGCAGATCCCGGTGTTCATCGCGCTTTACTGGGTGCTGCTCGAAAGCGTCGAGCTCAGGCAGGCGGATTTTATATTCTGGCTCACCGACCTCTCCGGCAAAGACCCGTATTACGTGCTGCCGCTGCTCATGGGCATCACCATGTTCATCCAGCAGAAGCTCAGCCCGGCGCCGCCGGATCCGCTGCAGGCCAAGGTGATGATGGCACTGCCGGTCATCTTCACCTTCTTCTTCGCCTTCTTCCCGTCCGGACTGGTGCTGTACTGGGTGGTGAACAACGCGCTCTCGATTCTGCAACAGTGGCACATCACGCGTAAAATTATCAAGGACTAGGGGCTAGGGACTGGGGGCAAGGGTTAATTGTCGGCGACGAGATTAGAAACATGTCTTTACTAGCCCCTAGCTCCTCACCCCCAGTCCCTGGTTTTACAGACACCATCGCCGCCATCGCCACGCCGCCCGGGCGTGGCGGCATTGGCGTGGTGCGGATCTCCGGGCCGCTAGTGCCGCACATGGCGCGTCACATGTGCGACAAACTTCCCGCACCGCGCACCGCACACTACACCTCGTTCCGCGACGAACACGGTAAGGCCCTCGACCAGGGCCTTGCACTTTATTTCCCCGCGCCACACTCATTCACCGGCGAAGATGTATTAGAGCTGCACGCGCACGGCTCCCCTGTGGTGCTGGACTTGCTGCTGCGCTGCGCCGTCGCGCTGGGCGCGCGACTTGCCCGCCCCGGCGAATTTTCCGAGCGCGCCTTTCTGAACGGCAAGATGGATCTTGCACAGGCCGAGGCCATCGCCGACCTCATTGAAAGCCAAACCGAGCACGCCGCACGCGCTGCGCAACGCTCGCTGGCGGGCGAATTCTCGGCGCGCATCCATTCTCTTATCGAGCAGTTGATCGAGCTGCGCGCGTTCGTCGAGGCCGCGATAGATTTTTCCGAAGACGAAGTGGATTTTTTGTCCGATGCGCGCATCACCACGCGCATGCAGTCGTTGCGAAATGAACTCGACGCGGTGTTGCAAAGCGCTCGTCAAGGCAGCTTGTTACGCGAAGGCCTGCGCGTAGTAATTGCCGGGCGTCCCAACGTCGGCAAGTCGAGCCTGCTCAACCGCCTCGCCGGGCGCGAGGCCGCCATTGTCACGGATATTCCCGGCACCACGCGCGACGTGCTGCGCGAAACCATCCAGCTCGACGGCCTGCCGCTGCACATCATCGACACCGCAGGCCTGCGCGACAGCGGCGACGCCATCGAACAAGAAGGCATGCGCCGCGCACGCGCCGAACTCATGGACGCCGATCATGCGCTGCTGGTGGTGGATGACGTCACCGGATTCGGCGACGCAGAGCGCGCCATCATCGCGCAACTGCCCACCGGCATTATGCTCACACTGGTGTACAACAAGTGCGACCTCAGCCAACGTGCGCCCACGGTAGATAAGATCGAAGGATACAGTCGCGTACGGCTCTCCGCTAAAACCGGCGCGGGGATGGAGCTGCTGCGCACTCACCTCAAAGCCAGCGCAGGCTACCAAGACGCGGGTGAAGGCACCTTCAGCGCCCGCCGCCGCCATCTGGAGGCGCTGACGAAGGCGCGCATCGCGCTCGAAAGCGGACACACCCAGCAACAACACCGCGCCGGGGAATTGCTCGCTGAAGAATTACGTCAGGCGCAAAACGCGCTCGCAGAAATCACCGGCGCGTTTACCACCGAAGATTTGCTGGGGAAAATCTTCTCCAGCTTTTGCATCGGCAAGTAGCGATCAGTCGTCCGGGCCGGGCTTGGCACGCAGCCGTTTCTTGTGCCCCTGCCTTGTTTTTGTCACCAGGATTTTTTCCCGCACCCTGCGCGGCACGCGCGTCTTGACACGCTTGGGCGGCTGATAATTCAGCCGCGCCACCTTGGCGCGCAGCTTTTGAATGCAGAGGCGCTTGTTCAGGTGCTGGCTGCGTTCCTGCTGCGTGCTCACCGCCACGCCGCTGGGCCGATGGATGAGGCGCACCGCACTGTCGGTTTTATTCACATGCTGCCCGCCCTTGCCGCTGGCACGGAAGGTCTGCACGTCGCACTGCGCAAGCAGTTGGATGTCGGAAGCGGGTAACGCGATTTTAGACATTTAGCAGTACGCTACCTCACGGCCAGGCCCTGCCTAGATCGACAAGACGAGGCGCAGCCCTTCATCAACGTCGGCAAGCAGCCGAGGGCTGAGCCGTCCGGCCCGCCCTGTAAGGAATGCCTTGTCCACCGTGATGATTTGGGAGACGTTTACGGCGGACGCCTTCGCAAGCCCTGTTCCCTTCGCGGGAATGCGGACATTTCCCGGAGCATCGGCCAAGCGCAAGTTCGATGTAATGACCACCGCTACAACGGTGCTAATGCGGCTGTCGTTGAAGCCGTTTGCCGAAACGATCAGCAACGGTCGTCGAAGGCCTGGGCCAGACCCAGTGGGCTCAGGAAGAGAGGCCCACCAAATCTCGCCGCGCCGCACTACCGCTGGCCCCGTCCGAGCGTGCGATGCTGAAGCAGGGCGACCTCAGGATCGAGCGATGAGTTTTCCCGGCCAGGGCCGTAGATTTCGTTAAGCCGGGACGTTATCAAGTCGTCCCGGTGCTTCTCGACAAGCGCTGCAAGCGCCTTGGAATAAAGCTCACTTCGAGAAACCCCCATGCGTGCGGCGAGTTGCTCAGCGGAGCGAAAGACGCGGTCTGGAATGGAGATGGCTGTTTTCATGCGGTAAGTATAACGCTGGTTATACCCGAGTCAACCCTTGAGGAAGCGCAGCGAATGGTTGGGCGTGCTCACAGTTGCACCATGAATGCCTCATAGGCCCACACGATGCAAAGCGCTGCCAACACCAGCCAGATTACGATAATGACCGCACCTGCAGCCCGGCTCACGGGTTTCCCATTCCGTATTGTTTCCTGTGCCCGTGCTCGGCACTCCGCCAAAACTTGATGAGGAACCAACTTTATAGCCAAGGCAATGCCTATTGGTATCAGGATGAGATCATCCAGATAGCCCAGAACCGGCACAAAGTCCGGGATCAGATCAATGGGGCTGAAGGCATAAGCGACGATGCCAGCAACGAGAAGCTTTGCATACCACGGTGTTCTCGGGTCACGCGCAGCAAGGTAAAGAGCAAAGGTCTCTGCCTTGAGATGACGCACACGCTGTTTCAGTTCTGCGAGAAATGCCATATCGTTTTACATCGTCGCCCAACTAGTAGACACCCTAAATAGGGCATTAGTCTGTGACGTAATGTAGCCTTTTTAATTTGAAGCTAGCAGAAAAATTCCGTGTCTGGTGAGGCGAGGGTGCGTGGAGAGACACAACGTGCCCGGCAAGTGGCGCTGACTTGCCGGGCATTGTTGCGGGTTACATGAAGACAGCGAAGAACACGAAGGTAAAGACAAGCAGCAGGGTGGGCACCAAGTCATCGTCGCTCATGATACAACCTCCTGTGTGTGCTCTAAAGGCGGGTTGGGCGTATCTGTGCTTCCCTGCGGTGCTGCTCCGTGGCAGTGTATCGCCGGCTATACATAGCGCCCTAAATCTACTGCGCGTCTTTGATGCGGGTGCGTGCGGTGCTCGGCATCCTCATGTACTGGTATGTACACTCCGGTTCCTGCGCTCCACCGCCCCCGCCTGAAAGCCGCTCGCTACGATTTATGTCGCTATGTATAAATACCCTTATAGACTATAGGTAAATTAGTGCGGGGGCAAGATCACGCGCGAAAGGCGCGCACGGCTAGCCGCAGTTGGCGCAGGGCGTGCGCCGGGGGCTGCGCGCTGTAGCGCAGCGCGCAGTAAAGGCCCGTGATCTTCGCGCTGTCGGCGGCCAGTGCGGGCTGGAGGAGCGCCACGCGTGCGGCGAAATCGCGCGGGCCTTCATGCGGCGCACGCGTGATGCCGCGGCGCGCAAATTTGCGGCAGAAGATCAGGTACGCTGCCAGCACGGGATCCGCGCCCCCCGTGCGCCGCCACAGCATGTACGCGGCGTAGAGCAGAAACGGCACACCCAGACCCGCAAGCAGCGCCGCTGCTGCCCCGCCCCAGCCGAGCGCGTTCAGACCCCACTCGTTGAACAGTTGCTGTTGCCGCTTCGGGCCGTAACCCAGCACCCACAGGTTCCAGGTGTTGTTGACGGAGTCCCAGACAAAACCCATCTGCTGCAGGGCCACGAGTTGCTGCAACTCGAACAGCGGCACGACTGCGGCGGCCTGTGCCTCGGGTGCGGGCACGCCCAGCTCGACGCGCGCGGGCGAGACGGCGGCGGTGGGATCGACGCGCACCCAGCCGCGCTCGCCGAGCCACACCTCCGCCCACGCGTGCGCATCGGACTGGCGCACAATCAGATAATTGCCGAGCGGGTTGATCTCGCCGCCCTGATAGCCGGTGATCACGCGCGCAGGAATTCCGGCGGCGCGCATCAGCAGCGTGAAGGCGGAGGCATAGTGTTCGCAAAATCCGCGCCGGGTGTTGAACAGAAATTCATCCATTTGATCGCGCTTGCCACTGAGCAGCGGCGGATTCAGCGTGTAAAAAAACGGCTGTTCGCGGAAATAGCGCAGTGCAGTATCGACGACGCGCTGGTCATCGTTGTCCGCTGCGCGCCACGACTCGGCCAGCGTGCGCAGGCGCGGATTCAACTCCGTCGGCAATTGCAACGCGCGGCGCTGTTCGAGCGGGCTGATCGCGGGAATGCGATAGTGCGGATACGAGGTGACGTCATAGCGCACGCGAGTTTTGAGCGGCTCTTTGGCCAGCAGCAAAAATTCCGGCGTGATGCGGCCGATGTCGGGCACGGTGACGGGGATCTCAAGCGCAAACAGCCAGGTGTGATTGTGCGGCTCCAGCGTCACGGTGTAGTCCACCGGCGCGCCGGTGGTTTCTACTTGCAGCGCAGAGGTCAGTGGTGCGGAGGCGCCCGCCGTCCAGCGGCTGCCGTCGGTGAGCGTAAATACCGGCCCGCGCCAATAGCGCTCGGCGGGCGCGGGCGGCGTACCCTTGAATTCCACCCGGAAGGCCACCGCACGTGATAGCCCGAGACGGCTGATGTGCCCCGGCGCCATCTCGTCATCGAGACCGGTCGATGCGCCCAAGGCGTCGCGCGGCAGGCCCCAGATCGGGCCGGAGATGCGCGGAAACAGCACAAACAGCACCAGCATGATCGGCAGCGCCTGCGCCAGCATCACCGCCGCGAGGCGCAGATTGCTCCACGGCTGCCACGGTGTGCCGCTTTTGTTGAGATCGACGAGCGTGGTGGTGGCGGCCAGCAGCGCGAGCGCGAGATAAAGGCCGGTGAAAATCGTTTGTGAATAAAGAAACTGTCCGACAATCAAAAAGCAGGCAAGAAAAATCACCACCGTGATGTCGCGCCGGGTGCGCACCTCCAGCAGCTTCAGACTCAACAGCACCAGCAGTAATGCGATACCGGCGTCGCGCCCGAACACGGTGCCGAAGGTGGTGAAGACGCCGGCTATGCCCGCGAGCGCCAGCGCCAGGCGCACCACCCGGCCCGGCAGCAGAGAGCCACGCCCCACTGCCACTCCGCGCCACAGGCCCATCGCCAGGCAGAATACACTGATCCAAAGCGGCACGCGCTCGACGTGCGGCGCCGCCGCCAGTGCGAGCGTGCCGAGCAGCCAGAGCAGGGTCTCCGCGCGCGGCGGCGAGCTGTCAGGCAGTGCGCTCATGTTCCAAACAACGCCAGCGCTCGCAGACATTCATGCCGGTGCCGCTCATCGTGCGCCGGAGAAATTTCGCGCGCGGGCAGGCGCAGGCCGTAACGGCAGCCTGCGGCATGCGCATCGAGCACCCAGCGGCATAGGATGCCGAGGCGCGTTTCGACATCCACGTGCGGCAGTGCGTGCCAGTCGAGCCACAACTCCTGCGCGCCGCCGCCGTCGAATTGTTTCACCAGCATCACATCGCTGCGCGCCGCCGACTTCCAGTGTACGTGACGCAAAGAATCGCCCGGCTGATAGGCGCGCAGCCCGCTGTAATCGTCCGCGCCGCGCCCGGCGCCGTAGTCACCCAATGCGCTGTGCGAAGTGGGCGGCAAGGCACGCGTTGCGGCGGGATGCGGATACACCAGGCAGCGCAGATCGAGATCGAGATGTGACCAGGCGCGAAACAGCCCGAGCGGAAACACGGTGGAGACGGTAAAGCGCCCCAGGTTCAGATAGCCACGTTTCGGTGCCGGCAACGCGAGCGTTACGTGGGTGTGTTGCTCGACATCCGTGAGCACCGGCGGCTGTGGCGCGACGCATACCGCGACGGTATGGCGCACGTCGCCGGGATTGTCGATACGGATCACGAACCGCGCCTGTTCACCGGCGAACACCGGCAGTGCGCGGCCCGCGCTGAAGGTCAGTCCGGCAAGATTGCGGTAGGTGTGCAGGATGGACACCATGCTGAGCGCGCCGAGCAGAAACGTGAGCACATAGGCGAGGCCGTTGTTGTAGTTGATCGCGCCCAGCCACAGCACCAGCAACACCAGCACAAACAGCAGGCCGAAGCGACTCGGCAAAATAAACACGCGTCGCCGGTCGAGCGTGATCGGCCCGGCCTGCGGCCCCTCGCCCTGCAGAAAACGTGCGAGACGAAAGCGGTCTTTGAGTTTTAGCGCAGCAGCGCTCATGGGCCTGTAATTAAGGGATGGCGACCGCGCGCAGCAGGTGCGCGGCGGACGAGGCCGCACGACCGGCCTGTTCGGACACCCATTGCAGGCGATGACCGACCACGCCCGGCAACACCGTCTGCACGTCTTCCGGCAGCACTGCGCTGCGGCCTTCCATCAGTGCCCAGGCCTGCGCGCAATGCACCAGCGCAAGCCCGGCGCGCGGGGAAAGCCCGTTTTGGTAGTCCGGCGCGGCGCGCGAAAATTCGAGCAGCGCCTGCACGTAATCGAGCAGCGCATCGGACACATGCACACCTTGCACGGCCTGCTGAATCTCCAGCAACTGCGCGGAGGTCAGACTCGGCGTGAGTGCGGCGATGAGTTCGCGCCGGTCGCGGCCTTTGAGCAGCGCGCGCTCGGCGTGCGCGTCGGGGTAGCCCATCTCGATGCGCATCATGAAGCGGTCGAGCTGCGACTCCGGCAGCGGGAAGGTGCCGATGAGGCGGGTCGGATTTTGCGTGGCGATGACGAAGAACGGCTCCGGCAGCACGCGCGTCTCGCCTTCGAGCGTCACCTGATGTTCCTCCATCGCCTCCAGCAGCGCGCTCTGCGTCTTCGGCGTGGCGCGGTTCACCTCGTCGGCCAGAATCACCTGCGCGAAGATCGGGCCGGGGTGAAATTTGAACGCACCGTTCGCGCGCTCGTACACCGACACGCCCAGAATATCCGCCGGCAGCAAATCACTGGTGAACTGGATGCGATTGAATTTAAGCCCGAGCGTGGCGGCAAGCACGTGCGCGAGCAGAGTCTTGCCGAGCCCCGGCAGGTCTTCGATCAACAAGTGCCCGCGCGCGATGAGGCAGGCCAGCGCGAGCCGCAGGGTGCGCTCCTTGCCGAGGATGACCTGATCGGCTTGCGCCACTACATTATCGAGTAATGCCTTCATCTGTGCTCACGCGCCCGGTTTGTCTGGATGATTACGCAATGACGCGGGACGATAGGCGGGGAGCGCCTGCCAGCGGCGCCAAACCGATTCATCGACGGTTTCATGCACGCCCGAGCCAAACGGGCGCTGATATTCCTGTTTAAGCATTTGGTACATGCCGAACATGAAGTCTCCATAAGAATTTCTGACCGGGGCCAGGTGATCTTCCGCGCCCACGGCGGCAGCGGAGGAAAACTTCAGGCCGCACGCCGCCGCCTTGTCCTGCAACCATTGCAAGGGAATGTTGGGCAGCACATCGCGGTCATAACCGCCGCCGACATTGGCGTGCGCGCCGACAAACCAGCGTTGCTCCACGTCGATGTTTTCCGGTTTGATTTTGGTCCAGACCGTGGCCTTGTAGTCCTCGCGGTGCTCATCCGTCGCAATGGCATGATAGGCATAGTCAACGATTTTGCTCAACTCGGTGTCGTGCCAGCGATAATAATCCCGGCTGAAGGGCACATGCGACAGCGGAATGCCAAGCGCGCCGACGGTGTCCCACACCCCGATAAATCGCACGCGCGTCTCACGTGAAAAACTGGCGCGAAAGGCCGTAGCCTCGGCGCTGTCGGGATGTAATCGCTTGTCGCGGTAAATGGTATAGGCCTGATGGACGAGCGCCTCCGTGGGCGCAGTCAAGAGTCCGCATTTTCTGATCAGGCCCACCAGGCTTCTTGCCGTGTAGGCCCCGCGGCTGAAGCCCATCACAAATATCTCGTCGCCCGCAACGTGCTTGCTCGACAACCATTGATAACCCTGCCGGATGTTAATGGAAAGGCCGCGACCGAATGCGCCGCCGGTGAGCCTGTCATACCAGTGCGTGCCCACGCCCGCATCATAAAAACAGGGCTGCTCCGGATCATCCTTGCCGGTGGAGACTAGGCCCTGCTTCATGCGCGACACATTGGTACGGTCGCCCTTGCGGTTCCAGGTGCCGTCGTATAACACTACAAGACGTCTTGCCATGATCCCTCCTGTGGTAGCCGCTGGGGGCTAGCCGCGCCGCCGCAGATTATCCGCGCTCCCTTTCCTGCGCGAGTGCGGCGCGGAACTCTTCGAGCTTTTTATGAAAGTCCGCGGCCTCCCCGTAGGCCAGGAAGCGCGCATAGCGTGAGTGGGCACCGAGCATTTTGCGCGCATGCTTGATCGGGCAGAAATACTGCTCGGTGCGCGCGATGATCTCGCAGATGTAGGCAATGAGCCCGTTGGCATACGCGCAATAAGCACAGTGGAGCTTTTCGATGGCATTGAGGTATTCCAAATGCTGTCGATCGAACACGATGTAATCGGAGCGCCGGGCCTTGGCAATTCTGTAAACCGGAAAACAAATCGCCTGGAACAGCGTGGCGCAGAAATCGAGAAGAACCAGCGGGATAATCATGCCGTAGATGACGGGCGCGGTGAGAAAATTCTGCGGGCGAACGGCAACAAGCCAGCGAAAGAATCCCACCTTGAGACGGCGATGTGCCTCCTTGACGCTGCGCTCGAACTCGACGCGCTTGCCTTTGAGCTGATAGAGCGCGCTGGCCTCGTGCTCGTGGAGTGCTGTCTGCAGGTCTCCTTCGAGGGCGGTGATCTGGTTCAGCAACTGGCGAATCCGGTCTTCCATAAAACTCCGATGCCGGATGCGCCGGCAAGCTGTTGCAGTATAAGCTCAAACGACCATTACACGTTCGTGATCCGCCTCTGTCTGCGGCGATCCAGCCACCAGGCGAGCACCGGCAGCATCAGCAGGCCGCCGGGCAACAGAAATACAATAAGGTATGGGCTTAACGCCAGCAGCCTGCGTAACTGCGCCCTTATTTCCAGGCGGTCCGCCGCGGTCCAGCGATAGCCGTTGCGCTGCTTCATGAGCAGCGGCAGCAACCCCCGCGTCTGGGCCATTTCCGCCACCAGCCTTATCCGCTCCCGGTTCTGCACCATGCAGAGCCGATTAAACCCGCGCCGCGTCAGGAGAAAAAAATCAGCCAACGCCGTGCCGGCCCGGCGGAACCATGTGATTTTCGTAGTAGGCAAGCAGCTTTAATTCGAGAGGTCAGATCAAGCAACCGGCTTGATGGGTTCGAGTGGAGTGAATCAGCTTACCATGCCCAAGACAACGAAACGCATGTGATCGCGAGAGCCAATTGTGCCTGACGCTTAACGATAAAAGTGAGGGGCGCCACTACCGCTGCGCCCCTCTCAACCTGGTTAGGCCGTTTCCTCAGCCCCAACTGTATTTCTTCGGCGCCGTGCTACGCAGTTGCGGCCATGGCTTTCTGGACGCGCGCCGCGTAATCCGGGTCTGCCGCGCCGAATTGCGCCAGCATTCTCTGCTGAACACTTTTCGTCGCATGAATCAGGCCGCCGGCGATATTATTCGCCAACTGATTTTTCTGGTCATCGGACATTAACCGATACAGGTTTCCCGCCTGAGTGAAGTTGTCTTCCCCCTGTGTATCGTAGGTCTTGACCCATGCCTCGCCGAGAATCGGCATAGGAGGTTCCGCAATCTCCGGCATCGGTGCGGGTGCGCCCTCGGTGGCGCGGTCGTTAGGGTAAAAATTCACGCCGCCGCCCTGGTTGTTGTCCGAGCCGAACGCCGGAGGCATCCCGGCCATGGCGCCGTCGCGCTGATAGTGGTGAAACGGGCAGCGCGGCGAATTGACCGGCAACTGATTCACGTTCACGCCCACCCGGTAGCGATGCGCATCCGGATACGCGAGCAGCCGCGCCTGTAACATTTTATCCGGCGAAGCGCTGATGCCCGGCACAAAATTACCGGGGCTGAACGCCGCCTGCTCGGTCTCGGCAAAATAGTTGGTCACATTCCGGTTGAGTTCCAGCTGGCCGATCTCGATCAAGGGAAAATCCGCATGCGGCCATATCTTGGTGAGGTCAAACGGGTTGGTCGCATGGCTTCTGGCCTGATCCTCGGTCATGATCTGCACCTTGACTGCCCAGCTCGGGTAGTCGCCCCGCTCGATGGACTCGACCATATCTTGGTGCGCACCGAACGCCGGCATCTTGACTGCCTCTGCGTTGGTGAGGTTCTTGATCCCCTGATTGGTTTTGAAGTGCCACTTCATCCAGAAGCGCTTGCCCTGCTTGTTCCAGAAACTGAAGGTATGCGAGCCGAACCCGTGCATGTGGCGGAGCGAGGCCGGGATGCCGCGATCCGACATCAGAATCGTGATCTGATGCAGCGACTGCGGGCTGTGCGCCCAGAATTCATAGGCTGCGGCCGGATTCGGCAGGTTCGTTGCCGGATGCTTCTTCTGAGAATGAATGAAATCCGGGAACTTGATCCCGTCCCTGAGAAAAAACACCGGCGTATTGTTGCCCACTATGTCGAAGTTGCCTTCTTCGGTGTAGAACTTGAGAGCAAAGCCTCTGGGGTCGCGCGCATAGTCGCTGGAATCCTGCCCACCACCGACAGTGGAGAAGCGCGCAAACATCTCGGTCTTTTTACCCTTGCCCTGAAGAAACCTGGCGATGGTGTATTCCGACATGTCTTTCGTCAGCGTGAACGTGCCGTAGGCGCCCGTACCACGCGCATGCACCACCCGCTCCGGAATACGTTCGCGATTAAAGTGCGCGAGCTTTTCAAAGGCGCGCCAATTATCGAAGGTCAGCGGACCGCGCTCACCGGCGGTAATGCTGTTCTGGTCATCCGCGACCGGTGCCCCATTGGCGCTGGTCAAGGGACATTTGGGCTTCTGGCTCATGTTTCTATCTCCATTCGTGCATTGAAAACGAGGTGTCACAATAGCCGACTAAACCGAATAGCAAAAATTGATTGTTCCTATCCTGATGATAGGAAGTCTATATCGTTGGTCGGGCCAGCTCACCGGCCGGACACGCCGTTACCAATAAATCCACCGACGAGACCTGCCACTATGATGTTCACGCCCCCGTTCTTCATCATATTTCTTCCCTCCGGTACTGTCTCACGAAGACTGTCGAGATCCGTACAAACATCATAGTAGTCGAATGTGCTGCGCGTCCAGTCAGGAGGGGGCGAGCATTCATTGCCTGGCGAGGGAAGCTATTTCATTCTGGAAGGCAACTGGATCGTCTCACCGGCCACCATGAACGTGCCTCTCCCGCGATGATGAATCGTCCGCGGATGTTTCTCCAGGGGGTCAATCCACGCCTTGAGCACCTCCAGAACAAAGAGGTTGTATTTGGCCACCATCTTTCCGTCGACGACCTTGCATTCAAGATTGGCATAGCACTCGTCGATAAGTGGCGCCTTAACGCGCGAGGCAGCCACGGGCGTGAGACCAAACTTCTTGAACTTGTCGACCCTGCGTCCAGAGGTATTGCCGCAGCCCACTGCTTTTTTCGCCAAGCCCACCGTCGGGATGTTGATCACGCATTCCCTGGTCGCCTTCAGGATGTCGAACGTGTAGTTCCGGTTGCTGATCACGCAACCCACGAGCGGCGGCTCAAAATCCATCATGGTGTGCCACGACATGGTCATGATGTTCGCCCGGCCCTTGCGGGCGGTGGTGACCATCACGACCGGCCCCGGCTCGAGCAGGCGATAGACCTTGGACAAGGGAAAGGATTTCTTCGTCATTCCGGCGCCTCCGTTTCGACGCTTTTCAACGGCCGCGTTCGTCGCCCCACATGAGTATTGGGACAAACTTTGATGATGCCGGGCCTACCCTTACGGCAATGGGTAAGCCCAAAACCAGAGCCGCCTAAGACCAGTTGTTACTCGTGCAGCGGCTAGCTCTTCTTGCTTCCAAAAAGCAGGAGCACGCCGCCAATCGCTATCGCTCCCACGCCAGCCCAAACCGGGACGTTGACCGTCTGCTTCTCCTTTACCGACAACTCGATCGGTCCCAGCGTGGCCTCATGGGTCTCCTTGGTGTAGCTGAAACTGCCATACACCAACCCCAGGACGCCGGCCACGATCAGCACGATTGCCGCAAGCTTGACTGCGTTCATTTCGTCTCCTCCTATTAAAAACTCTTGGATCCCCACCACGGACAGCGCGCCAGGGAGTGACTAGTAAAACCGGGACCGCGCTGCCCAGTGCCCCGCTGCATAGAACCATTCCGGGGTCGTTACAGGCGCCGACCTTGAATGACCCGAATCAAAACCACCACGACCGCGATGACCAAGAGGACATGAATGAGCCCGCCCATGGTGTACGAGGTGACAAAACCCAGAAGCCAGAGGACAACCAAGACGACTGCAATGGTCTCGAGCATTTTACTTCTCCTTTTGCCATAACTTGGCGGATTGTAAATCTTGCGGCCCACTGCCGCCGAACGATCAAGCTCAGCCGCGGCGGTGCGATAGCGCCAACGCCGGCTGGAGCGCCTTGTTGGACGTGATGCTACACATGGGGGAAATCCGGGTTATGGGCAACCTCCCAGAGAAACCCATCGAGGTCGGTGAAGTAGCCGGCGTAACCGCCCCAGTCGGTTGAGCGCGCAGGTTTCACGACTTTGGCGCCAAATGCGGCGACGTGCGCCAGCAAAGCATCGACCTCGGCCGGAGAGCGCACATTATGGGAAAGAGAAAACCCCGCAAACCCAGACCCCTCGGAAGAGAGGCCAGCGTCGGCGGCCAGACTTTCACGCGACCAAAGAGCAAGCCATGTCTTTCCGAGCTCGAAGAAAGTCACCGATGGCGGGGTCTTGAGCCGAGGCAGACGAAGACACTCTTCGTAGAAGCGAGTGGCCCGCTCCAGGTCTGCAACGCCAAGTGTAATGAGGCTAATGCGAGGTTCCATCTTTCTTCTCGATCATGCCCTTGTTGGGCTTTCGGTCCATTGAGCCTCAAGATTTCATTATCGCGCCGACAATTGCTCCCGCTGTAATTGCTTCGATCCAGCTTCCCAAGAACCAGCTCCATGCGAGTGTCAGAGGAATGGGCATATAGCTGTAGGAGCCGAAACCCATGGAGATGCCGGTGGCCAGACCGAAGAGCGCTCCGAAGCGAATGCCCGACGCCAGTGATTTCTGCCCGACCAGAAGTCCATAGATAAGCACGAAACATGCAGTGAATACCAGCGTGACGAAATACATCAGAGGCATGTTCATCTCGTCCATCGGGCGCCACAGGCTGGCTGTGGCCTCATAGGTGGAGCGAAGAAGCAATCCGTGCAGGATGAAATCCAGAATCGACCACGCAATAAACACTGCTGCAACAGCCCAGATTGTGCGTTTTACCATTTGCCGTTCTCCTTTCTACTGAAGCCCAACATCTGAATTAAAGAGCGCCCTGAAGCGCGCCCCGCCTGAATGATGGGTTGGGCGCGGTCGCAGTCACTATACTACTCCCTTTGCACAACCTGCTGGTTTGTAAGCGCGCTCGGTTGATGCAGGGTATGCCGCAAGCTTGCTGGCTGGGCGCCTTGGCCGTGCAACAAGCTCGCCGCCACAGTTGGGGCATTTGCCGTGGAGCACGGCCTCCGCACACGACGCACAGAAAGTGCACTCGAACGAACATATGCGTGCCTCAGTGGAGTCGGGGGGAAGTGCCTTGTCGCAGCACTCACAGGATGGACGAAGTTGCAGCATACATGTCTCCCAATGGGTAGCGCCCAACATTCAAATTGAGGGGCGCGCCGCTTTTGGCGCGTCCCGCTCGAATGCAGGGTTCGGCGTCACTCGCATAGGCGTCGTCTGGTAGCCCTGCTGACTAGTTCACAATAATCACGTCGTCAATTGGGCGACGTAGGCTGAAGGGCGCCATAGGGCCGTGGCCGAAACGTACCATGAGCTGCACGTGTTCTCCATCGAGCCCCAGCCATGATTCGAACTGCGGGCGCAACGGGCGCACCTCGATCGGCTGGTTAATGAAGGCAGTGCGGACATTAAATGAGGCCGCTTGCAGGGCAAAGTGCTCATATGCGCGTCCAGCTTCGACCCACGCAGCCTTATCGTTGTGGTTTGACACGAAGACCGCCACGCCGGCGGAACTTCTGATGTTCTTGGCATCGGTCTCGGCTTGCCCTTTCGGCGTGAGTACCAGCCCGATGATCCACTTCGCCAACCAGGTCGGCAATGCCGGTTGGCCACTGGTGCGCCCGGACAGGCCGTCGCCCGTGCGTATTGCTTCACCAGGATTGAAGCGAATCCAAGAAACAAGTTCGTCTCGAAAAGCTCGATCAGTTAGTTGGGCGAAATCCCCCCGAGTGACGTAGTCAATAACCGCGTCCTTCTGCGCCTCCGACAACAACATGATTGTGCGGACATTCTGCCTCTCACCCGCTTTCTCCAACATCTCAAGCTCCGGCGCCACAAGTGGGGTGCCGTCATAGGCAGTCTTTACACATTGGCGTTTGGTTATTGCCTGATAAAGATTCGTCGCGCGGGCCGAGGCGTCACGGTTCAGAAGAACGATAACGCCGTCTTCTCCGGGATCGAATCGCACATCAGCCGAGAAACCTTGTGCTGCAGCAGCATGAACGAGATTCTCGGCTGCGCAGCCCAGGCTCTTGAAGAGGTGACTGTCATCTGGATCGACCGCCGGGCAACGTCGTGAGAAGTCGGGCAGGATGGTGATCGAGTCTTGCTGGATGCGGAATTTCCAGGGCTGGGTGTTGTGACTGGAGGACGCGAGCGTGGCGTGCCGAATCAGCTCTCTGACATCCAGCACGCCGACCTGCTCAGACCCGGGCCGCCGAATGTCGCTTGCCGTTTTATCGTACTCATCAGTCAATGCCATCGTACCTCCCGCGGGATGTCGGAATCAGTGTCCCGTGACGCCGAAGGTTGGAGTTAAGCGACGCTCGCGGTAAGGGATGCCGGGGAAGAGAGGAAATCACCCGCGAGTGTTCGCTTGAACGTTCAAATTGGGCGGCAATGGTTCTATTTCGATGGGCCTTCGATCGGCACTGCGTCCAACGGCGATTCAAAGGCAATGAAAAGGACACATGGGACGGCGCTTGCACAGAAGCCCTTGTGCGGTCGTTTGGCGGGACCGTACGCATAAGTCCCTGGCTTGAGTACCGCCTTCTTCTGACCGTCATAGGTGACATGAAGCTCGCCTGCGACCAGCACCATGCGCTCCGCCGAAGTGTGCCAATGCAGCGGGATGGCCGACTTGGCGGGCACTTTGAAGAACACGTCGACATTGTCTTTCGCAGGGTCGCCGTGTAGAACGGCAATCGCGCATCCTTTGGGCAAGAACGGCGGGCAGGGACCCCACTTAAGCTGCGCATCACGGGGAGTCCACGTCAGTGCCGGCTCCTCAGCAGGCGGTTGTGCGAGAGCAAACGAGCTGACGAGGCCCAATACGAACAACAACGCCATCTGTAGTGAGTGGCCAATGAGAGCTTGGCTACACATAGATCATGCTCCTTTTGGGTGACAGTGTTGTGCAGCTCGATTGCCGCCCAACGTCTTATTGAGCGGCGCGCTTCAGCGCGTCCGCTCGAACTAAAGTTAGGCCTGAGCCAGTGCATCTGATAGCTCTTCCCAGAACTGCCCGGCCGCATCGGCATAGCGCTTCAAATCTTCCAGCGATACATAAATGTCATCGCCCGTTAATGGAGTAAAGACTCGTGCGACGGACTTTAAACCTGCGAAACCGAATCCTGCGAGTTCGGGCGGCTCAAAAAGGGCCGGGCGTTGCGCATGAAGCTTGGCCGATGAGTCGCCTTCCGCGTGCTTGACTGTATTTGCCACCAATCCAAGTTCTTGAAGCACCGGCCAGGACGCAAAAGAGGTTGCATCAATGCCGAGATTTCTCAGCCGCTCGCGGAAAACGGAATGCTTAAGAAACTTTGAGTCGTTCTCCTCCCTAGGCTCTAACACCTCTCGCCGATGAAACAACATCACATGCTGCTCATAAAGATGAAACAAGGCGACCGCAAACATGTTAAGCAGTCCCTGGCGAATGCTCATCATCGTTTGGTAGTGCGCGAGTCCGATCTCGAAGGCCCTTTCAGCTAAGTCAGCCATGTCTTCACTACCATCACCGGGCAAGGAACCCAACCGTTCCCGTTCCTCTTTCTCCTTGGCGTCCGCCTCGGATTTGAGGTTTGCAAAGGTCGGTAGGAGTCTGGTTTCAAGCGTTTCGACCAGCGCCCGCACTTCCGGGACGAAAGCACCTTTGAATTGATCTGCCCAAAATCGATGGTTCAGAACCATTGTCACCGGAAGCTGTTTGATCAGGCCTAACGTTTGACATGAGCGGCGGGACTCGGCTTGCCGGGGCACGTCCGCTCGATGGTATTGTTAGGCATCGCTGCTGTTAATCGAGCCAAGCCCATTTCTTCTTTGAAAGTGAGAACTGATCCGTTCCTTTCAAGAGGGGCGCGCGGAAGACAGCCGCGCGCCTATCGCATCACTTCCACCAATACACATATGCTAGATAGCCGATCAGCAGTGCGGCAGCAATTGCAAACCCGCCCACCGTGAAGTTAAACGTTGAGTTGACGTTGCAGCTAGGTTGGGGCCGATCACCGGCGTCGTTCGTTTCGGATTTCATATCACTCATCTCCTTGTCACGTTAGATATAGACACAATGCTTGCTCCAACGAACAACCGCAATCTGCAAGTTCGTGAGTGTAGGATTAGCCGTCGGTGTGGTCGAATTCATCAGGTTGGCAGGGTCGCCATCATGAAGCAACCAGCATGCATGCCCTATCTCATGAGCTGCCACGAACGCCTGATCGGTGGGTAGTGCCTCAATGACGACCCAGTTGTGAGTCGATCCAAAACTGCAGCCGTTGGTGTTTGCTGGAGTTACATTCTGAACGATGAACACGATGATTTCGGCACCCAACCCGATGATCCGCCTAAAACTATCCGTGAACTTGCATGTCGCGGACGCAAATTCGAAATAGGACCCTGTGAGCAACCAGTCGTTGAAGAACCCACCCGCGTCGCATCCAACGGTAAGTCCGGCAGCTGGTGGTGAGACATCCGTATGGCAGATGCCCGTGAAGATCATGTTTATGTTGCACGTCTGATCATAAAACGCCACGGTCGCATCAACTTGACGTTGGATATCGGCATCCGAAGCGATTGGGGTAATCGGAGGGACAATCACGCCGAAATACATCTTCTTGCGCGGGCGGATGCCGGCAAGCGACGCTAGAAAGTCGAAGATACCAACAATTCGCCAGATGATCTCAGTTACCCAGTTCAGAATCGTCCGGATGATGCCGCCGATGATCGGAATACTGAGGATCACTTCGACGATGAACCCGATCACGTCAAGCACGAAGTTCACGACCTCACAGGCTGCGCGCGCGAGAGCTGCGGCCACGATGCAAGCGGTCCGAGCCACCTCGGCGGCTACGACGCAGGCGGCCCGAGCAACCCAGCAGGCTGCCCGTGCGAGAGCTGCGGCCGTGTCGCAGGCGGCCCGAGCAACCCAGCAGGCTGCGCGTGCGATAACTGCGGCCGCGACGCACACGCCCCGAGCTACGTGGCACGGGACGTTCCACCAGGCGCAACCGGTGAAGCTAGTGCACTGAATGCTGTTGCAATTGGTGAAGCTAGTACACTGAATATTGTTGCAATTGCCTACGACCTGATCCTGGACTTCTCTGCAGACGCGTCCCATGTTTCAGCCTCCTCTTAGATTGATTCAGTAACTGCTCGTTGTGTAGCCCTGACGATCATGTTGTGTACGCTCGTGGCAAGTCTTAACAATCGCCACCGTGCCCAGAACAAGCCCAAGAGCTTGCCGGAAAGTGCAGCAAGGACGGTGATACCCACAAGAGACAGGACATGCAGAAGATTGATGTTGGAAAGATGATTTCCGGATACGAAATAAGAAACAATGACCGCGACGACGGTGACACTCATGAAGAAACCGCTACTCGCACAACCACACGCCTTCTGAAAACTGCTGGCGAGTGCCGAGAAACGTTGGTTTTGTTCGTATGAGAACTCCTGGAGTTGAAACTGTGCGGCGGGAAGGTTCCGCGACCACGTAATGTTACGCAACTGCTGCCTCCACAGATCTAGAGATGCAAGATCGCGAATCACAAGCGTGTTGGTTCTAGCCACTTGTCTATCCCACGGATAGCCTAACGGATGGATTGCGCGGTGCTTGCGGCAAGGAAGGCCGGGGATATGTAATGATGGTTCCCGCGAGCGCTCGCTCGAACGAATTGTTCGGCGTGAGAGTGAGAGATTCAGCCTTGGTAATGAAAATTGGCATCTTCATGTCACCATAGCCCCTGAAAAATCAGTTCACGTAAACTTATCTGCCCGAAACGTAGATTCGGCTCGTTCGCACTAACGCTCGCGTTATGCGCCAGCGCGAACGCTGCCTCGCAATTGGGCAGTACCTTCCTGTTTCATGCGTGCCACTTACGATGAACTGGAAGTAGACCCCCTAAATGGGGTATTATTTTGCGACATTAGTGGGCGCCACACTTTTAAATTTATTTTAAAAGACAAAGTCTTATATTTAATTCCAAGCGCGCGTTTCGCAAACGTATACCCCCTCGCGCCACGAGTCAAGGCTGATCCGCCAGAGTGCAGTGCGCCACGGTGTTTTGTTGAAAATATTACTTCAGGCGGTTGGGCAGAAAAACAAAGCAAGGCCATGGTTTCCTAATGTTTTATCAAGAAAATTTTGATGTGATCGTAGTCGGCGGCGGGCATGCGGGCACCGAGGCGGCGCTTGCGTCTGCGCGCATGGGCGCGCGCACGCTGCTGCTCACGCAAAGCATCGAGACGCTGGGCCAGATGAGTTGCAATCCTTCCATCGGCGGCATCGGCAAGGGGCATCTGGTGAAAGAGGTCGATGCGCTCGGCGGCCTGATGGCGCGTGCGGCGGATCAGGCCGGCATACAGTTTCGCATTTTGAATGCGAGCAAGGGCCCGGCGGTGCGCGCCACGCGCGCGCAGGCGGATCGTGTGCTGTACCGGCAGGCGGTGCGCCATGCGCTGGAAACACAAACTAATCTTTCGATTTTTCAGCAGGCGGTGGACGATTTAATTATCGAAGGTGAGCGCGTGATGGGTGTCGTCACGCAGATGGGTTTGCGCTTCAGTGCGCAGTGCGTGGTGATGACGGTGGGCACTTTTCTCGCCGGGCGGATTCATGTCGGGCTGTCCAATTATCAGGGCGGCCGCGCGGGTGATCCGCCCGCGAACGCGCTGGCGAGCCGCATGCGTGACTTGCCGTTTCGTGTGGGTCGGCTGAAAACCGGCACGCCGCCGCGCATCGACGGGCGCACGATAGATTATTCAAAGCTCGCGCCGCAGCCGGGCGACGAACCGCTGCCGGTGTTTTCATTTATGGGGCGCGTCGAAGATCATCCGCGCCAGGTGCCGTGCCACATCACGCATACCAACGAGCGCACGCACGACATCATCCGCGGCGGCCTCGACCGCTCGCCGATGTACACCGGCGTGATCGAAGGTGTGGGGCCGCGCTATTGTCCGTCCATCGAAGACAAGATCGTGCGCTTTGCCGACAAGACTTCGCACCAGATTTTCGTCGAGCCGGAAGGCTTGACCACGCACGAGGTTTATCCTAACGGCATCTCGACCAGTCTCCCATTCGATGTGCAGATCGAGCTGGTGCGCTCCATCAAGGGCTTTGAAAACGCGCACCTCACGCGCCCCGGCTACGCGATTGAGTACGACTATTTCGATCCGCGCGATTTGCAGCCTTCGCTCGAAACAAAAATTATTGACAACTTGTTTTTCGCGGGCCAGATCAACGGCACCACCGGTTACGAAGAGGCGGCGGCGCAAGGCATTATCGCGGGCATCAACGCCGCGTTGCGCGTGCAGGGTAAAGCGCCGTGGTGTCCGCGCCGCGACGAGGCGTATGTCGGCGTGCTGATTGATGATTTGATCACGCGCGGCACGACCGAGCCGTATCGCATGTTCACCAGCCGCGCGGAGTATCGGTTGATGTTGCGCGAAGACAATGCGGATTTGCGTCTCACGCCCAAGGGCCGCGAACTCGGCGCGGTGGATGATGCGCGCTGGCGCGTGCTTGAAACCAAGCGCGCGGCGGTTGAAAAAGAACAGCAGCGCCTGAGCGCCACCTGGATGCGCCCGGAGAAGTTGCCGCAAGAGGATGCCGCGCGCGTGCTGGGCCAGCCGCTGGCGCGTGAGGCGACGCTGGCGGATTTGTTGCGCCGTCCGGACGTGACCTATCGCTCGTTGATGACGCTCTCCGGCGCAGGTGAAACGGTGGCGGATGAAAAGGTTGCGGAGCAGGTCGAGATACAGGCCAAATACCACGGCTACATCGCGCGCCAGAGTGACGAGATCGAGCGCAGCCGCAGGAGTGAAGAAACCACGCTGCCGCTGGACCTCGATTACAGCAGCGTGCGCGGTCTCTCAAAAGAAGTGCAGCTCAAGCTCAATGCGCACAAGCCCGCCACGCTCGGCCAGGCGGGCCGCATCTCCGGCGTTACCCCCGCCGCCATCTCGCTGTTGTGGGTGCATGTGAAAAAACGGCGTGCGCAATATACATAGCGCCATAAATCGTAGCGAGCGGCTTGGTCGCTCCCGGCATCCTGCCTCCCGCGACACTAGCACATCCATGTGCGTCGCAGGCGGGGGTGGCGGAGCGCAGGAACCGGAGTGTACATTAAGAGTACATGAGGATTCCGAGCACCGCACGCACCCGCATCAAAGACGCGCAGTAGATTTAGGGCGCTATGTATAATGAGCCGCTGAAGGACACGCTCCACGCCGGCCTCGTGCAGCTCGGTGTGGCGCTTCCCGGTGCTGCGGAGCAAGGCCTGATCGATTTTCTCCGGCTCATCGAAAAGTGGAACCGGGTTTACAATCTGACCGCCGTGCGTGACCCGCACGACATGGTCACGCGCCATCTGCTCGATAGCCTTGCCATCCTGCCTTATGTGAAAGGCCCGCGCGTGCTCGACATCGGCACCGGCGCGGGGCTGCCCGGCATCCCGCTGGCCGTTGCGCGGCCCGGCCTTTCCTTTGTGTTGCTGGACAGCAACGCGAAAAAAACGCGCTTCGTTACCCAGGCGGCGGTGGAGCTCAAGCTCGGCAACGTCGAGGCGGTGCATGCGCGGGTGGAGAAGTACCTCCCGGTGCGGAAATTCGATACACTGATCGCCCGTGCCTATGCCACCATTGCACAAATACTAGAAGACGCCGCGCCGCTGTGTGCGCCGGAAGGTGAGTTTCTTATCATGAAGGGCGTGTTTCCGGAGGACGAGCTGGCGCAGGTGCCGGCGAGTTTTGAGATTATCGAGGTGCATGCCCTGACCGTCCCCGGTCTGAACGAGCAGCGCCACTTGGTGCGCCTGCGCCATGCCGCGCCGCAGGAGCCGGTGTGATGGCGCGCATCATCGCACTTGCTAACCAGAAAGGCGGCGTCGGCAAGACCACCACCGCCATCAATCTCGCGGCCTCGCTCGCGGCCTGCAACCGGCGCGTGTTGCTGGTGGACCTCGACCCGCAGGGCAACGCCACCATGGGCAGCGGCATCGATAAAAACGCCATCAGCCACTCCAGCTACGACGTGCTGATCGGTGACGCGCAGCCCGCCGAGGCCATCCTGCCCACGCTGATGAAAAACTTTTTCGTGCTGCCGAGCAACGCCAATCTCACCGCCGCCGAAGTGGAGCTGATCGGCAAGGTGCAGCGCGAACACCGTCTGCGGCTCGCGCTCGCGCAGGTCAGCGCGCAGTACGATTACATCCTCATCGACTGCCCGCCGTCGCTCAACATGCTCACGGTGAATGCGCTGGTCGCCGCGCAATCGGTGATGATTCCCATGCAGTGCGAGTACTACGCGCTGGAGGGGCTGTCCGCCCTGATCGATACCATCGAGCGCGTGCGCCAGACGCACAACCCCGCGCTCGCCATTGAAGGGCTATTGCGCACGCTGTTCGATCCGCGCAACAATCTCTCCAACGAGGTCTCCGCACAGCTCACGCAACATTTCGACGACAAGGTTTACCGCACCGTGATTCCGCGCAACGTGCGTCTCGCCGAGGCGCCCAGCCACGGCATGCCGGCGCTGATATATGACAAATCCTCGCGCGGCGCGCTCGCATACCTCGCGCTCGCCGGCGAGATGCTGAAAAAAGACAAGCAGGCGCACGCGGGCGCAGCGAACAGGGAGAAGGTAGCCAGTGGCAATTAAAAAACGCGGCTTGGGGCGCGGCCTCGATGCGCTGCTCGGCGGCGCGCTCTCCAACAGCCAGGCCAACGAGGGCGACCTGCGCATGCTGCCGCTCGATATGATCCGGCGCGGCAAATATCAGCCGCGCATGGACATGCGCCCGGAAACGCTGGAAGACCTCGCCAACTCCATCCGCGCGCAGGGCGTGGTGCAGCCCATCGTGGTGCGTCCGATTGCGGGCGGACAGTACGAGATCATCGCCGGCGAACGCCGCTGGCGTGCCGCGCAGATAGCGGGTCTGTCCGACATCCCGGCGGTGGTGCGCAAGGTGGCCGATCAGGCCGCCATTGCCATGGCGCTGATCGAAAACATCCAGCGCGAAGATCTGAATCCGCTGGAAGAGGCCAACGCCCTGCAGCGCCTCATCAGCGAATTCGACATGACGCACGAACGTGCCGCCGAGGCCGTCGGACGTTCGCGCGCAGCGGTGACCAATTTGCTGCGCCTGCTCACGCTGAACGAAGATGTGCGCAAACTGCTGGAAAAAAACGAGCTGGGCATGGGCCACGCCCGCGCACTGCTCGGGCTCACCGGCAAGGCGCAGAGTGAGGCCGCGCAACGCGTCGCAGCCAACGGACTTTCGGCGCGCGCGACCGAGCAACTGGTGCGGCGCCTGCAGTCCGAGTCCACGCAGGCCAGGAAAAAACCGCATACCGATCCCGACATCCGCCGCTTCGAAAATGACCTCGCCGAAAAACTCGGCGCGCCCGTGCGCGTGGAGCACGGCGACAGCGGCAAAGGCCGCCTCGTCATCCACTACAACAGCCTCGACGAACTGGAAGGCATCCTGAAGCACATCAAATAGCCCGCCGGTGCAGGTGTGCCCACAGGCATGAACGAATTCGGCTTTGTACTCGCGCGACAGCAACAGCGCAGTAGGATGGGTGAAACCCATCATTCACCGGACACATGCGAGAGAAGGCCGATGGGTTTCACCCATCCTACGAGCTAATTAGGTTATCGTCGTTTAACCCTCTGTCGCTGGCGCTGGAGGTGAAAGAGGGCGCTTATATCCCGACGCCGGAAGAGGATTTCGCGCCGTGGTCGCCCGCCGAAAATACAGAAGGTGCAGCCGCGTATCTTGCGTGGATGCGCGATGCGCAGCCGGCCTGAAGACGAACCACGAGTGACAACATGATTAAAGCTATTGTGACCGACATCGAGGGCACGACGTCCTCGCTGTCATTTGTGAAAGACGTATTGTTCCCCTACTCGCGTGCGCGCATGGCGGAGTTCGTGCGTACGCATGCGAACGATGCGGCGGTGCGCAAACTGCTGGATGAGGTGAGTCAGAGGGTGGGCGGGCGTGCCGATGATGAAAAAATCATCGCCCAACTTATTCAATGGATAGACGAAGATAAAAAAGTCACGCCGCTCAAGGCGCTGCAAGGCATGATCTGGGAGGCGGGCTTCAAGCAAGGCGATTTCAAAGGCCATGTGTACGAAGATGCGGTGCGCAAACTCAAGGAGTGGCATGCGCAGGGAATAAAATTGTATGTCTTCTCCTCCGGCTCGGTGCAGGCGCAAAAACTTTTATTCGCCTATTCGGAGTACGGCGATCTCACGCCGCTGTTTTCAGGTTACTTCGATACCACGGTGGGGGCGAAAAGAGAGGCGGAGTCTTACCGCAAAATCGCGCAGGGCATCGGACTTGCGCCGTGCGATATTCTGTTTCTCTCCGACATCAAGGAAGAGCTTGATGCCGCGCGCGCAGCGGGCATGCAGACGGTGTGGGTATTAAGAGATGGCGGCGAGATGGCAGCGGAACACCTGAAGGTGCGGAGCTTTGGCGACATCGCCTTTTAGGCCAGCGTAATTTCAGATTGACAGGTGCTTTGCGTTGGGTCTAGTTTATCAACCAGGATTAGGTTACGCATTAAGGACGCTGCTCATGTCACGCAAGATGAATGAACTAGAACGCGAGGTACTGGAGCTTCCCACCGAAGATCGGGCGCTTTTGGCGGAGCACATTATCGCCAGTCTTGATACCGGGCAGCCGGAAGATGTTGAAGAGCTTTGGCTCCAAGAAGCTGAACAGCGTTATCAGGCGTACCGCGCAGGGAAGTTGACTCTAAAACCTGCGACACAGACCTTCCAGGAAGCCGCCTCAAGGCTTAAATGAAAGCCCCCTTCTTCCTCCCGCCCGCCGAGGAGGAGATGTTTGCCGCTGCGCAGTACTATGAATCTCGGGCCCCTGGTCTTGGCGTGGATTTTCTTGCGGAAATTAAATGGGCCATCGAAGCAATGGCCCTGCACCCCAATCTTGGTACCGTAATTCGAGGCCAAATCAGGCGCTGTCTGGTAAGACGATTTCCTTATGGGGTTCTTTACCGGATTGAGGCTGAAGGAATCATTGTTGTCGCAGTGATGCACTTGCATAGGCGGCCAGGATATTGGCGCAATCGTTTGTGAAAGACGCGCTGTTTCACCGGGTGCGCTTTAATATATCTGCAGCCGACGTAATCTCAGTTCAAAACGGCATCCAGGTCTTTTCCTTGCTGTAGCTCAGATAGCCGATGTTCACGCCGCCGCGCAGGCCGACGCCCAAGCGGATGGGCGCGAGTATGATTTTATCCTTCTGCTGATAGTTGATGCCCGCGCCGGCGACGTAATAGAAGCTGCCCTCGACGGCGGGGAAACGCTGATAGATGGCGCTGGCGGCGGGCAGGTGGTACACGAGGACGAACACCTTGGAGGCATTGGCGCCGGCGTCGAAGCCGATGGAGGGGCCGGTCCAGTGTACCTTGCGCGTGCCGCCGCTTTTGAGCGTGATGGCGCCGTCGCCATAGCGCAGCCCCACCACCAGCGCGCCGCTCAACTCTTCGCCCTTGATGTAGCCGTTCGGACGGCCATGGTCATTGAAGGCCTTTTCGATCACCTTGGCCAGCCCTTCGGTACTCTCGCCGAAAAAGCTGCTCGCCTCCTTAATGATGGAGTCTTTGTCGTAGTTGCCCTTGTCATTGGTCGCGGCGGCAAGCGGGGTGCTGAGCAGCGTGATGAAAAGCGCCGCAAGGGCGGTTAATGAGAGTATGCGCATCGTCCAAGCCCCCCCTATCAGGTGGTACCGATAGTTATACATCCAGTCTAGCATATAACGCGCCGGCACCCTCGCAGAGGGCGGCCTGAGGCGGATGGAGCACTTCGGGGCGGCGGTATCGTTGACGTCGTACTGCATCACCTTTATACTTCGCGCCCTATGAGCAAGGCCAAGGGAACCGGCCTGGCGCTGATGGGGGCGGGTACGATGTTGACCTCCACGGTGCTGGTCGGGTTGCTGTTTGGATATGGCCTCGATGTGTGGTTAGGCACCCTCCCACTCTTCATGTTCATCTTGGGCTGCCTGGGGTTTGTGGGCGGCATCCTTAGGGTTTACAGGCTGTTGACCAGGCCAGAGTGAGCAGAAACGCACTCACGCAGGCGGTATCCGGCGGCGCGCGCGCCGTGATCGTCACGCAGGCGATCATTCTGGCGCTGAGCGCGCTGGGTTTTTTTGCGCTCGCCGGGGCATGGGCGGGGCTCTCAGCCGGGTATGGCGGGTTGGTGGCCGTGGCGCTGGCGTGGTTGTTGAGCCGGCGCGTTGCGCGCGCGGGTGAGGCGGCGTGGCAGAGCAGTGGCCGGGGCATGCTGATGTTGTTTGCGGGCCTCGCGCAGCGTTTTGTGCTGGTGCTGGTGTTGTTGGGCGTCGGGCTGGGTGTGTTCAAGCTCCATGCGCTCGCTACCATCACCGGGTTTGCCCTCACGCAGTTGGGTTATTTAACAGGAATGCGTAATACAGGTTCAGGACACAGGGGATCACAGCCGTGAGTGCAGCACCAGCCTCCTCGGATGGAGGAACAGTCGAGTATATCCAGCATCACCTGACCAATCTGTGCGTCGGTGACTGCACGGGCGGCTTCTG